>CAIOTH010000047.1 GCA_903861145.1 uncultured Bacteroidota bacterium | reverse complement strand
GCCCACGCTGTCTTTTACAACCGGCATAGCAATCTTTAAGTTTTTAGGATGCTTAAGTGCCAGCTTAACGTTTAAATGGTCGCCAATTAAAATATGAGTCGAGTCGACAGTGAGGGTTGCTACAATCGCGGTTTGGGCATTTGCTATTAGAGTTGCAAAAAACAACACAGCCAAAAAGCCGAACCGTAATTGATTCAACCTGCAAACTAAATTTGTATGTGCCCTGCTTATCATGTTTACTCTCTGTTATCTTTTTCCCTGCCTGCGTTTAAACATATTCATCAGTGCTATAATGTACGATTCATCAGTTCTTATCGAAACTAAATCGCTACCGCTTTTGCCAAACAGCTGTTTTAACTGTTGTTGGTTTTCAGTAAACAGCTTTGCATAATTATCGCGCACTTTTTTGTTGGAAGTATCTACCCAAATTTCCTGAAGCGTCTCGGTATCAATTATGCGCGTTAATCCCATATCGGGTAGCACGGCTTCGCGCTCATCGTATATGTGCAGGCCAATAAGGTCGTGCTTTTTACCAGCTATTTTCAAGGCATCGCTAAAGCCGGTATTCATAAAGTCGGATATAAGGAATGCAATGCTTTTCTTTTTAACCACATTATTGAAGTACTTTAAAACCTCGCCAATGTTAGTGCCCGTATGCACCGGGTGAAAATCATATATCTCGGAAATAATGCGCAGAATATGCGTTTTTCCTTTTTTAGGCGGGATGAATTTTTCAATCTTATCGCTGAAGAAAATTACCCCTACCTTATCGTTGTTGGTGATTGCTGAAAATGCCAGCACCCCGCTAATTTCGGCAATAATGTGGTTTTTAAATTCGTTTTGGGTGCCGAAGAAAGAGGACTGACTAACGTCGATAATAAGCACCATGGTTTGCTCGCGCTCCTCTTCGTAAACTTTCACAAAGGGCTTATCGTGGCGGGCCGTTACATTCCAATCAATTGTGCGTATATCATCGCCGTACTGATATTCGCGTACCTCGCTAAACGAAATTCCCTTTCCTTTAAAGGCAGAGTGGTAGCTGCCCGAAAAAATCTGGTTAGATAGTTTCCGGGTTTTGATGGCAATGCGCCTAAGCTTCTTTCTCTTTTCTTCTTTGGTTGTCATAATGAACCGGGGACACCCCTATATCACAAAAACAAATTAAGGTTTAGTGTATTTAATGGTTGCAACATTGGATTCCGGTACTATGGAACTTCAACTGCATTTAATATTTCGCTGATAATTTCTTCCGAAGTAATGTTTTCGGCTTCGGCCTCGTAGGTTAAACCAATACGGTGGCGCATTACATCAAAACAAATGGCACGTATATCTTCGGGTATTACATAACCCCTGCGTTTAATAAAGGCATATGCTTTTGAAGCTAAGGCCAGGTTAATACTTGCCCGCGGCGAAGCGCCGTAATTTATGAAAGGCTTAATTTTATCGAGTTTGTATTCGCTTGGATTACGGGTTGCAAAAACTATATCAAGTATATAGCGCTCAATTTTTTCGTCCATATAAACATCGCGCACGGTTTTGCGGGCGTTCAATATATCCTCCTGTTTCACCACCTGGTTAATAGGCCTGTTGGCAAACTCAAGGTTTTGACGGATAATCAATCTCTCTTCTTCTTTTTTAGGATAGGTAACAACTACCTTCAACATAAAACGGTCAACCTGTGCTTCGGGTAATGGGTAAGTTCCTTCCTGTTCAATCGGGTTTTGAGTAGCCAAAACCAAAAACGGTTCTTCTAATTTAAAAGTCTCATCGCCAATGGTAACCTGTTTTTCCTGCATGGCTTCCAATAACGCACTCTGCACTTTTGCCGGGGCACGGTTAATTTCATCGGCCAATATCAGGTTGGCAAAAACTGGGCCTTTCTTTACAATAAAATTGTTTTCGCGCTGGTTGTAAATCATCGTACCGGTTAAGTCGGCGGGTAACAAATCGGGCGTAAACTGTATACGCGAAAACTTGGCGTGAATAGCCGAGGCCAAAGATTTAATGGCCAGGGTTTTAGCCAGGCCTGGTACCCCTTCTAATAAAATGTGGCCGTTGCTTAGTAGGGCCAGCAACAATCTTTCCACCATGTACTTTTGGCCAACAATGGCTTTGCCAAGCTCCATGCTAAGCACATCTACAAATGCGCTTTCGCGGTTTATCCTTTCGTTAAGCGACGCAATGTCGACGGGTGAATTACTTGCTATTATATCCATAGGTGTTTTTTATTGGGCAACAAAAATAATCGCCATGACAATTGTTAAAATCAAAAAAATGTTAAGCCAATCCTGCGTTTACGTGCAGGTTAGTGAATAAACGGGTAAGGGGGGGCGAATGGATACGTTAGTTCACAACTATTAGGAAATTAACTGGCGCGTAGAAGTAAAAAAGCCACTAAGAATTTAGTAAACTTAGTGGCTTATCAAGTATTTCTTCGTTGGCGATTAAAACTTAAACGCCAGGCCTATTCCAAACTGCTCGAATATTTGCAGTTTGTTGTAGGTGGTTATTGATACTCCTTTTTTGTCTGTATCGGTAAGACCATCCGGGCCTTTGGCTCCATTAGAGTTGTGAACTTTATCAACCGGTGTAATAGCGTTGTATTGGTAAACAAAGCGGGTTGAAAGTGTTGCGCTTAAAAACTTATTTACCTTAAACACTAAATCGTTGTCCCAGGTAAAAGTGGGTATGTATTGGGTTTTGGTTGAAATATTAATAGTGCCCATTGAATCTTGTACAGAATAGAAAAATGGCATTGCCGTGTTGTAATTATTGTTGGTGTACGACTCGAACACATTTAAGTGTGATTTCCAGCTAACATTTTTTACTACTTCTTTTTGGAATAAGATATCTAACTCGGCACCAAACTGAGCCATTACGGATGTTCCGGTTTTTAAACCGAAGTGCGTTTCATCCACATCGCTAAAGTATTTATTTGAAAGATATGCGGTTCCCAGATATTGACCGGTAGTATCGCGGCCCGCGTCATCGGTCGATACGTAAGTTAATTTGCCTTCGGCAGGTGAGAAGAATAGGGTAAACCAGTCTTTCGGTTTGTATGTTAAACCCAAACCCAGCGTCATTACCGCCGGTGCACCAAATTTAGATACGGTATATTTTCTGAACCTGGCCTGTGTGGTATCGGTTTGCGAGTAATCGTAACTGCGAGAAAGCTGGCTTAAAAAAGATGCTTTAACCGAGATGTACAGCTCCTTTTTTACCTGGTACCCTACGTTGGTGCTTAATTGGAGCACGTCAATATTTTTCTGAAAATTTCGTGAGGCCAAACCCGCATCGCGTATTAAACCGTTGGCCACCATACCATATTTTAAATCGAGGTTAGTGCACCACTCTACGTTTTTCTTTTTGTAATTGGCATAAGCATTCGCTCCAATCAAAAACGAAAAGTTATTGCTTCCGCCGGGCGCCCACTGATATAGTGCTGTTTGGCTAACTGTAAAACCTAAAAAGCCACCAATTTTCCATGTTGAATCGCGATTATAGAAACCATTTCCATTAATAGCATCTAATGCGTGGTGTTTGCGCGGTTGAACTTTTACCGAGTCTTTTTGGGCAGAGACCAAACCGGCCATGAGTGCAGTAAGTATTACGAGTAGAAGTGCTTTTTTCATAGGTGCTTTTTGATTTTAAAAAGAGTATAAAGTATGCTGCCCGGGAGCGCCGGGTGGTGGACACCGGCTAAACAACAAATTCTGCAATTTCGGCTGCAATTATAAAAAGTATCTTGTAATTGTTGGAATTATAGGTTGTTTTAAGAGCTTAACAACGCATAATCCATGTTGTAATTTGCGCCAAAACGGCTTTAATTGCCCAAAACCATCCTCTTTCCAAATTTTTCATAAAATTTTTATTTGCTGAAAATCAATTAGTTAAGCTCTGTTATGAAAAATATATACTACTATGTCTTGCATAATACCGTGTTATGTCCATATCTTTGTATTGTCAACTAATCGGTATAACATTTAAATAACTAAAAAAATAAAACGCCATGAAAAAGATTCTCACAACCACCCTTATTGCCGCCTTATTGTTTACCAGCAGTGTAGCTATAAGCGCAACCAACAATGCAAGCATTCAAAAAAATGCTAAAGAAAGCGTTCGCCGCGAAATTATCAGGAACATAAGCTGCCCTGAGTTTATTGAAATCAATAGCGAAACCAACAAAGTGAAAGCGATTGTTGAGGTAGACGAAACAGGTAAAATAAAAGTTGACGAGATAAACTCGGCCAACCCGCAACTAAAAGCTTACGTTATTGACCAACTACAAAACATGAAGGTTAAAGCCCCGGGCGAAAACCAAAAGTTTGTTTTGGTAATCAATTTTCAAGTTGGATAGTTTTTAGCGAAAAAGACAAAAACCAAACCAATGAAAAAGATACTTATATTTCTTATAGCCCTTTTACCCCTTGCCGCTTTTGCAGGCAAGGGCGACAAAGACAAAAAGGATGAAAAGATTGACATCCGTATCAACACCGATAAAAACGGTAAGGTGGTAATAAGCGGCTTAAAGGGTAAAGACCTTAAAAGGCTTGAAAAGGATATTAATAATGCCTTGAAGGATGTTGAAATAAACGTTACGGACGACAACGGAAAAGAGAAGCACACCATACATTTTAAAGCAGAGTTAAACATAGAATAACATGAACATAGAAAACACAAAAGCGCAAATGCGCAAAGGAGTGTTGGAGTTCTGCATTCTATCAGTACTATCTGACGGCGAACATTACCCGACTGAGATTATTGAAAAAATGAAAGAAGCCAAACTATTAATTGTTGAAGGCACGCTATACCCCCTGTTAACGCGCTTAAAAAACGACGGCCTCCTCTCCTATCGCTGGGAGGAGTCTACTTCCGGACCTCCACGCAAATATTTTACATTAACAGAAGAAGGGAAAACTTCATTAAAGGAGTTAATCGAAAGCTGGACTGAGTTGACCAATTCGGTAAGCAACATTATTCATCCAACTCAAAAAATCAACTAAGTCATGAGAAAAACATTAAACATAAACCTGGGAGGGTTGGCCTTCATTATAGATGAGAACGCTTTCGAACTCCTTCATAACTACCTGGAGGCCCTTAAACGAAAGTTCAATAACGAAGCCGAGCGCGCTGAAATTATGAACGACATTGAGGCACGTATAGCCGAAATGCTGAACCAGCGGCTTGAAAAAAGCAAAGAGGTAATTGGCGTTGAAGATGTTCAGTTTGTAACCGATGCTATGGGTAAGCCCGAAGATATAGCCGGTGAAGAAACCGAAGAAGCAGGCACCACCACAGGTTCCGCCCAAGGTGCAACTACTTCTTCTTCTACAGCAACAACTGCTCCTATAAAGAAAAGATTGTTCCGCGACCCGGACGATGCTAAAGTGGGCGGTGTTATTTCGGGCCTTTGCCACTACTTCGGTATTGCCGACCCTGTTTGGATGCGTATAGCTGCGCTTATACTCATCTTCTTTACATCCGGTACCATCCTGTTTGTTTACATACTGTTACTGGTAATAATCCCTAAGGCCCAAACTGCTGCCGAAAAGCTGCAAATGAAAGGCGAACCGGTAAACATCAACACCATTGAGAAGGAGATTAAAGAAGCCGCCGGCCGTGCCGGTGAATCGGTACACAACTTTGTAAAAGAGCAAAACATTTTCGAGCGCCTATGGGATGCAACACTATCCATCCTGCGTGTGTTTTTAAAGATTTTTGCTGTGTTCGATATCTTCCTTGCCATGATATTATTAGTGGCTGTGGCGGCCTGTTTCTTCGCCTTTTATGTAATGGGTGGCACTCAATATAATGAGGCCTCACACATCATTGTCGACTCGGGTTCCGTTATCCGCAATTTCAGCTTTGGCTTTCTTTTATTCCTGGCCACTCCGTTAATTGCACTTATTTATTTGGGTCTTAAAATATTGTTAGGTCAGCGCTCACGGGTAAGGTGGTTAAAATGGGGGTTGTTTGCCGGCTGGTTAATAGGCCTTCTGTTTTTATTCTTCTCGGTTGGCAAAGTGGTCAGTAACTTTAAACAACCAAGCACTCAAAAGCAGGAAATTGTTTTGGTGCAACCATCTCATGGTTCACTGTATGTGCAGCTTACCGATTCGGCCGGCAGAAAGCTAAGCAAGGACTGGGATGACAATATCGATGAGCATTTCAATGTAAATCCACAGGGCGAAATTATCATCAATGGCTTTGACCTGAACGATATCAGCCGCATACCACTAGGCAAACCTTCATTGCAATTAATGGCTTCCGAAAATGATTCATTCTATATCCAGGAAATTATAACCGCACACGGCAAAAACATAGGCGATGCTGATAGAAATGCACAAATGGTTGTTTACGCTTTCAGCCAATCCGATTCTGTTTTAAAACTGCCGCTTGACTATTACATTCTTAAAAGCAGCAAATGGCGCGCTCAAAAAATGAAAATCAGGATTGCAGTACCTAAGGGCAAGCAAATAACCTTTGCCGATAACATTGACCTATGGTCTACCAACGTTAAGGGCGACCCTAACTACGACGATACCTATTTCGCCAACACCACCTGGACAGTTGAGGACGGTAAGGTAAAATGCATAGCCGGCGAGAACCATAAAAACGCCAGTGGCGATATGAAGGATAACGACGACCACATGCAAAAGGTAGAGAAGAAATTGAAACATGTGGAAGAGAAACTTAAGACGTTGGACAAGCATCATCATGGCGAAGACAAAGAGAAACAAGACAAAGATGATAAGGACAAGGACGATAGTAACGACGACAAGGACTTTTAACCCAACCATATAAACCAAAAACCATGAGAACATATTTAGTACTGCTTGCCGCCACGGCCCTTGTATTTCTTTCTTCCTGCCACCGGTTCGGAAAAAGAGGAAACGGACACGTAACCACTGAGCAAAGAACGGTTACCCCCTTCACCAAAATAGCGGTTGACGGAACTTTTCCGGTTGAAATTTCGCAGAACGGCGGAGACGAATCGGTAAAAGTTGAAACCGATGATAATCTTCAAAATACCATTACCGTAACCAATGATGGTAACCAACTGGTTGTAAAAACAGCAAAAGGAGTTTCGGTTAGCCGCTCAACAAAAATGAAGGTGTATATCAACATCAAAAAAATAACCGATCTGGATTTTAATTCCGTAGGCTCACTTAATTCAGCCGACACACTGAGACTTGATAGCATCAACGTGAATTCCGAATCGGTGGGCAAGCTTAATCTTACCCTCAATGCAAAATACCTGCATGCCAATCTCGAGTCGGTAGGCAGTACTGAGTTGGCCGGCAATGTTTACGAGGTGCGCATTAATAACAAAAGCGTGGGTGCCTTGTCCGCATTCAATCTTAAAGCACGCATACTTATGATTCACAGCACATCGGTAGGTATTACCGAGGTATATGCCGATAGCGTTTTTTACATCCGCTCGGCGGCCGTGGGCGCCTTGTATTATAAAGGCCCCGGCGAGGTAAAAGAACTTAAAAGCGAAGGCGTTGGCCGCGTACAGAAAAAAGACTAATCATTTAATAACAGAATTAACCCTAATTATATGCAAGTCATTTCATCAAACAACGATTTTGCCACCGGCACCAAAAGGCTGATAGCCTTTTTTATAGACTGGTTTTTGTTACATGCTTTTTTCTCTATCCTGTTTTTCAAATGGTGGGGTTCGCCCTTTGATTGGGATATTGACAATTGGGACCTCGGCCCGTTACACCTTGGCCTCAGGTATTTTGGCTACAACATTTTAGAGGCCGCTCTTACGGTGCTTTACTATGCCTATATGGAGTCGAGCAAATACCAGGCAACAGTTGGCAAAATGGCGGTGGGCATTAAAGTGGTTGATGTAACCGGTGCGGCCATTGCATTTCCTAAAGCACTGTTACGCAACCTTTCAAAATACCTATCCATGTTCATTCTGTATATAGGCTACCTTATGATCATTTTTGATGACCGCAAGCAAGGCCTGCACGATAAAATTGCCGATACATTGGTAGTCAATCAATAACATTATCACTCACAAAAACATCCTACCATACGCATAGGTTATCGCAAGTTTTCTATAGTTGGTTGGTTCGGCCCTCGCTTTCTCATGGCGGGGGCTTTTTATTTTAAAAAATACCGCGGCGCAACCCTCTAACTCCCGAAACGGGAGAACCGCCTCGCTTTTAATACAAATGAGGTCGTTAACGCAATTCTTTCTTTTGTAAAATAATATAGTCCCTCAATCTGCTTACCACTTCCTCGGGTCTATGTATAACCTCATCATCAGTAAATCGAAGAACCTGAATTCCCAATTGATACATGTCTTCATCTCTAAAGCCATCAAATTCTTTTTGCGCCGACTTAAGATGATAGCCACCATCTATTTCAACTACAAGTATCAGTAGGTTACTATAAAAATCAGCAATGTATTTAGATATGGGATGTTGTCTTCTGAACTTGTGTTGCCGAAATTCAAAGCGGGTTAAGATCTCCCACATTAATCTTTCAGCTTCTGTTGGCGCATACCTCATTCTTTTGGCAAACTCAAATAATTTGGGCTTAGCTCCATAGTACATCGGCATTCCATCACCGGCTTTCATCAGTTAAATATATTAATGAATTCCTTATCGCATATAGTGCCGTCTAATGGGGCTTCGTGTGTTTTGCATTTCTGCGTAGCGGTTCTCCCGCTTCGGGAGTTAGAGGGTTGCGAAGCCCTCGCTTTCTCATGGCGGGGGCTTTTTGTTTTATAAACACGGCAAAGTAACCTTCTTACTTATGCGAAAGTAGCCCTTGGGAAAAATGTATTTTTTTTCCTATAATTATACTTCGTTTCAGTATAGAAAACTCACTCCATGAAAAAATATATTAGCGTTCTTCTTGTGTCTTCGCTGGTGTTTATCATAGTGCCAATTTTAAAGGCTCAGGATAATACAGATAAACCTCATGCCATTATTCACTTTGTGCGCAATAGCTCGTTTTTTGGCGCAGCCTGTCGAAGCGAAGTTTCCATGCACAACCAGGATAACTTTATACTAAGTTTAGGCTCGGTCATCAATTATACTATCTACTCCGAGGGCGAAATTGAAATTACGCTCAACCTGTTTTGCCCGTCTACCCGCGATATGCCGGCACAATCGCGTGCCTACCAAGTGGTTTTAAATGTCAGCAATGGCAAAGAATATTATGTTTTGTTCGACGGAAAAATAAAAGAGGTGCAGCAAAGCGAGGTACAAAAGCTTATCGACAAGAGCAAAA
Organism: uncultured Bacteroidota bacterium; assembly: GCA_903861145.1. Lineage (GTDB taxonomy): Bacteria > Bacteroidota > Bacteroidia > Chitinophagales > LD1 > Bog-950. The sequence continues at coordinate 141,018 of CAIOTH010000047.1, read as the reverse complement.
ATACTATGAAGCGGGAAGAAGACATGGACCACCCGATTAAAAAAGCCGTTAAAAAGGCCGGTGGTAAAGCTCAGGGAACCTGCTTTTTGATATCGGCAAATGGTTATTTGGTTACAAACAATCATTGCGTACAGGATGCTAAAGAGCTTACAGTTACCGGTATTGATGGCGACTTTGTTACTAAATATGCAGCTGCAGTTGTAGCCACCGATCCATCTAACGATTTGGCACTTATTAAAATAACCAATAAAAATTTAAAGTTCGATGCACCTCCTTACTCCATACGCAGCAGTGGTGTAGCCCAGGGCGATAAAATTTATGCATTGGGGTTTCCAATGGCAGATGACATGGGCAAAGAGGTAAAAATTACAGACGGCATCATAAGCGCAAAGAGTGGTGCACAGGGCGATATCAGCAAGTTCCAAATTTCTGCTGCAGTTAATTTTGGCAATAGCGGCGGACCACTAATTGATGAAGAGGGTAATGTGGTAGGCGTTATTTATGCCAAGTCATCCATTGCCGAATCTGCCGGCTATGCCGTAAAGTCAAGTTACCTTGAAACATTTCTCAAAAACGTTGAGGGTTTTGATTACCCCACACTGGTAAATACTCTTAAGGATAAGCCCTTTTCGCAAAAGGTAGCAGAGCTAAAAAAAATCATATTTATTGTTGACAGAAACTGAGCAACGCTTACTCACGTTGTTTCGTACTGTGGCACAACATATCGCGCTTACTTCCCTTTACTCACCTGCGGCCTCCCCAAAAGCCCCATCACCTGCAACGAAAGCCTTGAGGCCCTCATATCGCCATCCATAGCTTTCTCCATTAGTTTGCCCAGCACTTTCGAGGCCATAAAATTAAACTGCTCCAAATTGTCAATCTCCAGCTGTGCCCGCCGGTATTCCTTCAAGTGTATATTAACCGTTTTACGGCTCAGTCCCGATTCTTCAGCAATTTCGTTTTGCAAGGGCAGCCGTTCATTTTTTCGCACCAGTTGGTCAATCGTTTTAAGAATAAGCACCTGGTTGTTTTGCCATGTTTGGTTTCTTTCTAAATCATCGTTTGTTGGTTCCATCTTTAATTGTTTTTATGTGGTTTATAATTAATTAAATTTAGCATGTAATAAAATCAAGTCGCTGGACCTAATAGTTAGTTGGTCCATCCCGTTTTGCGCTGTTCCGGGATTTGTAACCTTTTGTAACCCTTTGTAACCTTTTTCCAAAAAAGGTGCCATTACGAGGAGGTTTTAAACCAGAAATTCGAAACTCGAAACTCCTGAAGTTGTCGGGTTTTTTTATTCTCTTTTATCCTGGTCCATCTCCAACGGTTTAAATGGCTGGGGGCGCATGGGCCTTATCACTATTACCTGCTCCTCAGGGCAAGGCGAAATCGCTTCGTTCAAATCTTTAATGGCCTTATTCAGTTCTCGCAATTGCTTCATATCATCAGCCGATAGCCTGCGCCCAATAGCCTTAGCATGTTCAACAATCGCTTCCGATTGCCTGTAGTATTCTTCCTTCAATCTATCTGCCGCATTCGGCGTAGTTTTTATTTCGTTTTCCATGGCACAAAAATAATGCGCCGCATAGCTCATCACCGCAAAAACAAGCGTTTACTTATCCTCTCAAAATGTTAAATATTAATCTTATCAGTATAATTACATATTTCTTGTAACAAACTTGCACAACAATTGCAGTACAATTGCAAATGCACTTTTTGCGCTACTATAAGCCCTTTTCGTTGGTTGTATTTCGCATTTTTGCCAGGCGGTTCTCCCGCCTCGGGAGTTAGAGGGTTTGCGCAGCGGCCGTTCCCCTCTCTACTTTTCATACAGAGGGATGGTCGACGGCCAGGGTGAGTTGGCTGTTTGTCTTTGGTTTCCCCTTTAGGGGACGGAAGGGGCTGGCTGTTCCTTTGTATTTGCATTTCCCCCATTACGCGTAGCACCCATCCTTCCGGAAAGAAAGCCCTCGGACTTATTTTTGTTTTCGAACGCAATAGTCCTATATTACAACTCAAATTTTACGCAGATGAAAACTAGCTACTCCGTTCGTTGTATCATTGGTTTAATAGCAATGGTGGTATTTATTGTTGGCGCTCAGGCACAGGCCCCGCAGCTAATGAATTACCAGGCCGTAGTACGCAATGCACAAGGGCTGCCGCTTGCAAACGCCGCGGTTAATTTTCAGTTTCAGATACACGATGCTACGCAATCGGGTACTATTGTGTTTACTGAAACCGATACTGCCACCACCAACCAGTTTGGCCTGGCAACGGCGCAAATTGGCAGCGGTTCATCTTTAACAACAGTAAGTTGGGGTAGCGGTAATAAATACCTGCAGGTTGGGGTTGATGTAACCGGTGGCACCAACTTTGTAAGTATGGGCACCAGCCAGTTATTGAGCGTTCCTTATGCTTTGTATTCGGGTAATGGCACTGGTGCAACAGGCGCTACCGGGTTGGGTGGGGCTTCGGGCGCTACAGGGCCTACAGGAGCAGGCTTACAAGGTAATACCGGCGCTACAGGGCCAACCGGTCTCGATGGTTCGGCTAATGCATGGGGGCTTACAGGCAATACAGGTACCATAACCGGCACCAACTATATAGGCACTAACGATAATGTTGACCTGATGATAAAAGTAAACGGCACCCAGGCCGGTATTATTGAAAATGTAAACAGCAATCAAAGTACCGGTTTTGGATACGGCACATTAAATAATGAAACAACAAGCATCCAGCGTACAAATAATGCCGCCTTTGGTTACAATGCGCTAAATGCCAATACTACCGGTCAGTACAACACGGCAGCCGGCTACCGCGCCCTTAAGGCCAACGTAACCGGTAGCTACAATTCCGCCTTTGGAACCCTCGTGCTGGATGGTGCTACCGGCTCAAATAACAGCGGCTTTGGGGCGTATGTATTGTCATCCAACACCACCGGTGCTAATAATACATCCATGGGGTCTAATGCCATGAACAACAACGCTACAGGGTCAAATAACGTGGCTATGGGTTCGGGTACGCTTTACCGCAGCACAACCGGCCAGGGTAATACCGCACTTGGCACATTGGCCATGGGCGAGCAGGCAAGCTTTATAACCGGTGCCAACAATACCGCCACCGGTTACCAGGCGCTTTATTCAACTTATAGCGGCAACAACAACGTTGCAGTCGGTATGGATGCTTTATACAACAATACCGATAGCAATAACACGGCCATTGGTTATTACGCCCTAAGCGCAAATAGTACCGGCAGTGGCAATACGGCAATTGGTTACCAGGCCAATGTTTCAACCAATAATTTAAGTAATGCTACCGCCATAGGCGCTAATGCACTTGTCGGTCAATCCAATGCTCTTATTTTAGGTAACAATGCGGATGTAGGCATTGGGACCGGCACGCCGGTTGCCAAACTGGATATTAGTGCCACCACCCCGAATAAAGCTTTGCACATTACCGGCTTACCGGTGGGTGCCGGCAAGGAGCAGATATTAACAGTTAACCAGGCAACCGGTATTGTAGACTCAACACACTTATTACACTACATTGGCGAAAGTTATGGCGGAGGCATTGTGTTTTATGTATATGACCACGGCCTGCATGGATTAATAGCATCCGACACCGACCTAAGTACCGGTATGAAATGGTATAACGGAACCAATATTGCAACAGGTGCAACATTAGGTGGGTCATCGAACAGTATCCTCGGCGGGAAACTAAATTACATCATGATTTTAGCTGGCCAGGGTGTTGGCACTTATGCAGCGCAATTGTGCGCACTTTACCAGGGCGGCGGCTATGCCGATTGGTATTTGCCCTCGCTGTATGAGGGGGTGGAGATGATGGGAAATATTGGTCCTAATTCACCATTCGGTGGCATTAGCAGTTTTTCCAATGGCAATTACTGGAGCTCTACCGAAATCAGTAGTTCGCAGGCGTGGCAATTCCAGTCCGGAAGCGATGGCAACAACGTTAAGAGCGCTAATTGTAGCGTTCGGGCTATTCGGGCTTTTTAACCAATTACCCAACTAATCCTCGTTAAAATAAACGAGGATTAGTTGGCCTCTTCTGCTGTCCTGGCTCTAATATCTCTCCCAAACTAACACTTGTTTGTCTCAAAAGCATTTCGTACCTTTGCTACCACTCGTTAGTTTACTATGGCAACAGCAACTATATCTACAAGGCAAAACATTCGCCTTACGGCGCAAAAGCTTTTTCGCGAACGCGGCTACGCAGCCGTTGGCATGCGCGAACTGGCCAAAGAGGTGGGCATTGAGGCCCCCAGCATTTATAACCACTACAAAAGCAAAGACGATTTGCTGCGCGAAATTTGCAGCGACATCGCCGCTCAGTTCTTCAAGGCCTTCGAAGGTGTAGATGCAGATGAGAAATCGGCCACCAAAAAACTGCGGGCAGCTATTAAAGGGCACATTTCTGTTATAGCCAATAACCTGGAAGCCAGCAGCGTGTTCTTTCAGGAATGGATGTTTTTAGAAGAGCCCAATTTGGCGCAATTCAAAAAACAGCGGCACGAGTACGAACTAAAGTTCAGGGATATTATTGACAAGGGAATAAAGAAAGGCGACTTTAAACCTATGAACATTAAACTGGTAACCTTCACCATCTTCTCAGCACTTAACGCCACCTACGATTTATACAGAAGCAATGAGCGTTTAACGCAAGACCAGATAGCCGAAGACATGGCAAACTTATTATTGAAAGGATTAAAAAGCTAAACCGGCCCTGGTTTCCCCTTTAGGGGACGGAAGGGGCTGGCTGTTTTCTAAATACTAAATACCATTCAAAATGTACGGCAACACAAATATTACCGAAGAAGACGCAAAGCGCCTAAACACAATTGATGAGGATCCGATAAAGCTCGCACAGTTTGAAGACCGCATTACGCGTGGCGAAAAAATTGAACCCGGCGACTGGATGCCTAAAGAGTATCGCAAGCAGTTAATCCGGATGATTGAGCAGCATGCGCACTCCGAAATTGTTGGCGCATTACCCGAAGGCACCTGGATTACACGGGCACCTAATTTTCGTCGCAAGCTGGCGCTAATAGCCAAAGTGCAGGATGAGATTGGCCACGGCCAGTTATTATACAGCGCCGCCGAAACACTTGGAAAAACGCGTGAGCAGATGCTGGAAGATTTGCTGAACGGCAAATCGAAATACTCAAACATATTCAACTACCCCGCCGAAACATGGGCCGATGTTGCAGTAATTGGTTTTTTAGTAGATGGTGCTGCCATTGTAAACCAGGTAATTAATTCAAAAGGTTCGTACGGGCCGTACTGCCGCGCTTTAGAGAGGATATGTTACGAAGAGAGCTTTCACTTAAAGCAGGGACACGATAACGTGGTGTATTTAGCCACCGGTACCAAAAAACAACGCGCCATGTTGCAGGATGCAATTAACCGTTGGTATCGTCCGCTGTTGCATTTCTTCGGCCCGCCCGATAGAACTTCACAGCACTCAGAAAAACTGATGAAATGGAAAGTAAAACTGGCAAGTAACGACGATATGCGCAACCAGTTTTTAGATCAATACGTGCCTAAAATATGGGAACTCGGCATAACCTTCCCCGACCCTAATTTGAAAAAGAACGACGCCGGCATTTGGGAGTTTAGCGACCCCGATTGGGATGAATTTAAGAGAGTAATAAACGGTGGCGGCCCTTGTAACAGCGAAAGGCTTGCCGTGCGTAAATACGCTGAGGAAGCTGGTCGTTGGGTACGCAATGCACTAACCGCTAAAAACGAAAAGTACGTAGCGCCGTTGGCGTAACCAGATTGTTGAAGATTTAAAAAACACAAATAATGAATTCCTTAGATCCAAGAATAAAAAGGCTGCACTTAAAAAAAGATGAAACCGAACCGGTGCACACTAACTCGCACCTGGTAACCTGGGAGGTATTTCACCAGGATAAGAGAGGCAAGCAACATGCGCATGTAGGAGCAGTGCACGCTTCATCGCCCGAGTTGGCTTTAATTATGGCTAAAGAGGTTTTTGGGCGCCGCGGAAAAACCACCAATTTATGGGTAGTTAAAACCAGTGATGTTTTCACTTTTCAAACCGAAGACGAAGACATGTTTGAAACCACTCCTGAAAAAACATTTAGAGACCCGGCCGATTATAAAGTGCGCGACAGGATAGAAAAATACCGAAATACAGCTAAAGTTATTTAAACGAAATCGGAAGTGAGAGATTCTTTAATCATTGCCGCTAGCTAAAGCCGACGGCAGTAAAACAATAGATTAAGTAAATACCATGAACAACGAAGCCTTAAAAGATTTGCTTTATAAAATGGCCGACGATGCATTAATTATCGGCCACCGCAATTCCGAATGGACTGGTATAGGGCCCATGCTAGAGGAAGACCTTGCGTTTTCATCCATGGCACAGGATAAAATTGGCCATGCCAAAGCACTGTACCAAATATTGCATGAAATTTTAGGCGAGCCGGAACCTGATAAGGTTGCCTTTTTACGCGAAGACGAAAAGCTTTTTAAATGCTGCCAGTTTGTTGAGCTGCCTATAGGCGAATACGATTTTAGCCTGGTGCGCCAGTTTTTATTTGACCATGCCGAGGCTGTACGTTACGATATGCTAACCGGTTCATCATTTCAGCCCTTGGCACAATTAGCCAAAAAAGTAAAGGGCGAAATAAAATACCACACCATGCATGCCGATACCTTTTTAAAACAATTGGGACATGGTACCGAAGAAAGCCACGCACGCATGCAATCGGCATTAAACTATGCTATGCCTTATGCGTTGGGCGTTTTCGAAAAAAGCGAATTGGAAAACGACCTTATTAGCCAACAGGTTTTTGCAGGCGAGGATGCAGCTAAAAAGCTGTGGTTAGAAAAAATTACACCGGTTATTGAAGCCGCCGGCTTGCAACTACCTAAAGTAGCGGACGATAAAATTGTTTACGGTGGACGCAAAGGCTTCCATTCAGAATATCTTAAATCTCTGCTTGATGAAATGTGCGAAGTTGTTCGCACCGACCCCGAAGCAGAGTGGTAGAAACTAATTGAAAAAGAAAATGGAACCCCTTTCAAGTGATATTAAAACCACACCAACCCCGTTAACCATCGGCGATGTATGGGCTGCGCTTGAAAACGTAAAAGACCCTGAAATACCGGTGCTAACCGTAGTGGACATGGGTATTATTTACGGTGTCGAAATCTCTCCCGCATCCACCTGCACAATTACCATGACGCCTACTTTTGTGGGATGCCCTGCAATCGAAGTAATGAAAAACTCCATATACGATGAAGTGATGAAATTGGGCTTTGATTCGGTAGAAGTAAAAGTGGACTTTGAAAATGCCTGGACCAGCGACCGCATGAGCGAAGAGGCAAAAAGAAAATTAGAAAAATTCGGCCTTGCCCCGCCAGCGCCATTTTCAGGCGAATTAACCGAAGCCCAGCTTAATAACGTGCGCTGTCCGCATTGCGGCAGTACCGATACCACGCTACGGTCGGCATTTGGTTCAACCCTATGCCGCGCCATCAGGTTCTGTTTTAATTGTAAGCAGGGGTTCGAGCAGTTTAAACCAGTATAACCGCCTTGTTCACCGTCCCGATTATTGACGGTAGCCCCATTAAGACTACAAAACAATTATATAACTAGGTAGGCCAGGGTATTAAGCGGGCGTGTTGTGGCAAAATTGTAATTTTTCGGTTTTAAGTTTAACTTGACACCAAGTTAGGGGGTGGATGAAGAAATTTTACATTACTTTTTTGTGCATATCAATATTTGTAATTGGTGCTATTGCCCAATCTGCACAGGATATTGACAGGCAAAACGACGAGTCGGAAGCTACTCTTAACCAAAACCCAAAACAAGGTTTAGCGTCAGCCACAAAAACCCGTGCAGCAGCCCAAGCCATAGGTTACAAAAAAGGCCAGGCTCGTGCAATTGCCATTATGGGCGTTGCCAACTATAAAATTGACGATTACCCCAAAGCCAAAATTTTAATAAGCGAGGCCGCCGCAATTAACCAGCAATTAAAAGATACCAGCAGCTTGGCGTTTTGCAAATATTGGCTGGGCAACCTCGATTTAAACCAAAGCAGATACAGCAACGCCCTTGATTTGTTTGAAACCACCGGTGCCCTTGCCGAAAAAATAAACGACAAAAAGAATATAGCCCGCAGCCTTGATGGTAAAGCCTCAATTTACGAAGCGCTTGGTGAAGATGATAAAGCGCTGGCCCTCTACCGGTCATCACTCAACATTGCCCGTCAGGCCGATTTTAAGGTTTGGTACCCGGGGGTGTTGTTGTCACTCGGTAATTTGGCTTACAAGCGGGGCAAGGTCGATACAGCCATTCAGATTTATAACAACGCAATTACCATATCCGACGAGGTGGGCAACCTGAACAACAAAGCCAATTGCGACCAAAAACTTGCCGAGATATATTTCGAAAAGAAGGAGCATAAAAAGGCGATGGAGTACATTCAACAGGCCATGAGTTTGTTTCAGGAAACCGGCTCTATGTCTTCCTTCAGCTATAGCCGTTTATTGATGAGCTACATTGTGCTGAACGATAAGGCCTACCGCGTAGCTATTGACCTTGCCGAAATGTCGCTGGAAGAAGGCCGCGCTAATGAGGAAATACAACTGCAAAAAGATGCGGCACAGGTGTTATACTACGCTTACGCCGGCATGGGCGATAAAAGCAGGGCGCTGGAGTATCACGTACTGTTTCACAATCTCTCGGAAGCAAGCCATAACGAAGAGTTAACTAAAAAGCTGGCACGAATGGATATGGCCGCCAACTTCGACAAAGAGCGCCAGATTGCCAAGGTAGAAGAAGCCAAACGCGATGCCATGCTGGGCGCCCAAATTGATAAGCAAAAGCTGGTTAAAAAAGTTTCGATAGTTGGCATTTTGCTGTTTGCCATTATTGCGGGCTTAGCGGTTTTCGCCTTCTACCAAAAGCGTAAAGACAGTAGCTTAATTGCCGCCGAAAAGAAACGCACCGATGCATTGCTATTAAATATTTTGCCCGAAGAAGTAGTGGCCGAATTGAAAAAAGCCGAATACAAAGTAAACGGCGTGGCCAGTGTTTTGTTTGCCGATATAAATGCAGTACCCGGCAAAACCGAAGAGCAGAGTTCGGGCAAACGCATGCAATCGGTATTAGAAACCTACTACCACGCGTTTGATGCCATAACCGCAAAACATAAAATCGAAAAAATAAAAACGGTGGGCGACGCTTATCTATGCGTAACCAGCGCAGCCGTGCCTGACGAAGAAAATGCTATTAATGTAGTTAATACAGCCCTGCAAATACGGCAATTTGTTGAGCAGGAAAAACAACAACGTTCGGCTAAAGGCGAGCTTTACTTCGAAATCAGCATTGGTATACATACCGGTCCGGTTATAGCGGGCATTATTGGCATCCGCAAATTTTCGTACGATGTTTGGGGCGATACCGTAACCATTGCCGCCCGCATGGAACAACACGGCGAAGAAGGCAAAATAAATATTTCGGGAGGTACCTACCAATTGGTTAAAGACCACTTTAACTGCATTTACCGCGGTGAGGTAGAAACCAAAAAGAGAGAGAAGATAGACATGTATTTTGTAGAGAGCCCCATTGCTTAAGCGCCGGTGCTTTTAGCCGCCATTTTCTTTTTATAAAAATCCTTGCTTGCCGCATATATTGTTTTAGTAAAAACAGCATATACAACACCGGCTTCGTCTTCATATTTCAAGGGCAGTTCAAAAGTATATTCGCCCAGCACGGCAATTTTGTGTTTTACTTCTTCAACCAATTCTTCGGTTACTAAAAAGCGGCACTTTACTTTATTCACTATCGGCCTTACAAATTTTACCGATGCGGCCTTATCCCACACCACAAAATCTTTGCCCAGTATTTGCATAAACATCAGCATAAAATACGGGTCAACCGAGCTATAAATACTTCCGCCATAAACGGTGCCCACCTTGTTACGCGTACGTATATTCAGTTTAATGCTTACATGCAATTCGCGGTAGTCGCCGGCAATAAATTCAACCCTGCCACCGCTACACCAAATGCATGGCCAAAAGTTAAAGCCCCTGCGCATCATTGCCGATTTTCGCGATTCCCTTTTCGTGGTTTCGTACTGCTTCATAGTTCTTTCGTTTTCTTATCCGGCAATCAATACCTCTTTATAGTCAGTTGCGGTAAACATTACTTTTATATTTTCACCCTACAAAACAACGCGTTTTATGTCTACCTCCGTTCGGAACCACGATGCTATCCAAATTAAGTATGCTAACCTGCTGGTAAATTATTGCATGGCCGTTAAAAAAGGCGACCGCGTTTACATTAACGCGGGTGCCCTTGCCGAACCGCTGATTAAGGAAGTTATGAAGGCCGTTTACATTGCCGGGGGCATACCGGTATTAAATGTTGAGTTAAAGGGTTTAGGCGAGTTGGCCGTGAAATACGGCGAAGAGCATCAGCTAACCTGGGTAAGCCCCTTGAAAAAATATATCCTGGAAAACTTTGAGTGCCACCTTAACATACGTGCGCCTTTTGAAAAAGGTGACGATGATAAAGAGCCCGAAAATCCTGAAAAGTACAAACTCATTCAACAATCGCAGCAAGAGTTAAACCGGATTTATTTCGAGCGTATAGGCAACGGCTCTTTGCGCCGTGCACTGTGTCAATACCCCACACAAGCAGGTGCCGATGATGCAGAGTTAAGCCTTGAGGAATACGAACACTTTGTTTATCAATCGTGCTATTTGTACGATGAGGACCCTATTGCCAAATGGTTAGAGGTGCGCAAAAAACAGCAGGTGTACGTGGACTATTTAAACAAGGTTGAGAAGGTGCAGTATAAGGGCCCAAACATCGATATCTCTTTCTCGGTTAAGGGGCGTACCTGGATTAACAGCGATGGCCGCTCAAACATGCCCAGTGGCGAAGTGTTCAGCGCGCCTATTGAGGATAGCGTTAACGGCAAAGTATATTTCAGCTACCCCGGTTTATATATGGGTAAAGATGTTGAAGGTGTTTCGTTGGAAGTAAAAGATGGCGAAGTAATAACCTGGAATGCCGAAAAAGGTAAAGAGGTTTTGGATAAGGTTTTCTCTATACCCGGCGCCCGCAAATGGGGCGAAGTGGCTATAGGCACCAATTATAATATACAGCGGACCACGCGCAATATTTTGTTCGATGAAAAAATTGGGGGCAGCATACACATGGCGGTAGGCCAATCGTACAAACAATGCGGGGGCAAAAACGAAAGTGCCGTGCATTGGGATATGATTACCGATATGAAAAACGGCGGCCAGATTTGGGCCGATGGGGAAAAGATTTACGAAAATGGTTTATTTTTAATTTGACGGAAATTTTGTAACCGCTCAAATTATTCTCTTCATGGAAGATGACGATTACCGCAAGTACGGAAATTCGCGTGCAGCGCATTTCGAAATTGAAGACCCGCATAAATGTTTTTGTTGTGGAGCATTTGTTCCCGATGATGCTATTGTTTGCCCTAAATGTGGTTTTCCTCAAAACGGCGATGAGGTTAGCCAGCGTAGGTTTTTAGGCGAGCTTCGGGTTGAAAAAACGCAGCAGGCGCTGGCTGCCTACCGGGTAGGTTATGCCTTTCACTTATTGCTGTACATACCACTTACATTATTTTTTATGGCCTTTCATAGCTGGGATTCGGTATATCCTCTTAAATCTGAAATTTGCGGGCTTTTTGCACTTGCCTTTATCTTAATCTGGTATTTCGGCCGTAAAAGTCCGCTCCGCGCTTTTATAATTAGCCTGGTTCTTTATTCAGCATTAACTATACCCTACTTTATTCAACATCCCGGCATACTTCTTACCGGTAGGGGTACAATTTTAGGTTGTGTTGTTGCTCCCTATTTCTTTTTGTTTATTGGCATCAATAATTTTAAAGCCTGGACCGCCATGGGCGACGATTTAAAAGGAAAAAACACCGGCTAAGTCCACAAACAAAACAGCCCCAATAAATCGGGGCTGCAGGCAGCTGGGGTGGAATTTGGAATTTGCGATAACCTATTCTAACCTACTGCTTAACCACTTGCGTGGTTCTTTGTTTTGCCGTTTTTATAATTGTAACAGATAGCTAAAGGCGTTGTTGCTCAATTAACGTCTTTTGTATACGCACAAAACGCCCCATGGGTTGCCTTTTCAAGGCCTTGTGGCTTTTAAGTTATATAACCCGACTATAACCATTGTTTAATGAGCGGTTTACCAAAAATTGTATATTTGTACCGACATTTTTGACTCATTAACTCTCTATTTATGTATACCAATAATACCCTTAAGGCGTTTGCCCTTAGTGCTGTTTGCCTTTTTTGCAACCAGGCCTTTGCGCAGGTGCATTATGAAGGCGATATGCTAATGAACGCCGTAGGCAAAACCGACCAAAGTACCGAAGTGGGCGATTTAAAATCTAGCTATAGCTTCCAAATGGCCAACGAAAACCACTACCTCTCTAAAGACGGTATTGAACTGGTTTTGCAAAACTCTACACTCAACGAAATCCGCATTTACATGAATAGCACCGTGTATGGTAGCTTTAAGGGCAAACTACCAAAGGGTCTACGCTTTGGCCTTACCTCGGCCGAAGTTAAGCGTCAGCTAGGCAAACCAACCGCCAGCTATGCCTCGGGTTATTGCGAATTCGAAGTACAGGGCTCCGTAATTTCGTGCTGGTTTGATAAAGACCGCTTGAGCCAGATTGACTTGGGCTCGAAATAACTGCCTCATTTACAATTAATTGGCATAGCCAATCATACTGTGGCGCGCCATTTGCCGTTGTAATATAAACTACGGCTTATGAAACGTGTAACCGGCTTGTTCATCATACTTTTCTGTACCTTTCTTGTTTCGTGCAATGCCATTAAAAAATTAGGGCAGTTTTATATCAACTATAATACGCAGGCGGTATTTCCGGCTAACATTCCTATTAATATGCCCCTTAGCATCACCTCGCCAAGTATAGCTACCAATTCATCAGAGATTTTTCAGAATAATAAGACAAGGTCCGATTTAATTCAAAGCGTTAGGCTCAGTCAGCTAACGCTAAATATTACTTCGCCACAGGGACAAACGTTTTCGTTTTTGCAAAATGTAAGCATCTATATTTCGAGCGATAGCTTACCCGAAGTTGAAATTGCCAGTAAGCAAAACATACCCGCAAATGTTGGCGATACCTTAACGCTTGACGTAACCAACGTGGAACTACAGAATTACATAAAAGCCAGCGAAATTAAAATGCGTATTGCCGGCACTACCGATAAATTGATAACCACCAATGTTTATGTAAATGTGCAAGCACGGTTTTTTGTGCAGGCTAATTTGCTTGCGGTGCTGGAATAAAGTAGCTGTTTACTGTTCGTATAGTTTCAAAATCCTCTCTGCCGATTCGCGTACTTCATCGGCCAGTTTTTGAGGCTTTATTACTTTTACTTTATCACCGTAACTAAGTAGCTGCATTTTCAATTCAGTATTAACCACAAGCTCCAGCGAAATGCGCAACTCAGTTTTGTTATCCTTTAATATTTGTTGCGAGTGGTGTAGGGGTATTGTTTTAATATAATTGCCTTGTTGAGGCGAAAACGACAACAGCACTTTTTCGGGGCTGCCGCCACCAACGGTTACACCCAATACGTTTTTATAAAAATTTTTGCGGTCTATTTTATCGTCGCTAAAAGTTTGCTCTGTTATTTGCAAATCAACAATGCGGTCAAGAGCGAAGGTTAAAATTTTGTGGTCCTTTTTGCTGATGCCGTTGCCTATTACATACCAAAAGTTTTTCGACTCGCGTATTAAATACGGCTCCAATAAATTTTGCGATACTAAATCACTACCGTGTTTTTGATAGGAGAAGCTTAGCACCCTGCGTTCAGATATTGCTTTTAATATCGGCTCAACAAACTCAATACCTTTTATAATAAAGGGTTTGTCCAACTGTATATGGTCGCTTTCGCCGCGGGCCTCTTTATTTAGTTTAACGGTGCTGGCAATTTTATGTATAGCCTCTTCAAACTCTTTAATGGCGGGCAGGTGTTTAAACTGGTCGAGTATGCTAATGGCAAAATCCAGCCCATGCAATTCATCTGCACTTACGGGTAGGTTGTGGATGGAATATGTTTCATCACTATATCGGTAAGTTTTTTCCTTCTTATCGTAAATAATAGGCGCGCTGAATTTAAGCGATTGATTGTACCGCATCTCTTGCAAATCCAGCTGTACTGTGCGTTTCGAAACGGGCCGGTCAAGCCCTTCGCTCAGGCAACCAATAAGGTCTTCCAGGTGCGGATGCGGCTTTTTGCGCAATCGCACATCAATCATTCTGTATCGTGTATAGGCATCCCTGTTTTGGGGCATATTTTTTTTGTTTAATTGTTGTGAACACCCTGTTCAAATTTTGCTCTTCCAAGCCGCGCTGCTCAAATGCCTTGGTTTCCCCTGTAGGGACGGAAGGGGTGCCTGCAATATCCGAAAAATAATTTTCACTACGCAAATACATTGCGTAGCGCGGCACGAATTTTGTCCTATCAACAAAACGAAAGCTATGCTGCCAATTAACTCAATACCATTCGCCAAAAACGAGATTTACGTTAATGAAATCGAGTTTATGGATAAAGACGAAGTTTCGCTTTTCGGCTTTATACAGGAGTGTGGAAAATTTTTCGAAACACAGTATATCATCACCCGTAAAGACTTACAGATACTGTTGAGCCAAAACAAAACTGCGGGAATTGAAATACTGTGGCAAATCGAAAATCTGTTTGTGTACCCGCACTCGGCCCCTGCTTCGCTCAACCTTATCGACCTGTTCGGTACCACACAGGTTTTTGATGCTTGCGAAATAAAATTAGAAGTTCCCTTTTACCAGGACGAACTGGGTAACCACACGCCCTGCCAAAACCACGAATTGTTTTTTGTTGAAGAAGTAATACCCCTTAACCGCAAAGGCGAGGCAAGAACCTCTATGCCTGAACGGATTTCTGCCACCATTAATTAATTGTTTTAAAAACCAAAGTCTATGCGCGTACTAAAATATAACCTCATAAACGGACCAAAAGCTACCGTAACCGACTACCTGCAAACGTTAAATAACGACGAATTGGTAACAAACTTCAACTCTTTACTGCTTTACGGTGTTAAAATGCCGGATTTGGTTAAAAAAATGCGCGATGAGCTGCGTAAAAGAAAAATGGACACTCAGGCGATACTTTTTTGACCTTTGTGGAAAATAACCGGTGCCGGTGGTGTAAAACGCCCGTAATATCGCCCCGCGTTTATGTAACAATCGGCCCGCTGATATAAATTCTGATTTGTTTTTGTTTCCTTGGTTTCTTAGCCCTGAGTTTCGTGGATGTTACTCAGGGCTTTTATTTTTATTTACCAAAATTTGGTAAATGGATGTGTTTTGCTTATTTTTGCTCGGCGAGAAATCGCAATTAAGTTCTTTGTTTATTGGTTGCTGCCGAAATCATTTCAAAGTGTATTGGAGTTATTGTTTAATCTATTTTTAAGATATGTAGAATGAGAATTACGATTGAAAATTCGTATTTAGATGCGATTTATCGGGAGGTTGATAAAGGAAAATCGAAATACGATCCGGTGATAAAGAAGAAATTCAGAAAGACAATCTTGGTTTTAAGAGCCCTGAAGAGTCTTGCTGAGGTTAGAAAAATAAAAGGATTAAATTTTGAAGCCTTAAAAGGCGACTTTAAGGGCAAATATTCTGTACGAGTTGATATTAAATACAGAATAATATTACGAGTAGAGAAGGATAGAATATTAGTGGAGGACATATTGGTTATTGAAGATCTAACGAATCATTACCAATAATTTTAAAGCAACGTACAAAAGCCACGGCAGGGGCTTTTATCAAATTATCAAACGTTAGGAGAAATAAATCATGGAATATAAAGTAACAGACAAAAAGGGAAACGAGATTTTTACTAGTGAGACCCTGCACCCGGGTGAGGTGCTAGAGTTGGAATTAGAGGCGCGGGGTATTATGAAATCTCATTTTGCCCAGTCTTTGGGTATTAAGCCAGGGCATTTAAGTGAATTGATACATGGCAAAAGGCATGTAAGTGCCGCCACCGCCATCAACTTAGAGAAGTTATTGGATATTGACGCGGAGTTTTGGTTACGAGTACAGATGTATTACGATTTACAGGTAGAGCGTAATAAACTTAAAGAAGCCGCTTAAAGCTTCAGCTTCCTCATCTTCGGCGCCAGCACATAGGTGGTTGCTACCACTACCAAAGTCATACATCCCCCAAATATTACCGAGGGAACCGTATTCATAATTTTTGCTGCAAGCCCCGATTCAAAAGCGCCTATTTCGTTAGAAGAGGAGATGAAAATTTGATTAACCGCGCTAACCCTTCCGCGCATGTGATTAGGTGTCATTACCTGCAAAATTGTTTGGCGAATAACCACGCTTACATTATCAAAAGCACCGGTTAAAAACAACATTACAAACGATAGTGCAAAACTGGTAGACACCGCAAACCCAATAGTGGCTAATCCAAAACCGGTAACCGCTATCAATAGATTTCTTCCTGCATTTAAAGTGGGCGGGTTAAAGGCCAAAAACAAGCCCATAACCACCGAGCCTAAAAATGGAGCAGAGCGCAATAAGCCTAAGCCTGCCGGGCCGGTATGCAAAATATCGCTGGCGTACACCGGCAGCAAAGCCACCGCACCACCAAACAACACAGCAAAAAGATCAAGAGAGATAGCCGATAACATTTCCTGCTTATTGAAAACAAACCGCAGTCCGCCCTTTAGCGATTCCAGCAGAGTTTCAATTTTTTCTTTGGGTGGGTTTTCCCTCACCTTCAACCGGCTAAATGCATACCACGAAACACCTAAAAGCACCAGGGCTATTGAGAACGAAGCAATTTCGGCAGCGCCGTTGTGGTATTGGGTTTTTAGCAATCCATAAATAATCCCTCCGGCGGCCGGGCCGGTTACGGCCGCTGTTTGCCACACGTTGCTGCCCCAGGTAGCGCCGTTGGCATACAACTCTCTCGGCAATATTTGCGGAACAATACTTTGCAGGCACGGCGCCATAAACGCCCTTGCTATACCCGAGCAGCCTATTAAAAAGTAAATGGGCCAAATACCTACGGTATGCAGCAACTGTGCATCGTTAAACATAAGGGCCGTAATACCGGCAAAACACAGCAGCATAGCAAACATGGTACGCCTTACAATGCGGTAGCGGTTATAGGTATCGGCGGCGTGGCCGGAGTAAAGAGCGGTAAGTATAAAAGGCAGGGCCTCGCTTAAACCAATTAAGCCAAGGGCCAGTTTATCGTGTGTTATCTCGTATACTTTCCAGCCCAAAATGGTTTCGGCCAGTTGTATACCAAAGGTTAGGCTAAAGCGCGATAATTGAAAATTTCGAAATTCTGCTATCCGTAAAACTGCATAGGGGTCATTCCTTTTCACCTCATCCATACCGCAAAGGAATACAAAACCGATTAATTGCCTATGTAGCAAAAGGGCGCGGTGGGTATTTATTTTTTCTTACACCTTTGTAAGTATGATTCTGCGCGTTTGCATTTTAACACTCTTTATAGTTGGCGGTTGCGCTGTGCAATTATCGGCGCAGCGTATTGTGGTTTCTAACTTAAATAAACACACGCCCGGTGCCAGGTACAAATTTTCTTTCGTGCATCTTTCCGATATCCACGTTGGAGAGCATATAGATGATTATGGCACGTCGGGGTTTTTAGGCGATACTATGCCGAAGGGAGATGTGGGTTACGCTGCTGAAAGATTGCGCCGATCGGTTAATTGGGTTAATGCAAACGCGAAAAAAAGAGGTATTCGTTTTGTAATAGTAACCGGCGATTTAACTGATAGTGGGGAACAATCTGAATTTGACAAAGCCAACGAAATATTAAGTTCATTAACCGTCCCGTTTGTGCCGCAAATTGGTAATCACGATGTGGTTTCGCACACGCAAAATTTACATGCCGCTACAGCCTTTGGCGATTCGCTTTGTAATGTAGTTTTTAAGTCTGAGTTCGACACCCTTAGGCATTTTGTCCAGCGATGGGATGATGGTTTCAGGCAAATAGGGGTATACAGTCCCTACTCGCAGCACATGCAGTTTTTTCAAAATTTTATGTTTGAATACCAGGGCTTCGAGTTTGTTTTTTTTGACCTCAACCCTCGTTTTATTTATGGCCGGCCCAAAACCGACCATGGCCCGAAACCCCGCCTCAACGATTTTCCAAACGCCTCGTTCGACTGGCTCATGCATTCCCTCGCCACTTTTCCCGATACGGGTTATCACAATATTTTTCTTTGCACGCACCAGCCGCCCAACCACGATTTTATGTCAATATTCAATGGCTTGCCAACAAATCAATATGATAAACTGACTCGGGCACTTTTGCCTTACAAAAGCCATCTGGCATTTTGGCTGGCGGGTCATGTGCATCGTAACAAATCATATCGGGTAACAACCCTTCGCTCGCACCGCTTTGTAATTAAGGCCCGTGAGACCGCCGCCAATAAAGCCAACCCTCGCGGGGTTTTACGGGTTGTTAATGTTTACGGTAAGTAGTTAGGGCTTATCAGATAGCATTTTTTACATTTGCGCGCCCTTTTTACCCATATGACCAAAAAATACAGCCTCAATACCGCCACCGCCGTTGTAATTGCCAATATGATTGGCACCGGTGTATTTGGTAGTTTGGGCTTTCAGCTATTGGGCATTCACGATTTTTCGGCCATTATTATTTTGTGGGCTGTGGGTGGGGTAATTGCCTTGTGTGGGGCTTTTGCTTATAGCGAGTTGGGCGCCGCACTGCCTCGTAGCGGTGGGGAGTACAATTTTTTAACGGAAATATTTCACCCATCGATTGGCTTTTTATCGGGTTGGGTTAGCGCTATTATTGGTTTTAGTGCGCCTATTGCTATGGCTGCTTTTTTATTGGGAACCTATTTTGCCAACGTAATACCCGGTTACGATGCCCGCATTATTGGTGCCGCAGTTATTATTTTCATCACCATTGTTCAGTCTATCGACTATCGCATTGGCGGTGGTTTTCAATCTGCCGCTACCGGGCTTAAAATTGTTCTCATACTGCTTTTTGTTACTTGTGGGCTAGTGTTGGTGCATCCACAACCGGTTAGTTTTGTGCCTACACAAGCTACAGCTGTTTCGGTATTAAGTGGCGCATTTGCATCGGCGCTGGTGTTTGTAAATTTTGCGTATAGCGGCTGGAACGCCAGTAGCTACATCGCCGGCGAAATAAAACAACCTACCCGTAATATTCCACTTTCTATTATCTCGGGTACCGCTATCGTTACACTGTTATATGTGCTACTGAATTTCGTTTTTCTATATGTAGCACCTGCTAAAGAAATGACCGGTGTACCCGATGTAGCTTTCATACCAGCCAAGTACATTTTTGGCGAAAACGGCGGGAGGGTGATAAGCCTTATTATCAGCATGCTGCTTATTTCAACCATCAGTAGTATGATTATTGCCGGGCCACGGGTATTGCAGCGCATGGGCGAAGATTTTTCGGTGTTTCAAATTATCAGCCATCGCAACAAAAACGGCATACCGGTTACGGCTATCTGGTTTCAAAGTGCAGTGGCGCTTATTATTTTATATACCTCATCGTTCGAAACTATTTTGGGGTACACCACTTTTGTATTGACGCTGTTTGCTACGCTTACGGTATTGGGCGTGCTGGTGCTGCGTTTTACCCAGCCAAAACTTGAGCGCCCTTATAAAACTTTTGGTTACCCATTAACGCCGCTGTTTTTTATTGCCGCCAACTTGTGGTTTATGTACTTTTGGATGACCAGCCACCTAATGCCCAGCCTGATTGGTATTGGCGTTGTAGCTGTGGGTTTGGTGGTGTATTTTGTGGCCAATCATTTTTCGGTGCCATTGGTGAAGGAGCATGTTAAGCACGCTAAAGTGGAAGAGGTAAAGCATAGTCATACGCACAAACACAAAAAATAAACAAGCATTATTTAAACCATAAAATCAATTCCCCGTTCATGAAGTACTTGCTCCAGTTATGTTTAGTAGTTTTTATTTGCGCGGCTTGTAACTGCCAGTCAGGGCCCGCTAAAACAAAAGTGGTACCGGTTACCAATCCTAACCAGGTTATTGCTACTACTACCGATACCTCGGCAGTAGCAGTAAGCCACGATACGCTTTTAAACGACTATGCCCTGTTTTTAGCCGGCATGCAGCCTATGAATGCTAAAAACATTCCGTCAAAAATTATCAATAACCAATTGTACAAAAAGTACGCTACCGAAATGGACGCTAACTTTTTAAAGATTGACCAAAACCGTTTAAGCCTTATGCGCAGCTGGGCCAAAACCGAATTGAAGAACGAGCAGGAGCATCCGCTTACTTTGTTCTATCCTTTCTCGGGCCCCGATATTTTGCATGCACTGGCGTTTTACCCTAATGCCAACAATTACGTGATGATTGCCATGGAAAGACCGGGCGATATACCTAACATTCAGAAAATGGATAGTGCACAATCGGCGTATTATCTTAACTCGGTTTACACTTCGTTGCAGGATATTTTTGAGAAGAGTTATTTTATTACCCATAAAATGATGAACGACCTGCAGAAGGTTAAAGTAAATGGTGTTACGCCTTTGCTGGTGGTGTTTTTAGAGCGCACCGGGCATAGCGTGGTGGCCATTCACAAATGCCATTTAAATGATAACGGCACTACCAGCCAATTGGCTGCCGATTCGGTACCTAACCATGTGAACGACTTTATCGAAATTTATTTCCGCACACAGGGCACCGATACGCTACGTAAAATAACTTACTTCCGCGCTAACCTGGGCGACGAGGGTTTTGAGGGACTGCCATCATTAAAGCAAAACAAAACGCTGCAAACGTACCTCATTAACATGCCCGATCATTACATGTATGCCAAGTCGGCTTCGTACTTAATGAACTACAAAACATTCTCGGCTATTCGCGATGTGTGTTTGGCAAAAAGCAAATCTATTTTGCAGGATGACACAGGTATTGGTTTTACTTACATCGACAAAAAAGTTTGGAAAGTAAAACTATACGGCCATTACGTTACGCCGGTGCGCGACTTTAAAGGCGTGTATGACGAAAGCCTGGCTAAAGCCTACGCGGCAGATACTTTAGCAGTAAAACCACTTAACTTCTCATTAGGTTACCACTGGGGCAATATCAATAATCAGAATTTGATGAAGGCGGAGAGGATTGCTAAGTAAGTAGGTTGTTTAAACCATTTAGTCCAAGTAGTTGTTTGCTTTGAAGAAAGCTGCCTATGAATCGCATTTACGCTCTTACACTCTGCCTCCTCTCCTTCGCCTTTTGCAGCGCACAGCAAAAAAGCGATAACGCTTTGCTGGAGATTATGCACCAGCACCCCGAGCAGTTTAATTCGGTTTTGCAGCATAAAGAAAACTACCGGTTGCAAATAGTTTACACGCGTATTGAGCGCGATGGTAAAAACCAGCCCCACGTTACTACCTGGTGCCTCGATACCGGTAAATACTACTACTACCCCGCCAGCATGATTAAGTTGTTGGAGATACCGCTGGCAATGGAAAAAATTGATAACCTAAAAAAGAAATACGGCATCAGCATTTACGATTCGCTGGTGGTTTCGGGCGATGCTTGTGGCGATGTGTACGAAACCAATTACCAGAAGCGCGCCAACTTTAGCACACCTGCGCAAATGATTAAGGAAATGTTGCTGATTAGCAATAACCACGCCTTTAACCCGCTGTACGATTTTTTAGGGCAGGCTTATTTTAACCGTCGTGCGCACGAGCTGGGCTATACCAGCGCTGTTATTACCAACCGCTTTGCAGCCTGCGATAGTTTTCAGAACCAAATTACTAGCGCCGTCGATTTTTACGACCGCAAAACCGGTAAATTAAAATACGTTCAGCCGGCCACTATTAATCACGACCAACCGGTTATAAAAAACATGAACACTGTAGTGGGCCGCGGTTTTTTAAACGGCACGGTGATGGACCCCCCTAAAAATTTTAACCACAACAATTTTATTTCGTTGTGGGATTTGCATAAGCTGTTGGTGCAACTTACCCTGCCCAAACTGCAAACCCGCAAACACCAAATACACCTGTTACCGGAGGACTACACTTTTATTCATAAATACATGGGCATGTACCTGCGCGAGTGTGTGCTACCCAAATATGATACCGCCGAATGCCAGGATAACAAGTTCAAATTTTTTATGACCGCCAAAGAATCTGGCTGCGCGCCAGAGGGTATCCGCATTTTCAATAAGGTTGGCCAG
Source organism: uncultured Bacteroidota bacterium (assembly GCA_903861145.1). Classification (GTDB taxonomy): domain Bacteria; phylum Bacteroidota; class Bacteroidia; order Chitinophagales; family LD1; genus Bog-950. The sequence continues at coordinate 118,678 of CAIOTH010000047.1, read as the reverse complement.
GCTTATGGTTTTGTTACCGATTGCAGCTACTTTGTTGATACTATCAACCATGTCGAGTTTTTTTTAAGCTGCAGCATGTACGTAAACAAGGATGAGATTTTGAATGATGATGTGTACGAGTATGAAACCGTTGCCATGCCGTTTTTCCGCAACCTGTGCAACGACATTTATGCCGATGAGCTCAAGCGAAACCGCAAGCACAAACCCATTTTTGAAAAGTGGGATTTTGCTGATAAGGAGTTTTAAAATACCGCTAAAGGCCATTTAACACAAAGCCCACCAAGGTAAAACACAACGGCCGCGAAGAATATATTTTTATTTAGCTGTTTGTTCTTTGCCTTACTGCTTCAAACAATAATACAGCGGCGCTAACGCTAACGTTTAGAGAATCTATTTGACCCAGCATGGGTATTTTTATGCGTGCATCGGCAGCATTAATCCATGCAGCGCTCAGCCCCGTGGCCTCGGTACCCACAACAACAGCCGAAGGCTGTTTAAAATTTTCCGAAAAATATACATGAGCACCGGTAAGCTCCGCCGCAAAAATTTTAATGCCGTTGGTCTTTAAAAATTGAATGGCCTGGGGTGTTTCGCAAACAATTATTTGCTGCGTAAACACAGTACCAAGGCTTGAGCGCACTACGTTGGGGTTGTACACATCGGTTTTGCCATCGCAAATAATAACAGCATCAACATGCGCAGCATCGCAGGTGCGCAGCATAGCGCCGAGGTTGCCGGGCTTTTCAACGCCTTCAATAACCAGTATCAAAGGTGCTTTGCCAAGCTTCATTTTATCCAGGCTATGGTCGCCGGGCCGGGCAGTTGATATAATACCTTCGGTAGTTTCGCGATAAGCTAATGAGTCGTACACCTCTTTCGAGATATGGAAAACCGAGATACCGGAACCGGCAGCAAGCAGCGCTTTTAAATTATAGCGCTCGTCTTCTTTCAAAATCTCTTCGCAAATAAAGATGCTGGTTATAGTATAACCGGCACGTTGGGCCAAAACGGTTTCGCGTAGGCCTTCAATTAGTATCAGGTTCTGCTCCCGGCGTTCAGATGCCTTTTCAAGTTTTTTTAAGTTCTTGATTTTGGGGTTTTGAAGGCTGGTTATTTTTTCGGGAGCAGACATTTTTTAAACGGGATATTAGATGCAAGAATTTAGAATCGAGGCCTGATGTGCGACAAATCTAGGATATTCCTAATTTCGTTAGCGGCTTTTTAGCGCCGGCGTTGTGCTTTGTAGTGTTTTTATTTCAAATACAAAAAAATCGTTTTGAAAATCGGTCTTTTTTTCGGCTCGTTTAACCCGGTGCACAACGGACACCTGATAATTGCCAATTACATCAGTCAAACCACTGATTTAGATAAGGTATGGTTAGTGGTATCGCCCCAAAACCCGCTAAAGCCAAAAGAAACCCTGCTTAAAGACCGCGACAGGTTAACGCTCCTCAACCTGGCCATTGATGAATGCCCAACCCTGAAGTCATCAAACATCGAATTTAAATTGCCCAAGCCATCTTATACTATAGATACGCTGGTTTACCTGCACGAAAAATACCCGCAACACGAGTTTTCACTCATTATGGGTAGCGATAACCTGGTTACTCTACACAAATGGAAGAACTACGAAAAGCTGTTGAAGTATACTATTTATGTATATCGCCGGCGCGGTTTTGACGAAAACCCATACCCCAATCATAAAAACATTCGCCTGTTGGATGAGTTTCCGTTTCTTGACATATCGGCCACCTTTATCCGCGATAACATCCGTAAAGGTATTTCGATGCAGTTTTTTTTACCTGATACAGTTTGGAAATATATTGAAGAAATGAGTTGGTACAAAAAGTGATATAGGGCTGTATTTTTAACTATTATATTTTCCCGAAATTGTATCTTCACTTCTCTCAAAACAAACGGACTATGAAACTTTTTACAAGCGTTTCTGCTTTTTTATTTGTTGGTTTTCTTTCGGCCCAAAATGCGCAGCAGGCTGTTAGAGATGCCTGGAAAGAAAAAACCGAATGGCGCCAGGCCGCTCAACAACAGCAACACCCGGTGGGTACGCAGGGTAATGAGCGCAGCGCAAGCAACACGCTGGTTAATCATACCGCTACCGAAATTCAATCTGAAGTCCATGCGGCCATCAACCCAACCGATTCTAATAATATTGTTGTGTCATCTAATTTTGTTAGCACCAACCAGTTTTCGTTGCCAACACAAACTAATTTTATTTATTACACCAACGATTTTGGTAACACCTGGAGCACAAGCAACTTTTTAACCGCACCGGTTACCCCCAACGCAACAATACTCGGCGGCGGCGATCCGAATTTTTCGTTTACCGACCAGGGCAAACTTTACTTTAGCTGGATAAACCTATGGGCCGATGCCACATTTCAGACCAGTTGGGATTTGTACTGGAGCTACAGCCTTGATGGCGGTAGTACCTGGAAACGCGATTCGGTAAACGATTATATTGGCACCACACCATCTTCCATTTTTGGTGGTGGCGGGGCGTTTGATAAAGAATGGCTTGCCGGCGATAACAATCCTTCATCCCCTTACTATGGCAACCTATATTGCTCGTTTTTTGGTGCCGACGGTAACACCGGCGCCACTTATATGGGCCTGCGCCGCAAAACACCGGTTACCGGTATATTCGATACCATCTCTGCTGTTGTTAATTCGGGCACGTATAAAATGGAACAATTTGGTAGCGACGCGGTAGATAATAACGGCAATGTGCATGTTAGTTTTTTTGCAACGGTTGATAGCCTTAATTATTCGCTGTATCATGCGGTTTCAACCGATGGTGGTGTTACTTTTCATCCCGAAGTAAAAATCAGCGATTTGGCACTCGGCCGCTTTACTTCCACCGAACCAAACGATTCAATTGAGGGGGTTACTCCTTCAAGATTATATCCCTGCGCATATATTGCTTGCGATAACAGTCTCGGCGCGCATGCCAACAATTTATACATGGTTTGGACCGCCAATGGCATTACCACAAAGCTCAACACCGGTAACGACGTTTATTTTTCGAAATCAACCGATGGCGGCACCACCTGGAGTGCTGCCCGCGTGTTAAACGACAACACCACCAATCTTGCATCTGATCAATATTACCCATCGCTCACGGTTTCTTCAACCGGCCGCTTAATTATTACTTGGTGGGATAGACGGGATGATTCCTTAAATAACAAATCCGACATCTACCTCACCTATTCAGATGACGGAGGCCAAACTTTTGCTGCCGATATTAAAGTTACTACCGTGCCAACCGAATTTAGCCAAATTGGTTCTCAAAATGGCGGCTTTGGTATTGGCGAGTATAACGCCGTACTTTCAACCAGCAGCTATGCAATACCGGTGTGGGCCGATGGCCGCACCAACGATGGTATGATAAACCTGTATGCCGCTTTTGTAAAATTGGGTGCCGATTCGGTAACCGGTGTTCAAAATATAAGCGCGGTAAATGGTGCTTTACAAATTGACGGCGTTTACCCCAACCCGGTTAAAGACGAATTGAATGTTGCTTACCAAACCCCACAAGGCGGCAAAATGGACCTCAGTATTTACGACGCCCAAGGCAAATTGGTTAAACAACTTGCACCGGCAGAAGTAAACAGCGGCAAGGGCAAGCTTCAATTAAATTCATCTGGGCTGGCTGCCGGTACTTATTTGTTCCGCATTATGTTTAATGGTACCATGAGTGTGCGCCGGTTTGTAAAGGCCGGATAATCGGGTCGCGTCCAAATAAATCAACAGGCTTGTTTAGCCCGTTAAAACTAATCATGCTTTATCTACAGTACGTCGCTTTAAAGGGCCTATTTTTATTTTTTAAACCCCGCTGTTTTTGAAAAATTTTTTGCTTTTCCCCCTTTTTTACTGCTTCCTTCTTCTGCGTGGTTATGCCGCCGGTTTTGACATTAAAACCAGCTCAATTATTGACCAACCGGCGATAGAAGTCCTGGGCGATTATAATGGCTCGTGGTACGTAATTGGTTTTGAAAAACCCAACCACCCCGAAAAGCCTGCCCGGTTTTATATTTTAAAATATGCTGCCGGCTTTCCAATAGCAAAAAGCTCACCGGTATACCAGCCCTTCGGCGAAAAAACCGATTACCTGAAGGCGGCTATTGTAGATAAAAAGCTTTGCATTTTCTACTCTCGTACCGAGCACCTACCCGACCGACCTAACATGGTTGACGGCCGCGATGGATACAAACAAATACCAAAAATTCTGCGCCAGGATTACGACCCGGTTACCTTATTACCGGCAGGGGAACCGGTAGTGGTTTTTGATGAGGCTAAAGAACATTTTGCAGCCAGCGGCATTGATATTGCCCAAAGCGAAGACCAAAGCAAAACGGCTATTGTTATAAAACACTATTTCCGGCAAAGTAAGTTTAAGGTGTTGCTCCTTGATAATATAACCGATGCTGTTTTTGAGCATCGTTACACTTTAAAAACAGATAAAGACCTGGTAAACTTTAAACGCATCGTTGTAAGCAACACTGGCCAGGTTTTTTTAGAGGCCCGAATACAGGAAGACCCTTTGCACCCGGATACCAAAGACAAACGGGCCCACCGGTTTTATTTTTTCTCTATCAATAAAACAAATACCGATGATGAGGCGCCCATGCTCATGTTACCTTCAACAAACCCCGGCCATGATGCGTTAATTAATAACGACCCCTTGATTGCCTGTCTCAACAACGGGCAATTGGTAGTTGCCTTTGACCATTATATGAATGAGCGCAGCAGTGTTTTAAAAAATATTTCCATAAAAGGCTACCTGCCTGATTTTACCCCCACTGCGTCACAGGAAATAATACCTGATGTAAAGTTTACTTCTAAAGCGGCCTCCTATCAAAACAACCGGGCCCAGGGCTTAGAGTATGTAGAGGGCCGTCAAATCATACCTTTAGATGGCGGCAATTTTATGCTAATTGCTGAATGCCGGCATAGTACGGACTCAAAAGATAAAGTTACCGGTCTAAGCACAACGCTTTTTGAACGGCATTACCTCTTAGCCTACCGGTTGGACGAAAGTATGACCATTAAGGCGGCCGATTTTATTGATAAGCATCAAAGCGCTCATAACATCTATTCCGCGTTCTCTGCACAGGCATCCCGCCTGGGTAACGATGTTTTCTTGTTCTATAATGAAGATTGCGCAGCCGATGACGAACATGGCCTCTATTTATTAGGCACAAAGCTACTGGCGAATGGCACCGAATCCACCACTCAAAAAATAGTGCATACCTCCGAGGACTTTTTTGTAAGTCTAAACCATATATACGTCAGTTCTACCGGGCGTATATTATTCACCGAAGAGAAGATTGTTGATTTTGACGTTGAGGGCCGCCAGTTAAAATTGTTGGAAATAAAGCCCAAATAGAGCGTTTTACGTTACCCACAAAAAGGCCTGTTGGTAACCCAAAAAAACAGTTGGTAACTGACCCGAAAGTTTCTTTGGAAAATCAATTTTAAAAACTTCGCGGTTTTCTGCTTTTTCAATGTTCACACAATTCACGTAATCCACACTTAGGTTAACAGTGTGTTAGCCAAAAGTTATGCCTTTTGCGATGTCAACAGGGGTTTCCACAGCTTGTGTATAAGGTATATAGTTGCTTGATTTACATACATTTAATGTGCCTTTTTTATGTGGATTACGGTGCACAACTGTCTATTATTGTGAACTCAAAATTTTATGGCCTCAACTTAGGCTATAAATTCACACAGCTAGTAATAACTGTTCTATTAATTAATTAAACAAACTATTATAATACAAGGTGTGCATTGCTTAAAACCTGTTGATTTTGGGCACTTTATTTTTTAAGCCACGTATAAAAACAAAGAAAATATGTAATCCCCCTGCTAATATGACACTTGTGGCTTATGAAAATTTTGAAGGTCTGCTTTCTCTTAGTGGTTTTTCTCGTTGGCTCAGCATTTAGGCCCGAAAAGCAATCGTTTGAAGAAATTCAGAAGGGTTTGCCAAAGCTAAAGGATGTTTATGAGCGTAAGGAGGAGTTAATTAAAATGAAATGCCGTTCACTGGAAATTCCTGAAGAGACCTTTGGAAATATGGTTGTCAGGGTTTTTAAAATGGAAGCAGTTATGGAAGTTTGGGTGCAAAGATCTGATGGAAAATATGTAAAGTTCAAACAGTTCGATATTTATGCCTTATCCGGCCTATTAGGCCCTAAACGCCAACAAGGCGATATGCAAGTGCCTGAAGGTTTTTATTACATCAACGATTTCAATCCCCAAAGCAGTTATTATTTGTCTTTAGGTATTAACTATCCTAACGAAAGTGATACTAAGCTAAGCGAAGCTGAAAGGAAGGGAGGTAATATTTTTATTCATGGTGCACAATGTAGTGCTGGTTGTTTAGCTATGAGTAATTACTACATCGAAGATATTTACATGTGTGCTGTTAAAGCATGCAGTAATGGTCAGCAAAAAATACCGGTTCAAATTTTTCCTTTTAGAATGACGCCCGAGAATATGACTTATTACCTCAGCTTCGATCCTTATAAACAACATGAAGAATTTTGGGATAATTTGTTGGTGGGCTATAAGTTCTTCGAAAAAAATAAACGGGTACCTGATGTAAGTGTAGACAAATACGGCAGATACCAATTCACTGATCCGTTGTCATTACAAGCCGAAGAAAGAGAAGAGAAGTAGATTTTATGTAGGTTTGATATTCAAACCAAGCAGAACTACATGAAATTTTTAAAGGGGCTTATCTACACGGCAATTGCACTTACCGTCTTTTTATTTACATACTACCAGGTCTGGTTTTTGCGTCAGCCTAATCGTAATATACCTGGTAATTCTCAGGTTTTTGTTAGTCCTGCTAACGGTAAAATTGTATCTATTCATAAATGGAATAGCCAATCCTTAGTAGTTACCAAAGAAGAATACGGCGCTATCAACGTGTGGACAAAAGATGTGGATACTGCAGGCACAATCATTTCAATTCAAATGGATGTTACCAATGTACATTACCAGCGTGCACCGGTCGATGGAAAGGTAGTTACCGAAACATACACCCATGGTAGTTTTCATAATGCCGTCCAAATGAGTAATGAATACGGTATTCGTTTCGAAAATGAACACAACGAATATTTAATGGAAACACCTACCGGTAAAAAATATAAGGTTATTCAAATTGCAGGTTTTTTAGCGCGTAGAATTGTAGATTATACCAAACCCGGCCAGGCAGTTAAACAAGGCGATGTAATTGGTTTAATAAAATTAGGTAGCCAGGTTACAGTGCTATTACCCCACGATGTAGAAGTATTGGTTAAAAACGGAGATGTAACAATTGATGGAGAAACTATTCTGGGGAAAGCAGTAAATTAGTAAACTGTATTTGCCGATGTAGCTCAGTTGGTAGAGTAGCGCATTCGTAATGCGTTGGTCGCGGGTTCGAGTCCCACCATCGGCTCATTATTTAAATGCAAAAGAATAATAGAACGCTGATTTATTATGATGGTTATGATCAATACAATTATTTAATAAAAGCTTTTTGAAGACATGGCCTTTGTATGTTTTAATCATTGGCTTTAATAATAATGATCATAATAAATCAGCGTTCTATTGCATTCGTATTTACCGCCCCAACAAAAAAATACAGTACCGCTTTTGAAAGTTCTCTGTATTCTTCCGCCAGGCTTTAACGGTTTGTGTTTTTATATATTCGGTAGGTAAGGTTAAGTCGCAGGCAATGCACAACATGGTTTCATCTAAACAGGTCTTCAAAATTTCATCCAGCATGTTTTGATTACGGAAAGGCGTTTCCATAAATATTTGGGTAGCTAACCGGCTGTTGCTTTCCATGTTCCTAATTTTCTTACTCCGCTCCGGGTTTTGTATAGGTATATAACCGTTAAAGGTAAATTGTTGTCCATTAAATCCTGAGCTGATAAGGGCTAGTAAAATGGAACTTGGGCCCACTAAAGGCACTACCTGTATACTTCGTTTATGAGCATAAGCTACAATCTCATGCCCTGGGTCTGCAATGCACGGGTTGCCTGCTTCAGATATAAGACCGCAATCTGTGCCCTGTAGAACACCGTGTAATAACGATTCGCAGTTTTGATGCTGGGCGTGTTTATCTAACTCATGGATGGTTACCTCTGTATCAAAGTTCTTTTTGTATCCAATAGCTCGTAAGTATCGGCGCGCCGTTTTGGCATTCTCAACAATAAACTCAGTTAGTGGTAATATCGTCGTCTTTACCTGCTCGGGTATGATGCTTGTGTCGTCTTCGCCCACGAACGACGGTATCAGTATTAGCTTCCCTGTGTTTCGGTGTAAATGCATCTTTTATTTTTTCGAAAACCTTAATTATTGGACTTTTTTTTTGACTCGTATCTATCGGTATTGGTGCGCAATCAAAATTGTAAAGTATAGTCGAGTCTCCCGGTAAAGCAAACTCATTTCTAGGTACCTGCAACACACGGTCAGCAAATATGCGCTTTAAAAAGCCCCCTACAATGGGCATAGCTGCCGTTGCGCCCGCTCCCGAGGTATTGCTGGCAAAATGCACGCTAGGCTGCTCAAAGCCCACCCAGGCGCCTACAACAATGTCTGGGTTATAACACATAAACCAGGCATCACTGTTACTTTGGGTAGTTCCGGTTTTGCCCGCAAGTGGCATATCCAGCCCATAGCGTCCACGTAAACGGGCTGCTGTGCCCTTATTAATAACACCTTTCAGCATTTCGGTAACCGTATAAGCCGTTTTTTCAGGAATAGCTTCTTTATGCGTTTCGGTAAACTGTGCCAAAACGTTGCCATCGCGGTCCTCAATCTTTTTAATAAAATAGGGTTTACTGTAGGTGCCCAAATTGGCAAAGCAGGTATAAGCACCAACCATTTCGTACAACGAAATATCACAAGTACCTAAACAAAGCGAAGGCACGGCATCCAGCGGGCTTTCAATTTCACACCGCCTTGCAAAATCAACTAACAACTGCGGGTTGCCTATTTCGCACATAATACGCGCCGTTATCCGGTTATCCGAAAAAGCAAGCCCGTCTTTCATAGGCACCATTTGCCCTTCTTCAAACTTACCACTGCCCTCTGGGTTCCAGCTGGCATCTATACCGGCGCACTCTGGCGATAGGTAAGGCACTAGCGTACAGGGCTCATAATTTCTTTCAAGCGCCATGCCATACAAAAATGGTTTCATGGTCGAGCCAACTTGTCGCTTCGTACTTTTCTTGGCATGGTCTAACTGAAAATACCGAATGTTCGGTCCGCCAATCCATGCCTTTATTTCACCGGTCTTTGCATCGGCAGCAATAAAACCTACTTGAATAATCTGTAAATAATACCGCAACGAATCCAGCGGACTCATCGTAGTATCCTCACTTAAAATCTTATTGCCGTGCCACGAAAAAATGGTCATCGGTATTTTGGTATCGAAGGCTTCTTTTATTTCCTCATCAGTTTTTCCATCAGCCTTCATGCCTTGATATCGCTCGCTCTCCCTAACCATTTTGTTCAACAGATCCGGTTTAGCCTTGGCGCCAAATTTCCAAGGGTCTTTTCCATGCCACTCTTTAAAATAAGCATCCTGCAAAGCGGTCAAATGCTCGGCCATCGCATCTTCTGCATCGCGTTGCATGCGCGAGTCGATGGTTGTAAATACTTTCAAACCGTCCTCATAAATGTTCCATTTACTGCCGTCCGGTTTAGGATTTTTATCGCACCAGTTTTGCAATTCCTGTCTTAGGTTTTCGCGCAGGTAAGTCGCCAGTCCCGCTCTAAAATCCGGGTTATGATAGTTCAGTTTTATCTTCAGCTTTTTTAGCGAGTCGCACTGCGTTTTGCTTATAAAATCTGCCTCTTTCATTCTGTCTAAAACAAGATTGCGGCGCACAATTGCACGTTCAGGGTAGCGCCTGGGGTTAAGGTGCGATGGGGCATTTACAATGGCCACCAACAAAGCCGCCTCTTCCGGTTTTAAATCTTTCGGGTCCTTGTAGAAATAGGTGAAGGATGCTGTTTTAATACCGTACGAAAGCGAACCAAACTCAACGGTGTTATAGTAAATGTCTATCAGTTCTTCTTTGGTAAATGTTCGCTCAAGCTTAGCGGCCAAAACCCATTCCTTTATTTTTTGTGTTGAACGTTGCCACCTCCCTGCGTGTTCAAAATCGCGATGAAAAAGGTTCTTGGCCAACTGTTGGGTTAGCGTACTTCCCCCCCCCTCATTTCTTCTTAAAATACCGGTCATTACTACTGCCCGAAAAAGCCCTTTAAGGTCAATGCCCGAGTGGTCGTAAAAGCGTTTATCCTCGGTAGCCACTAAACCCCTTACAAGGTATGGAGATAGTTCATCGTAGCTTATTTCAATCCTGTTTTCAGTGTAATAACTACCCAGCACTTCATAGTCCGAAGAGTAAATGGTTGTAGAAACTGAATTATTCGGGTTTTGAATAGCATCTAAATCAGGCAGCTTGCCTAACATACCGTAGTTCACGCCCATAAAAAACAGCACTATCAATCCAATAAACGACCACAGTACAATCTGCACCCATTTAAATGCCCTCCAAAAATCTTTAGCGTTGAATTTTGATTTTGCCATGTTTTCTTAAAACAGTATTAACCTCTTCTCAGGCGAATTTACTTTTCAGGATAACACATAAACGCATTTATGCCAAAATCATTATAACAATAACAGGGTATTGAGTAGTAGACAAGACAATTATTTCTTGAATTTTTCCTGAACCGTTAACTCCAGCGTAGCGTAAAAGTCAGCACCATATTTTCTTATCAGCGCTTCCTTCAGGAATTTATATACCGGAACCTTCAACGCCTTGCCGTTTTTGCAGGCGGCCTTGCAAATATGCCAGCGTTCGTAATTAACCGCGTCGTAATGCTTGTATTTGGTAATGCGGATGGGGTATAAATGGCACGATACCGGCTTTTTAAAATCAACAATTCCTTCGCGGTAGGCCTTTTCAATGGCGCAAATAACCACGCCGTTGCTATCGTAATTTAACCAGGCGCAGCCCTTGTCCTTTTCCATCAGGGGCGTGCAATATTCTTTGGTTTCTTTTACGTAAACGTACTTGCCTTGCTTTTCTATGGTTCTAATTCCTTCCGGCGTTAGGTAGGGCTTCACCTTTTCATAAATGTCATCCAGTATCGGCAACTCGCTTTTATCAAGCGGAGCACCAAAATCTCCTTCTATGCAACAAGCTCCCTTACAGGCATTTAAGTCACATACAAATTGTTCTTCAACAACGTCGTCGCTAATGGTTTTATCGTCTATTACTATCATGGTTTAATGCAGCCGTTTATTCATTAAAAGCAATCAAAGTTCATAATAAAACTCATTTTTTGGCATAAAAGTATTGCCGGCTACGTTCTTAACTTAATTTCGGGCCTTTATGGAATCCTGGTTTGTAACAGTCATATAAACCGGAAAACAAAAGAAGAAAAAAATGAAGAAGGTAGTTAAAGTAGTTCAGGCGCTTGTTTTGTTATTGCTGGCCAGTAATACGCAGGCTCAATACAAATCGCTGTTATGGAAAATTTCGGGTAACGGCTTAAAAGATACATCGTACCTATATGGCACCATGCATGTAGCGGATCCGCGCATTATAGATTTAAGCAACCGGGCTAAACCTTATTTCGATGCCTCCAAAGCTTTCGCTATGGAAATTGATCCCGATGCCGGCGAAAAAAATATGATGGGCATGATGAGCAAACTGATGATGGGCAAAGGATATAGTTTGCAAAAGATGATCCCGACAAAGGAATATAGTTACCTCGATTCCATTTGCTCGGGCCTTATTGGCGTGCCTATGATTATGTTTGATAACGTATCGCCGGTTGTAATTATGACAATTTTTGAAGAGGCAAGCATGGGCCTCGATGCAAGTGGCTTGCAAGGTAAAGCACCGGTGCTCGACCTGTATTTTCACGATAATGCTAAAAAGGCCAAAAAGAAAATTATCGGTATAGAAACCGTAGCCGAGCAATTGGGCGCACTCAATGCTTTAACCTACCAGGAACAAGCAGATATGCTGAAAGAAGAAGTAGATTCTTTTCGGGTCAATGGCAGTGGTGGTTCCGATGTCGTCAAATATTACCTGGCACAGGACCTTGATAGCCTCGCGGCCAATAGTGAAGACGATTCAAAAAAGGGAGAGAAATTCTACAAAGCCTTAGTGGTAGATCGTAACGAGCGCATGGCTAATCGTATGGCCGAGTTTATTAAAAAGCAACCCACTTTTATTGCTATCGGCGCATTGCACCTGCCCGGTAATATTGGTGTAATTGCTCTACTACGCAAAAAGGGTTTTACGGTTGAACCGGTACTCTGAAATCCAGTCAATAAAATAAGCGAACAATAAAATATCGGCAACCAAAAAGTATAACTGGAAGCTTTTAAAATCGGGTAGGCTTACCGGTAAACTATACTCAATTGGAACATGGTTATAAGCCAGCAGTGCTCCCAACGCCACCATTACTAAAACCGTAGGCAACATAAATATCAAAAACGGGTTAATCGAAATTTTTGCCGGTGGGGCGTATGCCGCAGCCATAGGTATGGCAGCCATTACCCTATCGGTAAACAAAACAGAAGGGCTAAGCAACAAGGCTTCACTTTTTAATGAGTTATGCAACGCCGATATTTCTTCAAACAAGGCCTTAGCATTAGTATCATTGGCAATAGCCAATTCCAACTCACTTCTATCTTTACCGGTAAGCCCCCCATCCAGGTAGCTCCATATTTGCTCTTCGGTTATCATAGTTTCTTTTTTGCTTTTAACCTTAGTGTTTCTTCGTGTTCTTAGTGCCTCCCGATGGCTATCGGGAGTGGTTAATTTCTCAATTCACATTATCCTATCAACTCCAGTTTCTCCCGTAGCTTTTTTCGTGCCCTGTGCAATCTCACCTTCGCCGCATTGGTTTCAATATTTAATATCTCTGCAATTTCCTCAAGGCTCTGCTCCGATACATAAAACAAAGTTATAACAGTGCTCTCCTCAGGCTCAAGCATATTAATCGCTCTGTCCAGATATTCTCTCGTAAAAACCTGTTCAACTTCATTCTGAACTCCGGCTCTCGAATTCCCGCTGGTCTCAAAATTATCCAGCGTCTTAAACTCGGCTTTGCGGTTTCTTATTTTGGTAAGCGCCGTATTGTGAGCAATCCGATATAACCAACTCGAAAACTTTGCCGTACCCTCAAAACCCTGCAAACTATTATACACCTTCAAAAATTCATCTTGCGCAACCTCTTCTGCTTCTTCCCGCTTACCGGTAATTCTAAACGCCAGCGTAAACACCATATTTTGATAACGCTCTACCAGCAACCTAAAGGCAGGTTTGTCCCCTTTTAATATCCGGTCTATTAGTATTATATCGTCAGGCGCGTTGCTTGGCATTATTGGTTATATGACTACTCCCAACCGAAACAGGTTACCAAAAAGTTTTTTTAAATTTTCTGTAACCTGTATGTGTACCCCGTTGTCTTAACCTTAAAGGTCAATAATTTTAAACACTTTAAAACTAAAAACATGATAGCATTAAATGAAACAAGATTAGAAGGGGTATTAGGCGTTATGATACCCATTGTTGCAATTGTAGGTGGTATAAGCCTCGCATTTGGTTCTCTATACCTTCGCAATCGCGAGCGTATGGAAATGATAAGCCGAGGCATGGATATTTCAAAACTAAACGACATGGGTATGCCAAAAAGAAGGAGGAGCCCTCTTCGCTCTGGTCTGGTAGTTTTGGGGGCGGGTATCGGCCTTTTGCTGGCTTATGTTCTGTGCAATAATGTTATAGTCGATAAGTACCCCGGGGATGATCACACTGTTATTTACTTTGGGTTTGTTGCCACATTTGTTGGGCTGGGTTTGGTTTTAAGCCATTTGTTAGAGAAGAAAGAGCCCGAAGAAACCAACAAGGTTTAGGGCTTATCGGCTAATATAAATCGTATCGCCATAACTGTGCTTTACACCTCTATAGCCATAGGTGAAGTTTATAACATTGGGGGCATAATCGTGTTGCCCGGGGCAATTATTGCAATACTCATATCTACCTATTTGGTAACTTATATTATTGATAGTATCGGTTCCCCCCGGCCTGGTTAAAATAAAAAAGCGCTGGTTCAGGTAAAACGAATCGTTGAGGGCAACATATTGTTGGCCAAGGTCTAAATAAAGCCCGCTTAAAAGAGTGGTTTTAACCAATTGCCTCGATGATAGGTCGTATTCTTTCAAAAATACCGAGTCTTTTCCCAGGTCTATTAAGCCTGAGTAAACCGAATCCTTTCCCAAATCGGTGAAGCCGCTGTATGCAATATGGATATCTTCATTTATCAATAACCTACCATTACCACACTGTTTTTTGCAGCAGCATTTGGTAAATACCAATGTTAGCAGGGTGCAAATTATTGCGAGCCGGATGATGGATGTTGCCTTCATGCAATATGTTTAATGGCTAATTTACGATTCTTTTTTCGAGGTCATGGCCTTGCTCAAATTGGTTCAAAATTCATGTGGTTTTAATCTCGGCTGCACGGTATACATTTTTGCAAACTGTAAACCATCCAACTGTTAAAAACACGCGCTATTAATCGATTTTCAGTCTAATACAAAAATAGCAGGTGTAAACCATTTATGTCATTTTTATGCAAGTGTCTTGCAAGTAACATATTAAAAAATAATAGAACGAACATTAGCCGACGTCCTTTTTCAACGCAGCCGTTCCCGCTTGTAATTTATTTTCAACACTTCATAGTTTATTCATTCTCATGCTGCACCTTTGCGCCACTTAACAAGCCGATGAGAAACGTAATAACTGTATTCCTATTGTTTGTGTGTGCCGGCCTTTTCGCCCAACAACACAAAACCGAAAATGTAATTTTAGTAACCTTCGATGGCTATCGCTGGCAAGACCTCTTTACCGGTGCCGATAAAAATTTAGTGGGCGAAAAGAAACTGGTTAAAGATACCGCTAAGCTCAGAGGCCAGTACTGGGCCGAAACGCCCCAGGAAAGAAGGACCCGCTTAATGCCGTTTTTCTGGGGCACCATAGCCAAACAAGGCTTATTAATTGGCAACCGAAAATTAGGCAGCAAAATGAGCCTCACTAACTTGTATAAGTTCTCCTTCCCCGGTTATAACGAAATCTTTACCGGTCATAAAGATACCCGTGTTAACAGCAACAATTACGGCGATGACCTCAACAAAAACATCTTCGATTTTTTAGCAACTCAACCGGGTTTCGAGCATAAGCTTGCCGCCATTGCTAATTGGGATGCATTTCCTAAAATCATTAATTCGCACCGTAACGGCGTGCCGGTGTTTGTTAACTTTAAATGTGCAAGCAACGGTGCAAGCTGCAACGGCGTTGCCTACGATAGCTGGCAAACCGCTTGCCCTGCAGGCACAAATTGTGCAATGGTCGATACCATTACCTATCACTTTGCCAAAGAGTATATCCACCGCAATCATCCCAAATTCGCTTTCATTGGCTTTGATGAAACCGACCATTATTCGCACGAAGGTCAATATGATTCATATCTCACTACCGCCCACATGATGGACGCCTATATGCAAGACCTTTGGAACATGATTCAAAGCGACCCGGAGTATAAGGACAAAACCACTCTCATCATCACCTGCGACCATGGCCGTGGCCACCTTGGCAAGCAGTTTTGGCGGCACCACGGGCCTTTAGTGCGCGATGCCCACCAGGTTTGGCTCGCAGCCATTGGGCCCGATACACCTGCCAAAGGCGAACTTTCAAAAGGTAGGCACTACCACACCAATCAAATCGCCGCTACTATAGCTAAGTTGTTCGGTAAAGAGTATAAAGAAGATCATGCCAGCGGTAAGCCAATTGAGGTAGTTTATTCTGGTTCTTCGGGACAATAAATGTTGAGCTGCGAGGTTGGCGTCCCCGCCAACCTCTAAGGCTATTACCAAACTTTGTAAGGTTTAGCTTGTTTATACGACTGATAAGAAAAAGAACATGCAACTTAAATCTGTTTTTCCTACTGTTGTTTGTGCCGTAATGTTGTGTTTCACCTCATGCGCGCAAAAAACCGATTCAAAAACTAAAAGCAATCCTAAAAAAGAACCCGTTATGAGCGAAAATGCAAAGTTAGATACCATTACCCTGGCTGGTGGCTGTTTTTGGTGTGTAGAGGCTATTTATCAAAGATTAAATGGCGTTGTGTCAGTTACCTCCGGTTATTCAGGCGGTAAAATTAAAAACCCGGCTTACCGCGAAGTTTGCATGGGCACAACCGGTCACGCTGAGGCCGTGCAGATTGTGTTTGATGAGAACATCGTTTCGCTTGCCGAGATTTTTCAGGTTTTCTTTAAAGTGCATGACCCTACTACCCTTAACCGCCAGGGAAATGACGAAGGCACCCAATATCGCTCTGCAATTTTCTATAGTAACGAAGAGCAAAGAAAAACAGCTGTAGATGTAAAAAGCGGTCTTGATAAAAGCGGCGCCTTTAACTCACCCATTGTTACCGAAATTACCCCCTATACTAACTTCTATAAAGCCGAAGATTACCACCAGGACTATTACAATCTCAACAAAAACAGCAACTCGTACTGCCAGTTTGTTATAGTGCCTAAAATCGAAAAGTTTGAGGAGTATTTTAAAGATAAATTGAAGAAGTAGTGTATAACACAATGTATTTCTCGGCTGTTAAACTCCGTGTCTCCGTGCGAAACTTCTTGAGCATTTAAAGATGCTTTGGCTGTTGTAATGGGCGTGTTTATTTATTACTCAGTTTATTTTTACATCTTTGAAGAACGGATATGAATATGGAGAAGCTGGTAAAGCTCGGCGATAGATCTTTCAGGTTGTATAAAAGCGAAAACGAAATTCTTTCGTACGTAAAAAACGTTGCTAACCAAATCAATGCAGATTATATAGGTAGACGGCCCCTGATTGTGCCTGTTTTAAATGGCTCTTTTATGTTTGCCTCCGATTTGCTGAAAGAGTTAAAACTGGATTGCGAACTTTCTTTTGTAAAGGTGGTTTCTTATCACGGCACTAATTCTAACGGTCAGGCAACAACACTTATCGGGCTTAATCAAAACATCGAGGGCCGTCATGTTATTCTTGTTGAAGATATAGTTGACTCTGGCCACACCCTTTCAAAAATACTGCCCAACCTATTACAGCAAAACCCGGCATCACTTAAAGTGGCTTCTCTGCTTTTTAAACCGCTCGCTTTAAAAGCTGATGTAAAAGTTGATTATGTGGGTGCTGAAATTCCAAACGACTTTATTGTTGGCTACGGTCTCGATTATAACGGCCTTGGTCGCAACCTGCGCGATATTTACCAGGTTATCGACGAAGAATAGGTATTTAGTAGTTGGTATTAAGTATATAGACTAACGCCGGGTACCGTATATTCAGACGAGGATATTTTCAAATAATATTTTTTGAACAAGCACTGGCAAAGGGTATGGAAGTGTTGTATTGGTATTAAGTCTAAATACTTAATACTTGCTACTTAATACTGTAGTTATGGGTAAACACATTGTTATTGTTGGAGGGGGCGCAGCCGGTTTTTTTGCAGCCATTACCTGTGCCGAAACACATTCCGATTATAAGGTTACAATTCTCGAGCGCTCTCCTAATCTGCTTAGTAAAGTCAAAATAAGCGGTGGTGGCCGTTGTAATGTAACACACGCCTGTTTTGATTCAAGGCCGTTGACAAAGAACTATCCCCGTGGCGAAAAGCAATTATTGGGGCCCTTTACCCGCTTTAATCCTACCCACACTATTGAGTGGTTTAAATCCCGGGGCGTCTCTCTGAAGACAGAAGCTGATGGCCGTATGTTTCCGGTAACCGATAATTCGCAAACTATTATCAATTGTTTTTTAGTCGAAGCGAGGCGTTTGGGTGTCAATGTTGAAACTCAAATAGGCGTTGATGATTTGGTTCCTCCATCCGCAAATGATGGTAGCGCGAAATGGTTGGTTATTACCACCACTGGTAATCCAATTAAAGCCGATGCGGTAATTGTTGCCGCCGGTTCATCTGCCCGCGTGTGGAGCATGCTCGGTGGCCTTGGGCTACAAATTGTTCAGCCGGTACCATCATTGTTTACTTTTAATATTAACGACCCGCGCATAAAAGGATTAGAAGGCCTCTCGGTTGAAATGGCTATGGTTTCCGTTGTGGGCACTAAGCTAAAAAACGAGGGCCCTTTGCTTATTACTCATTGGGGAATGAGCGGCCCTGGTATTCTGCGTTTATCGGCCTGGGGCGCAAGGGCGCTGGCCGAAATGAATCATCAGTTTGAAATAGAAGTTAACTGGACCGGCAATCATCCCACAGCCGAAGTGATTGAAGATATCAAGCAGGTAAAGCGCAGGCAGGCAAAAAAATCTGTAATGGCCAATCCCTTATTTAATATTCCCCGGCGCTTGTGGGAGCGGCTTTCAGCATTTATTACGCTTAATAAACCCTTGTTTAATTACGCCGATTTATCGAACAAACAAATTGAGCAATTGGGCCGGGAGTTAGCAGGTGGGCGCTATAAGGTCACGGGTAAATCAACTTTTAAAGATGAGTTTGTAACTGCCGGTGGTATAGATTTAAATGAAATAGATTTTAAAACCATGCAAAGCAAAAAATTGCCGGACCTGTATTTTGCCGGCGAGGTAATGGATATTGATGCTATAACCGGTGGCTTTAATTTTCAATTGGCGTGGACCTCCGGCTGGATAGCCGGCACATCAGTTTGAGCGTAAGGCAGAATAAACCAAAAAGTACTTCCTTCTCCTTCTTTGCTTTCTACCCAAATATCACCCCGGTGCCTTTCTACAATCTTTTTGCAAATAGCAAGGCCAACACCGGTGCCTTCGTATTCAACCTTGCTGTGTAATCTTCTAAACGCTTTAAAAATCGTTTCGTAGTATTTTTCTGATATACCTATGCCATTATCTTTTACAAAGTAGCGTATGGTGTTTAATTCGCGTGTGCAGCCTATGGTTATTTTTACGTTTCTATCGGTGCCGCGGTATTTAATAGCGTTTGAAATCAGGTTTTCAAAAAGCTGTCCCAACATTACTTTTTCGCCCTGCACGGGTAGTGTATTGGCTACGTAAAGCTCAGCTTCGCTTTCGTAAATAGATTGGGCAAGCCTTTTCTTAACCAGTCCAATTACTTCGTTCAGGTCTACCGGTTCAAAATTCTTTTCGGCCACGTTTAGCTTCGAATAAGTCAATATATCGCTAATCAGGCGCTCCATATGCTTGGTGCCCGAGTTAATGAAATTCATATACTCTTCAATTTCCTCGTCTTTCAGTCCCTGTCGGTCAAGCTCTTTTTTAATAAGTGTTACAAAACCCGAAATGGTGCGTAGGGGTTCCTTCAGGTCATGCGATACTATATATGCGAATTCGCTCAGGTTTTGGTTAGAGCTTTGCAGGTCGTTGGTGCGCTCGGCCACCATTTTTTCCAATTGCTCATTTTGCGCTTTGAACCGTTCGGCAAACTCCATATTTTGCTGAAACAAGGCTTCCATATGCGATAATAGCCAGGTAGCAATAGCCGCTACGATAAACATGCCTGAAGAAACAGTTATAAAGTGTTCGATGACATACACCCCCATATTAGGCACCTGGTTTATTTGATGATAAATCACAAAGGCATGGGCGAACAGAATTAATTCAAAAGCGGCGGCATATCTAAAAACATACTTCTTTTCTCGAAAGAATGACAGGATGATGAAGAAAATGCCCAGCAAAGAGGAAAAGTTGATGTATAGGCGATAGCGTATAGAGGGGTCGGTATTAAAAAGATCAACAACAATTGTCTCTACAGCCACCATAAACATAGCGGAACAAACCATAACGTGGCCGGCTGCGTTGATTTTTTTGTGTTTAAAAAAGGCAATCGATAGCGATACCCCTGTTAACCCGATTAGGTTAGCAGCTAAATAAAAGGGCCCCATTTGGCCAAAAACCTGCCCAACGGTCGTAATGCCTATAAAGGTTAGTGCCGCCAGCAGTATATACAGCAGGTAGCTTGCTTTGCGCCTTTCAAAATAGCTGGCGTGTTTAAAGCCCGATAGAAAGTAATTATTAAAAGCCTGTATCATTGATATTAAACGATAAGCTATGGTTTTAGTATAGCCCGTTGTCTTTAACGGCAAAAATACAATAAAGGTTTATTGTGCCGGCTGGCTGCGTTTTTTAAAGTTGCTTATATCAAGGGCGTAGGCCACATAATATAGCGCTCCAATCTGCGGCGAACCTACAGCTTCAATATGCATGTTGTTGTAAATATTTGAGCCACCCACTCTTATTGTTGAATGTATTTTTGACATCTCGTAATAAACCTGTAGGTCTAAAGTATGATAACTTGGCACTATGCCATTGGCAAAAGGGCTCTCCCACTGGTACGAGTTAACCCATTTAAAGTTAGCCGTAAAACCAAGGCCTTTAAACACATGTGCAGCATTAAATCCAACATTTAGTTTGTGCTTTGGCGTGTTAAAGCCCGATAGCACTGTAACCTGGTCGCTGCTAATATTTCGGTCGTCTAAATCGGTATATGTATAGTTAACGTATGGCGTAATGCCATGGCCTACGTAATACGATAAACTAATAACCCCGCCCCACGACGGAACAGTACCTTTAGAGTTAACCCAGGTTTGCAGGTTTGAGTAGTACCCTGCTATTACATTATCGGCCGGTGTACCACCGGTATGGGTAGCATCGTAAGGCGATACAATCCGTGTAAAGCCAATGAAGTTTTTATAAATGCCATAGTATGCGGTAAAGTCTATGTACAGCTTATTCTTTATTTCTCCCCGGTAGCCAAATTCGAAAGATGTTAAATGCTCGGGTTTAATCGGCGCCAGGTTTACCGATACTAATGCAGCCTCTGCGGCGCTGGAGTTACTCCCATTGCCGGTTTGGTTTAGTACCGAAAGAGCATTGCTTACCGAAGCTTGCGTGTAAACATT
This sequence comes from uncultured Bacteroidota bacterium, assembly GCA_903861145.1. Classification (GTDB taxonomy): domain Bacteria; phylum Bacteroidota; class Bacteroidia; order Chitinophagales; family LD1; genus Bog-950. Next base: position 97,671 of record CAIOTH010000047.1, on the reverse strand, counting down.
ATTTAATCCGTTCAGGTTACCAATCAATTTCATGGTGCCCACGTCTAGATATAGGTATTGGTCTTGCAGCGTTGGTGTTCTAAACGCTGATGTAGCCGATACCCTGAAGGTGTGCGAACCACTGATACCTTTATAAGTATAAACCAAAGCACCCCTTGGCGAAACCTGTGCAGCAAAGTTTGAATTCTTATCTGCTCTTATTGAACCGATAATTTTAAACGCGTCATTAAACAGTCTCTTGGTAAACTGTAAATAAGCGCCAACTTCGCTCATGCGTATTTTGGCTCCCGATGTATCCTGTAAAATGGTTCCTTCCGAATTCGGTATATAAAGACGGTAAGAAGCACCGGTTATAATATCAATCCATTTTACAAAATCCCAGTTATACTGGCCTTCAACATGCACCAATGCCGACCGGTCGTAAAACTCCGCACCGGTTAATGAGTTTTTGTCGTGTATCAGTTTACTCAGGGTGTCGTTAAACATCTTGCTACCCGGTTGAAACCAGGCAGATTGTGCAGCCCTGCGGCCTACATTGCGGGCACTATCTAACACCCATTGGTTTTGTCCACCGTCAAAGCACGTAGTGCAATTAGCAAAGCCACCCACTAAATTCTGGATAGTATTAAAATAAGCAGTTGTAAAGGCACTTACATACGCAGGTGCCGCAGCCTTAGAAACATACGCACCTGCAAGGGCCATGTTATATGAACTGCCCGCATTTTCAATAGATGTATATGCCCTTATAAAAAAGTTTTTACCCTGTAGTTGCAGTGTTGGCTGGTTAAAGCGAAAATCTTTTATCTGGTAGCGTGTGGTTGCCTGGTAAACTGCGGTACCAAAACCGAATCGGTAAACGGCCGATAATTCAACATCATTATTAAACCGGTAATACATGCCGGTAGAGAATTTAATGTTTTGTGCATTGTTATCTGCTATCGCCGTTTCTTTATATCCGGGAGCTTGTATATGTAGGTATCCGTTTTGTGTTTCCGATTTATCAAATGCCAGCGCTTCGGGGTTAAATGCCAGCCATCCGGTTAATGATGCGTAAGTGTTATGCTGTGCTGTGGTTACAGGGCAGGTTGGGCAGTAGGGCGCATTGGCCGTTTGCTGAATAGAGGCGCCTACGTTTACATCGGCAGCAATATTTCCATACCTGTTCAACGTGTCGTTGGTTGCCGGCCAGTCATTCATACGGGTATACTCACCGGTAAGCTTAAAGGCAAAGCGTTGCTTTTTGCCATACACTTGCGCATATCTCATTTGCGCATCAAAATAAGGGCCGGGTATGGTAGTGCCACCGCCTTTTACCTGGAAGGAAAGCCCCTGAAAATCGTATGGACTTTTTGTATTCATCGAAATAAGCCCTTGCATGGCATTGGCGCCATACAATGCCGAGGCCGGGCCCGATATTACTTCCACGCTTTGCAGGTCAAGATCGTTACTGCCTACCATATTTCCTATTGGGAAGTTTAGTCCGGGAGCTTCGTTATCTATCCCATCAACAAATTGTTTTGTTCTTAGTGAGCGGGTATCACCAAAACCCCGTAGGTTAACCACCTTAAAAAATGCCGACGTGGTTATTATATCTACCCCTTTAAAATTACCTATGCTTTGGTAAAAATCGCCCGACGCTGCCGACTTGATTTCTGTAGCAGTCATTTTTTCAATTTCAGCCGGTGCCTGTAGTATCGATTCTGATACGCGCGATGAGGTTACCACCACTTCTTTGCCGGGTATATCGGCCGTTTCTAAATTTACATTAAAACTGATCTTGTTTCCAATCGAAACATCCTGGGTAATATAGCCTACATACGATATTGAAAGCGCTTTTGCGTCAGGGCTCACAGAAATGGTAAAATTGCCTTTTGAATCGCTGACAGTTCCTACGCCACCACCTTTAACTATAACGGTTGCGCCTACCAGCGGCTCTTTGTTGTTTTGGTCGGTAATTGTACCCGATATGGTTTTGTTTTGGGCAAAAAGAATGCTTGAGAAGAAACAGAGAAAAACGAGAGGTAAAAGTTGTTTCATGCGCGGGTGCTTAGGTTTTACTCCTTTAGGGGTAATCCGAAGGTAACAAAAAAAATAGTTGACGGAAATTTTCCTTATAAATAATGTTTGCAGCGGCAAAGCATATTACGCAACGCTTTAAGTGTTCAAGGCATCTTATAATAACAGCGAACTTGGCAAGTCTAAATGTATTTGCCATTTTCGCAACATGGCTATTAAAATATTAGTTACCGGTGGAACGTTCGATAAGGAGTATGATGAAATAGCGGGCAAGCTTTATTTCAACCACACGCATGTTCCTGAAATATTGCAGTTGGGGCGTTCAAATTTAGCTATTGATATTGATAGCCTGATGATGATAGATAGCCTGGAAATGACGGATGAGAATAGGGGGCTAATAGTGAAGCATTGTAGAGATTGCAGGGAGGAGAGGATCGTGATTACGCACGGAACAGATACAATGGAAATTACCGCCCGAGAGCTAGGCCTGGCAAATTTGAATAAAACCGTTGTGCTTACCGGGGCTATGGTGCCCTATAAGTTTGGCTCTTCCGATGGGCTCTTTAATTTAGGGAGCGCCCTGGCTTTTGTGCAATCGTTGCCAAAAGGGGTTTATGTGGCCATGAACGGAAGGTATTTTTACTGGAATAATGTTAAGAAAAACAAGGCATCGGGCATTTTCGAAGAGCTTGGGTAAGCCTTTGATTAACAGGCCATATTGATAAAGGTTAAAAAACATTTTGAGAATTGATTTCTTTTTTATCTTCGGCTGTCAGAAAATCCATAGTAGAATGAAGAAAATAATATCCCTCGTAGTTATTGCATTGGTTCTTGTAGTAGCAAGCTGTAGCAAAGAGAAACTTTACACCAAGGATCTAACCGGCACTTGGCACGTTTATAAATTTTTGTTCAGAAACGTTGACGAAACAGCTCAATGGCTGGCCGCAAATCCCTTATACACCATTACGTTTACCTCCGATGGTAAATTTGTTGAGAAGAATAACGGAACAGTTCACGCAACGGTTATTAACGGCGTTACTTATGCCGATACTACCTATGCATCTTCAAAGGCAGGAACCTATTCGTTCTCTAATCATTACGTAAACCTTATTCTTACCGATTCTACTTATGTGTTGATGGATACCGTGTTGGTTCCAACACTTATTAACCGCACCTATACAATTTTTGATTTAAGTGGTAGCAATGTGCAGTTAGATACTGATACAACACAGTTTTACTTAGCCAAAAACGGAGTTCATTAAAATTAAATAAGCCTAAAAATATTACCCGTGAAGAAATTACTTTTTGTAGCAGTAGCTTTAGTGGTTGTTCTTTGCGCCTGTAACCGCAAAGATTTTGTGAAGAAGATAGAGGGAACCTGGAAACTCAGTACCTATCTCTATGCTAATCAAAACAAAACGGCCCAATTCGATACTACTAATTATGGGTATCAATTGATTATTAGCCCCGGCTACGTTTACAACGAAACCTGGAAGAGCTTTTCGTTCCGCGCAGATTCTTTGCTTAAGCAGGATACCCTGGGCTTTGATAGCACAACAATGACTTTCCATATATTGTATGATACACTTCGTTTTGTAGATACTACAATCACACCATACGCATCAAGCGGCACCTGGACTTTACTTAACAGCGAAGAGGATTTGCAATTGCGTACCAATGGTGGTTCCGATAGCAGTGTTCGGATATTTAATATCCTTAAGCTTACTAACAGCAACCTAAACCTCTTAAACGGTAATAAGGAATACGACTTCACCAAATAGATTGGCGGACGAATAAATAAAAAAGCCAACCCGTTTTCAGGTTGGCTTTTTTATTTGGGCTAGGGTTTTGATTATTTTCCTATTACCAGTGTTTGACCCGGCTGTAAATCTGCACTTTGCAAATTATTTATCACACAAAGTTGTTGAACAGAAGTATTGAATCTTTTTGCAATCGAATAGAGTGTATCAGTTGGGCCTACAGTATACTGCTTGGTTTGTTGCACATCCGATTTTTTGATAAGGATAGTATTAGTGGCTTCTGTACTTACCGGTTTGGCTGTATTGTTCGCTAACGACTTTAAGAAGTCGCTATAAGCTATGGTGTGCGGGGCTTTGACGCGTTTTTCCTGCAGCGCCAAACTTTCACCGGCCACCGGTTGGTCGTTCATTACCATCAGGTTTTTCTGATAAAGGTCTTTCATCTTTACGCCTGTCTTTTGCGATATATCGTGCATGCTTTCTCCTGCAAGCACCGTGTAATTTGTTTCGGCGCCACGTCCTTTTTTACTTTGCAGAAATATATTTTCTCCATCCTTAAAATGGTCGCCTTCATTCATGTCGTTAAGCGCTAGTACCTGTGCGTATTGTATCTGGTAATCGAAAGCAATGGTAAGTGGATCGACACTGCCTTGTGCTTTAATTACCTTAACCCCATTTACAGTAATTTCTTTTTGGTTAGCCCCGCTGGTTGCCGGTGCAAATATTTTATTGGCTGCCTTTAAATTCTTCTCTTCTTTTTTGGTATCGGCTATAGTTTGAGTTGACGCTGTAGTTGTTGTTACTGCGTTTGTTGTTACGCCGACGGGTTCTGCTTTTTTATTGGCTAACAAGGGTTGCTCTATTTCTAACGGCCACGCCATTAACTTTTCATGTTCATCAATCATCGCCAGGCCTTGTTGGTCGAAATCGGTCAGGTTGTAATCTTCAATGGTCTTAATCAGTATTTCGGCGTATTTAGGGTTTGTGGCGTAACCAGAACTTTTTAATCCATGTGCCCAGGCTTTATAATCTGTAATTGGTAAATCAAATAAACCCGCATACCGGCTACGTGTAATTAAAAAATCCGAGTGGTCTGCGTACGAATCTTCCGCCTGTTCATATACCCTGAAACATTCATTAGGCTCGTCGTCATTTTGATAGAATTTTTTGCCATCCCACTCACCTTTGCATTTTATACCAAAGTGATTATTGGCTTCGCACGATAATTTGCTTTTTCCAAAACTGCTTTCATGCAGCCCTTGCGCAAGAGTTACACTAGCGGGTATTCTACAGCGCACCATTTCTTCCAATGCTATGTCTTTGTATTTGGCTATATAACAAAGCACATCTTGCCTTGCCTGGCTATTGGCCGACTGAATGAAGAAAAAGAGGGAAACTATTGCTATTAATCGTTTCATTAAGGCACACACTATTTTGCAAGGTCTAAAGTATTAAACGTTGGTGTATGGATTAACGTAGGATATTTACCAAATGTTGTGCATTGGCGCATTAACGTATCATTTTTTGAGCGGTATTACCGGGCTATACTAATTTGCGGGCAATATTAAGGCCATCGCGCAACGGTAGAATGAAGGTCTCAACGCGCTTATCGGCCAGTACTTTTTTGTTGTAACTATCAATGGCCAGGGTGTCTTTATCCTTTTTCTCCAATACTACTTTGCCACTCCACAAAACATTGTCGGCGATGATGTAGCCACCGGTGCGCACTTTGTCAAAAACCAGGTCGTAGTAAGTGCTGTAATTTACTTTGTCAGCATCAATAAAAACAAGATCAAAAGTTTCATTAAGGTCTGGTATAATTTGCTGTGCATCGCCTATCAATTGCTTTACTTTTTTTGTAAGCCCGGCCTTCGTAATGTATGTTTCTGCCATCGGTTGTAATTCTTCGTTTATATCGATGGTATACAGTATGCCGTCTTCGCCCAAACCATTTGCCAGGCAAATACCCGAGTAGCCGGTGTATGTTCCAATTTCCAAAATTCTTTTGGGTTGTAACATACCGGTTACCATGGCCAAAAACTGGCCCTGTAAATGCCCCGATAGCATTTGTGGCATTTGTACTTTCAAATGCGTTTCACGATTTAGCTCTTGCAACACTTTGTGTTCTGCAGATGAATGCTGCTCTATGTATTGTTCTATTTCGGCCGATACCAGGTGCATATAAAATCAGATTATGTTTTTGTTCTTCAACTCATTCAAAATTATCTTAAACCAGAATGAATATTTTTCGGGGTGCATTTTTATATCCTCTTCCAATGCCGCCGGTTGTATCCATTCAATCGCCTCAATTTCGTCTTTATTAAATTCGAAAGAATTGTTGAAGGTACCGGTAAATACAGTGTCGTATTCATGCTCAGTTAAACCGCTGTCATTGTCATAAGCCTTGTATATAAAATGAAAGGCTTCTTTCAGCGGCGTCTTAAATCCAAGCTCTTCAAATAACCTGCGCTCCGCTGCATGTTGGTAGCTTTCTTCCTTACGCGGATGGCTGCAACAAGTATTACTCCAAATTCCTGCCCAATGATATTTGTTTAACCCGCGTTGTTGAATCAACATTTCTCCTTTATCATTAAAAATAATTACGCTTATAGCCCGGTGCAGCAATCCCTTTTCATGGGCGTCCAGTTTTTCAATGTACCCAAGCACTTCGTCTTTATCATTAACCAACACTACAATTTCCTGTTTATCTAAATCTTCCATTTCGTTCATGCTTATTTGCTGTTAGTTTCTTTAAACCAACCCGAGTACATAATATAATTATTGCTAATTCGTTCAATCAGATTCTTGTGATTTTCCCGGTCGACATCCTTAACTTTTTTGGCGGGTATACCTGCGTAAATTGAACCCGGTTCTACAATCGTGTTTTCCAGCACAATGGCGCCGGCACCAATGATGCTGTTTTCCCCAATTACAACATGGTCCATTATTATAGCACCCATACCAATTAACACATTGTCATGTATGGTACATCCGTGCACAATTGCGCGATGCCCGATTGAAACATTATTGCCAATGGTTACCGAAGCCTTTTGGTAAGTGCAATGTAATATGGCCCCATCCTGAATATTTACTTTATTACCTATGCGTATTGAGTTAACATCGCCGCGCACAACACTTGTAAACCATACGCTACAATCATCCCCCATTTCCACGTCACCTACCACGGTGCTGTTTTCTGCCAAAAAGCAGTTGGTTCCAAATTTGGGTTGTATGCCGTTTACCGGAATTACTAATGCCATAGTGCAAGGATAAGCGCTATTTTTTGCAACGGCAAATGGTAGATATTTATTGGAAGAATAGAGGTCAAAGCTTAACCTCCATATCCAGGTCCCAGCCACCTTTAAGGTTATAAGTGTCTCTAAAGGTTATTATTTTTTCGGGCTGGGTTTTCGTTTTAAAGTTACCGGTATCCCATATTCCATTTCCATTTGTATCCTCAATCGCCATTACTTTATAAGTGCCGGCAGGAACATTTTCTATCAGCACTTTTTTCTCGGCTTCGTGGGTTACCAGGATTTCTTTAATTAATGCATCTGTCGAAGCATCTAAAACTCTAACAATATAATTTTTTTCTGCTATGGTTGATTTAAGTATTACATTCAGATTACCGTAATTGTCTTTCGAGTTGGTTTTGAATTTGTACTTAATTTTTGTGTTCCACGTGCCGAAAATATCCTGGTAAGCTGAATCGGGAATTTCGAGAGTATAGTCTGTATTTTCTTTTTTGGAAAAACGGAACTCAACAAACTGTTTTGTTTTGGGGTCAATGTTAAATTCAGAAGGAAGGTCCTTTTTAACAGAATCCTCCGAAAGATGAAAGGCCTTAGCCTGGTTTATATTGATGATTGGTCGGGAGAAGAATAATTTAACCGGTTTATAGATGTCTTGAGTATTAGAAATTTCTTTAGTAGGTATTGCTGATTTGCTCGTATTTGATTGATTATCAAGATTTAATTTGTATTTAGAATTTGTGAAAATTGAATCCTTTAAAAAACTTTGTAATTCGATTCTCGCCGTATCATATAGTGTATCGTTTGCCACGAGAAACATTTTAATCCTCTTCTCGTAATATTTTGAATACCAGTAGGTTATCGTGTCTTTTGTCTTGTTTAAGTAATAAAAATCATTATCTGTTTGAATGTTCGAACTCAGTTTTAGTGAGTCGAGCGGTTTAGAGTAGTAAATTTGAACCAGACCAGGTTTTATCGCCTTATCTCCTGCATAGGCCAGCTTCCCGGTTGATTCAAGAAATAGTTTTAGCTCAATTTTTTGCGGTAAGGTATCGGTTAAGTCTACTACCGAGTCCAGAAAACCTATCATTTCATTTGGTTGATTATATAGGTAATCGTAGTTCTGATCTTTTAGCGCAAAAACTCGGTACTTCGCGGCCTTAATATTATTGATTTGAAAATTTCCTGACTTATCTGTTTTAGCGAAGTAGTACGGTTTCGATCTTTTAATTGCATTTACCGAATCTTGCGGATAAAGTGATACAATTACTCCATCGGCAATGGCATTGTCTTTGGCCATCGTCACTTTTCCGCTTAGCTTTTGCGAGTCGATGAAGTCTCCTGTTGAGAAAACGTAGCTAAAGTTATTCAGTACGTTCCCCTCATTTACGTCTTTTATGTCTTCGGCAAAATTGATGGTGTAAGTAGTGCTATCGCGCAGGCGACTCTTTAGTTTTATAACTAAAGTTTTGCCGTTTACTTTGAATTCCGGCCTTTTCTCCATAGGCGGTGATATCAAAGTTTGCGAAAACCCGCTTGCTCTGATGTATTCGTTGAACGTAATTTCGATTTTATCGGAGGTAAAGTGGAGGGTTTTATTAGCCGGTAGAGCTTTTCTTATTTTGGGTGGAGTAGTATCTTTCTTCCCCCCTTCAGGCGCTTTTTCATTAGCACAATTAGCCAGGAATACGGTAAAACATACCAACGCAAGCAAGTTTAAATGCCCAAAAGATATTGTAAAGCCTTCTTTTTTATTCACGTAAGTGTTTTATCTGCCCATGTGCACTAGTAAAACCGACATATCTGCCGGTGAAACTCCGCTTATTCTACTAGCCTGTCCCAGCGATGTTGGTTTTATCTTAGCCAGCTTCTGCCTTGCTTCTATCGAGAGAGATTTTAGGTTGGAATAATCAAATTCGGCATCTAACCTAATGTTCTCCATCTTGCCCATGCGCTCTACTAGCTCGACTTCTTTTTGAATATAGCTGGCATATTTAAGCTCAATTTCTGCCGACTCTACTACATCTTTATCGTACTTGCCCAGCATGTTTTTTAGCTCAGGTAGGGCTTTTCCTAGTAGTACAAGGTCCACATGCGGCCGGGCCAGTATCTTATCTAACTTGGTTTTTTGGTTTATTTCGGCACTTCCTACCTCCCTTAAGCTGCTATTAATATCCTCCGGGCTTACCGGGTATTTGGTTATAAACTCTCCAATGGCACTTATCGCGGCTTTTTTAGCTCTCACAGTTTGAAGTCTTTCATCATCTGCTAAGCCTATTTGATGTCCGATTTCGGTAAGTCTCAGGTCGGCATTGTCCTGGCGAAGAAGGATTCTATATTCTGCCCTACTGGTAAACATACGGTAGGGTTCTTCCGTTCCCTTATTAATCAGGTCGTCAATTAGTACTCCAATGTAAGCATCCGAGCGCTTCATTATTACTGGCTCCTCGTCTTTTGCGGCCCTGTGGGCGTTTATTCCAGCCATTAATCCCTGGCAGGCAGCTTCTTCATAACCGGTTGTACCATTAATTTGCCCGGCAAAGAACAGGTTTTTTACAAGCTTGGTCTCCAGGCTTTGAGTTAATTGGGTAGGGGGAAAATAATCATACTCTATGGCATATCCGGGACGGAACATCTTCATGTTCTCAAAGCCGGAAACCTCCCTTAAGGCTTTGTATTGAACGTCCTCTGGCAATGAGGTTGAAAAGCCATTGACATATATCTCCACAGTGCTCCAACCCTCGGGTTCAACAAACAGTTGATGCCTGTCTTTATCGGCAAAGCGGTCTATTTTATCCTCTACTGAAGGGCAATAGCGCGGCCCCAACCCCTTTATCCTACCCGAAAACATCGGCGATTTATCAAAGCCAGTGCGTAGCGAATCATGCACTTTCTGGTTGGTATAAGTCATCCAACAACACCTTTGGGCAAGAGGCTTGCCTACTTCTTTAAAAGGATTAACCCCCTTTTTGTATGAAAATCCTACTACATCTTCATCCCCCTCTTGTCTTTCCATTCGGGTATAATCAAGGCTTCTCCCATCTATCCTTGGTGGCGTGCCGGTCTTCATTCTTCCGGCTTCAAAACCAAGGTCAACCAACTGTTCAGTAATACCATGGGCGGCCTTCTCTCCTGCTCTACCACCACCAAAATTCTTCTCGCCTATATGTATCAAACCGTTTAAAAAAGTGCCATTGGTAAGCACTACCGATTTAGCTGGTATATCAATCCCCATTGAGGTTCTAATGCCACAAACGCGCCCACCTTTTACTATCAATCCCCCTACCATTTCCTGCCAAAAATCTACATTGGGAGTTTGCTCCAGCATGTTTCTCCATTCGCTGGCAAACATCATTCTATCGTTCTGCGTTCTCGGGCTCCACATGGCAGGCCCCTTACTCCTGTTCAACATGCGGAATTGAATCATACTTTTATCAGAAACGATACCAGAGTAACCCCCCATGGCATCAATCTCCCTTACAATCTGCCCTTTAGCAATTCCACCCATGGCAGGATTGCAACTCATTTGTGCAATGGTTTGCATATTCATGGTTACTAGCAAAACGCTGCTTCCCATGTTGGCCGCTGCTGCCGCCGCTTCGCAACCGGCATGGCCCGCACCAACCACTATAACATCGTATTCTTTAAACACTTCTTTTTTGTTTTAGAGCGCAAAGATAACTACTCTGCTTATTAAATATTGCTTCCCTCTTGAACCACTTGGCTGGTGTTGTACTTACTTAGCAAATGTGCCACGTGGAACAATTGGGCGGCCTGAAATATGTCCTCAAAATTGTGCCACGTGGAACAAAAATGGGGGTTTGATGCTTTTAAGACAATTTTTAGGTACATCTAATTGATTGTCATTATGTTGTACTGAAAAAACGTCCTGTTTTTATCTGCGCTGTACTATTTGCATTAAACCCTCTTTAAAGCAGCTTTAAACTTGCGTAGCCACTCATTTTCTTTGCCTCGCATGGTTTCTTTGTCCGCCTTACTCTTGTCCTTATAACCCATTAGATGCAATACCCCATGAAAAATTACCCGATGAAGCTCATCTGAAAAATCGCTTTTGAACTTCTCTGCATTGTCTTTAACCCGGTCAACACTGATATATATTTCCGCTTCAATTTCCTTTTCAGTTTCACCAAGCGGAAAGGTGATGATATCGGTATAGAAATCGTGCTCTAAAAATTGGCGATTCATGTTCAGCAAATACTCATCGCTACAAAAAATGTAAGTAACCTGCAGTTTCTTTTTCGCCCCCTTTAATGCTTGCGCTGCAATAAACTTTTTGATCACCGTCTTTTTCAAGGGCGGTTGTTTTACGTCAACAGCATAAAATGAAATCGGCATATCGGTTAATTAAGCGCTCATTAAAAAATCTTTCAGGCCCTCATATTCCGGCTTTATAACAAGGCTCTGTTTTTTAAGTTGCAACAGATGCTGTAGTTGCGCGGGTATTTCCAGCCTTTCGCCAATGGCCTTTTCAACCACATCACTAAACTTTAACGGATGGGCCGTTTCTAAAAACAATCCCTTTTGTCCGGCGTTTTGTTGCAGATATTTTTCCAGCGCAGCAAACCCAACGGCCCCATGCGGATCAAGTGTGTAGCCGTAATTCTTAAAAACCTGTTGTATGGTATTAACGGTCTCTTCATCGCTAATCCGATAACTGCTAATGAAGTTTTTAATTCGAGAATAATCGTGCCCAAACAATTCCAGTATCCTCACAAAGTTACTTGGCAGGCCCACATCCATCGCATTCGATATTGTTGCTACGGCCTCCCTGGTTTCAAATTTTCCAGACTCCAGGTAACGGGTAAAAACATCGTTGCTGTTACAAGCCGCTATAAAATGTTTAATGGGCAAACCCGAAACCGCAGCTAAAAGCCCGGCACAAATATTTCCAAAATTACCGCTCGGTACACAAACAACCGGTGGTTCGTCATCGGCCCATTGCTGTAGCGCATAGAAATAATAAAACTGCTGCGGCAACCACCGGGCAACATTTATAGAGTTGGCTGATGTGAGAAACAGTTTCGCATTTAGCTCGCTATCGGTAAACGCCTGCTTCACCATTTTCTGGCAATCATCAAATGTGCCCTGCACCTCAAGCGCTTTAATGTTTTGGCCCAGAGTGGTAAGCTGCAGCTCCTGAATCTTACTTACCTTGCCCGAGGGATAAAGAATAATTACCTCTACTCCATCAACTCCTAAAAACCCGTTAGCTACTGCGCTACCAGTATCGCCGGAGGTTGCTACCAGCACCGTAATTTTTTTCTTGTTGTCGCGGGAGAAATAACCAAGGCAGCGGCTCATAAATCTTGCACCCACATCTTTAAACGCAAGCGTTGGGCCATGAAATAATTCCAACGACGAAATCGTATCGTTAACCTGTACTAAAGGAAATTCGAAGTTGACGGTATGAGTGCAAATTTCATGCAATTCATTTGCGGGAATAGTATCTCCAACATAAGGTTTGATAACCTCAAATGCGATATCCGCCTTTGGAGTTGATTTAAGTTCGGTCAATAGTTTTGTTGGAAGCATCGCAATCCGTTCCGGAAAGTACAAACCTTTATCCGGTGCCTGCCCCTGAATGGTCGCTTCCCTAAAGTTTACTTTTTCTGATTTATGATTGGTGCTGTAGTAAAGCATGTTTTAATTAGTTGCTTGCTTGAATGGTCGCCCCCTGACTATTTACCGTAGTAACGTGAATATGAAAATCGACATCTATCTTTTCGTAAACGCGACGCATTGCACCTTCAACTTTTCTGGCTGTCGCCTCATCTTTGCTCAGCATAAACACCGATGGCCCAGAACCTGATATTCCCCCGCCCAAAGCGCCCGCTTCCATACTAACTTTTTTCAAATCATTAAAACCCGGAATCAGCATGCTGCGTATTGGCTCAATCAAAACATCTTGCATGGAGCGGCCAATCAGGTCGTAATCTCCTTTCATAAAACCGGCCACAAGGCCACCCACATTTGCCCATTGCGTTATTGCATCTTTTAGCGGCACCTGTTTCTTTAAAATTTGACGCGCCTCCGAAGTCTTCACTTCAATCTGCGGATGAATGACCGTTACATACAATGGCGGAAAGTTGAGCGGAATAATATCCAGCGGGTCGTTGCTCCGAATTAGTGTAACGCCACCATATATGCACGGTGCAATATTATCGGCATGCCTTGCGCCCGATGCTATCTGCTCTCCATACATAGCCAGCCTCACCAGGTCTTCTTTTCCAAACCGGTTATTCAACAATGCGTTTGCACCAACAATTGCACCCGCTGCGCTGGCGGCGCTTGAGCCAATACCGCTTCCCGGTTTTATATTTTTAGTGCTTTCAATTTCGAAACCAATGTTATCATCCAGCTCTCTAAGCATGGCTAACAACGCTCCGCCAATCACATTCTTTTCTGGTTCTATGGGTAAATTGTAATTGTCTTTGTTGATTATGCGAACAGTTTTTTCCGGCAGCAAACGCATCACCAGTTTATCGTAAGGTTCGTTCAGCGCAAACCCCAATACATCAAAACCGCAAACAATGTTTGCTACGGTAGCAGGGGTATGAACGGTTACAACGGGCATAATTTTCAAAATTTAAAATTCTTAATTACATCTTCAACGTTCGTTTTCGAAACAATGCAACCCTGACAAGTTGTAATGGTTCCCTTTTTTGATTTTATAATATTTATCAAGCGCAGCTCATCTGGTGTTAGCGCATACCCCTTCTGCTTTAATTGATTGAAGCCATTCAAAGCATATATCTGTATTTCAAGAATGGGCGAACGAAGCCAAATATCTAATTCGGCCATTGAATTGGACTTGAGTATTGCCTTTAATTTTTTAGCGTACTCCAGCTCAATGCCTGCCAAGCCACATCCATGCCCGTATTCCATACCCCAATTAAATAGTGTGTCAATATTTAGGTTTGTATTATATGTTTTTTGATAATCAGCAAATAAAGCATCAAGTAATTGTTTATTTGAATATTTCATTATCTGTTTGGGCGGCTTATTGTCATCCGGAACAATATTTAACTCGGCGTATGCAATTTGGCCAGAACATTCAATGGTAACAATGGAGAGACTGCGGTCCATTCTCTTTCGGGAAAAGCTCTCCAATGAAAAACCACTGGCATCAAATGAATCAATGATCGTTCGGCTTGTTTTACTACAAGCATATTCGGTTCCCTTAAATCCATGACAATAACTAATAAAGCTGTCAAGTTCTGCATAGCTGCCTTTATTTACCAGGTTTTGGATAGTGTCGATAATAGGTTTTTGTCCCACTGCGGTAAGTGATAATAAAACTACTATTATGAAAAGTAAAGCGGGTTTAATCATCTAGTATTAAATTTTAAGGCCATTCATGTTTTCAGACCCCTGCCGCCCTGATGATATCCGCAAATACCCCCGATGCCGTAACCTCTGCCCCTGCGCCCGCCCCCTTTATTACCAGTGGTTGTTGCGAATATCGGCGGGTATAAAAAAGTACCACATTATCTTTACCATACAGGTGATACAAATCGTGCTCCTTGCCAATATGCTGAAGCCCTACAGCCGCTTTGCCGCTTTCAAACTGCGCAACAAATTTCAACTTGCAATCTTTGGCTACGGCATCGGTATATAGTTTTTTGAAGTGCCCCTCATGTTTCTCCAGCTCTTTATAAAAATCGGCTACACTACCCTTCATGCACGACTCCGGAAGAAACACATCATTCTTAATTTCTTCCATTTCCATTTTATAGCCCGCCTCGCGACTAAGAATTAAAATTTTGCGCATCACGTCAACCCCGCCCAGGTCTAAGCGCGGGTCTGGTTCGGTGTAGCCCTCATCCTGCGCTTGCTTAACCACTGCGGCAAACGGACGGCTTCCATCATAATTATTGAACACAAAATTTAGAGTGCCCGATAATACCGCTTGCATTTTGTGCACTTCGTCACCACTCCTAAGTAAATCATTCAGCGTACCAATAATAGGTAGGCCCGCCCCAACGTTGGTTTCAAACAAAAACGCGGTATTGAATTCGTTGGCCAGTGCCTTCAGCTTTTCGTAATTAGTGAACGATGATGAGCTTGCAATTTTATTACACGCTACTACCGAAATGCTTTTTTGCAACAGCCCCGCATAAGTGCCGGCCACCACATCACTTGCCGTAATATCTACAAACACCGAGTTGCGCAAATTTTTATCGCGGATAAAGTCGGCCAGCTCATTTATGGTCATTGCTTTTGCGCTACCAAGCTCTTCCTCCCATTTATTCAAATCCAGGCCCTCTTCGTTAATCGCCACTTTTTTACTGTTGGCAATCGCCACAACCCGCAGTTGCAGCCTAAGATGTTTTAGCAGGTAGGCCTGTTGTTGCTTTAACTGCTCAAATAAGCGTTTGCCTACATTGCCCGTACCCGCAACAAATAGGTTAAGCTGTTTATAGGCCGTTTCGAAAAACTCTTCGTGCAAAACGTTAACAGCCTTCTTTACATCAGTTACACTTATAACCGCCGAAATATTTTTTTCAGATGAACCCTGCGCTATCGCGCGAATATTAACCCCGTTTTTACCCAATGCGCTAAACATGCGCCCGCTAATGCCTGGGTGGTTTTTCATGTTTTCGCCAACCAGGGCCACAATAGCTAAATCATTTTCAACAATCAGGGGATCGAGCTTACCGGCTGCTATTTCGTAATCAAATTCTTCATCAACGGCTTCCTTTGCTTTGGCTGCGTTTACGCTATCAATGGCAACGCAAATGGAATGTTCAGAAGAGCTTTGCGTAATGAGAATGACATTTATCTTTTCGTCCGATAGCGCCTCGAATAAGCGCTTCGAAAAGCCAGGCACACCCACCATACCGCCGCCCTCAAGCAATAGCAGCGATATTTTGCCCATGCTCGATAGGCCGGTTACAATTTTAGAGGGAGCATCTTCGGATACGCCTACAGCTTTACTTTCAATCAAGGTCCCCGCATCTTGCGGCGCAAAAGTGTTTTTTATCAAAAGCGGAATGCCCTTGGCCATGGCGGGCTGAATGGTCGGCGGATAAATAACCTTCGCCCCAAAATGCGACAACTCCATTGCCTCCTGGTATGTAGTGCGCGGAATTATTTTAGCATTTTGCACCAGCCTTGGATCGGCAGTCATCATACCACTTACGTCGGTCCATATTTCCAGCGCATCCGGATTTTTATCGGCAACCGCCGCCGAAAAAATAGCGGCAGTATAATCAGAACCTCCGCGGCCTAGTGTGGTAGTAACACCGTGAGCGTCTGACGCAATGAATCCCGGGAAAAGATAAAGCTGTGAAGGATTTGTTTTTACAAAATCCTGAATCTTATGGTTGGTAACCTCAAAATTAACGGATGCCGCACCAAAATTCGAATTGGTAACAATCAGGTTACGAGAATCGGCCCATTCGTGTGCAATATCAAGCGACTTAAGCTTGTGCGAAATAATAATTGATGAAAGCAATTCTCCGTAGCTAACAATTCTATCCAATGTCCTTGCCGATAGCTCACCCAGCATAAACACTCCTTCGCAAATTGCCTCAAGCTCGTTACACTTTTTCTTTACCTCGCTTAAAATGGCGCTCTGGTTTGCAACCGGTATTAAATCCTTAACAGTTTGCAAATGTCGTTGCTCAATAGTTAGCAATTTTTCTTTATACGTTTCATTGCCTGCTGCGGCTAATTTTCCCGCGTCAATTAATACATCAGTAGTGCCACCCAAAGCCGAAACAACTACCATGGCTGGCCCGCGCTTTAAAGTGTCTTTTACAATAGCAATTACTTTGTTAATGTTCTCTGCATTGGCCACCGAAGTGCCGCCAAATTTTAATACCTGCATGTGCCCCTTATTTTAAAACCGAATGTTAGGGCATTTTACCGGTAGCACATTGCCTGTTTTAAACAGCAGTTTTTTTGTGTGAATAGTGGGGAGGGCAGGAGAAGAGGTTTCTGGGGTTAAAAAATTTCATAGTTAAATAAAATGATGTATTTTTCTTCGAAACAAACACTTTGCTATGAAGGAAATAGAGTTGGAAATAAAAGAATTCAGTACAAAAAAGCTTAGAGAAATTATCGAAGGGCAATCTGGCGCGTATAGCGAAAGCTTTATAGATTATACTAAAAATGAACTTATCAGAAGAGGAGAATCCTTTCCTTATAACGTTGAGATGCAAAAGAGAATTAAAGAGCTTAACGATGATGATTTAAAAAGTGTAGTAGAAAGGGAAAGGAAGGATTATTATTTGGAATATATGGAATTGGCTATCGCAGAATATCTTGCCAGGGGCTTCAAAAACGAAACAAGTTACGATGAATCAATTGAGGAGTCAGAAATTGTAGCAGAAAAACGTTATCCATTCCTTCGGGCGTTTAGCCATATCTATGCTCTTATTGGTGTTGTCAGTTTCTGTGACATTTTATTTGTTTTATTTGGAAAATGGCCGGAATGGTGGCCAACTTGGGCCACATTTTTTCTTATATCCATTTGCATAATAGCTGGTACAACGTATTTCGCCTTAGCAGAGGCAATTAAGGTGTTTTTGGATATTGAAGAAAATACTAGAAAGAGAGACTTCTAATAGATTTACCGAAGAGCAAAGTCAAGAATGTTTTCGCCCAACTTCTTTACTTCACATGCCCTCTTGCAATATTAGGGCTGTCCGGATTGACTGAAAGCTTAAGCAGCTTTGGCTGAACTATCAAGTCCATATCTTCCATAGGCACAGCGCCTAATAGTACTTCATCTCCTAAAACTAAAGCACCAACAAAACAGTTTCTGTTTTCAAAAGTAATTCTGATGGGTCCTACGTACGGAACGGATTGGCTATGACCGTTAGCCAGAGTAGCCTCGCGCGTTTCTAGTTCTTTAAGGCCAAGTTGGGTAGCAATGTGCGATGGAATGCAAAGATAAGTAGACCCCGTATCCACCAGACACTTTACTTGCAGCGGTTGCATATCCGGCTTAACCGGATTTGATAGTTCGATATTTGAATAGACTAATCCCATAATTTTACAAAGTTATAACAAATATGATTAGCTATTTTTTTCAAAAGACTTTTTCATCCAGGTTTCCCTAATCAGAAACAACACCCCTCCAACCCCAATTACCGCTAATGCCCCCAATATATATTTCAACTCAGCCGAGCAAAAAACAAACAGCCACACCGCAATACCGATAAGTGGTGGTAAAGGATACAACAACATGCGGTAAGGAAAGCGCTCTTCTTTTTTCCGTTGACGATATAAGATAATACCAACACTTTGGCCAATAAACTGCACTAATATCCGCATAACGATAATGGCAGTGATTACCTCAGCCATTTTAAAAAGCAGACTAAAAACAAATGCAGTACCTGCCAAAAGCAATAACGATACATACGGAAAGTTTTTGGTAGGATGCAGTTTTCCAAAAACCGAAAAGAAATTTCCATCAACCGCCGCAGCATAAGGTACCCGCGAGTAACCCAACATTACTGCGAACAATGATGAGATAGCAATAAATAAAACTAGCCCGGTTGCAATTAAAGCCGCAGTGTGTCCATAAAGCTGCTCAAAAAACAGGCTGATAATAAATTTTGAGTCTTTAGCTTCTTGCCATGGTATTACACCCAGCACGGCAATTTGCATCAATATATAAAGCGTTGCAATAATGGCAATTGAAATAAAAATACTACGGGGTATATTGTGTTCGGGCTCTTTTATTTCTCCCCCCAAATGGCAAACATTGTAGTAACCTAGGTAAGAGTATATGGTTTTGGTGCTGGCTTGCCCGAGTCCCAGAAAAAATGCCGGAGTAAGATCAAATGCATCTTTGCTGTAAGTAAAAGCAAGGGCTGGTTGAAAATGCGAAAATCCACTGGCTATCAACCACAAAATGGTGCCGCCTACTATGATACCCATGAAAACCGAAATCTTACCTATGTCGGTTATTTTGCGATAAAGCAAAATGGTGATAAGGATAATTAAACCACCCGATACCGCCTTCTGCCCAACCGGTGTAAGCGAAGGAATTAAGTAAAGCAGGTATTGAGAAAAACCGATTGCACCAGAGGCTGCCACTAAGGGCGCCTGAATAATAGTTTGCCATACATACAAAAACGACATCAGCCTGCCCAGCCCTTTTCTTCCGTACAAATTCTGAAGAAAAGCATAACTGCCCCCGGCCTCCGGCCATTTTGCACCTAGTTCAGACCATACCGCGCCATCGGCAAATGCAAGTACCGCGCCCAATATCCATGCAATAATACATTGAGGCCCGTGCATAGAGCCAATAATGAAGGGAATAACAATAAACGGCCCTATCCCCACCATATCAATGGTGTTAATGGCTACAGCCTGTGTTAAACCTAAACCGCGAACTAGTTTGCTCATCAATATCCCTCTTAAACCAATTTTATGATTTGTTTGTTAAGATAGCTACTTTGCAATTTAGATAAATTCAAATTATGCGATACATAATATATTTTAAGCATGCTTTTCTATTACTAATATTTGGCACCTTCGGGTGTAGCTTATTGTCTGCTCAACAAATAACCGGCCCCAAGGTATTGGTAGTTGTTGCTCATCCTGATGATGAAACTGCCGCCGCCGCTACCATCTATAAAATTACACACGAACTAAACGGACTGGTCGACCAGTGCGTAATTACCAATGGCGAAGGCGGTTATAAATATTCAACTCTTGCCGAATCTTACTATGGGCTTGAGTTGACGGACGAGGCCGTAGGCCGAGCCAATCTCCCTCGCATCCGTAAGCAGGAATTAATGAACGCCGGTAAAATTATAGGCACCCACAACATTTATTTTCTTGACCAAAAGGATGCCCATTATGGATTGGATGAACATGAGCCGCTTGATACTTCATGGAATGTGGCCTGGATTAATACCCGCTTAAAAGAGATTTTAAACGAAAACCATTACGACTATGTTTTTTGTTTGTTACCAGTACCTGGCACTCACGGCGGGCACAAAGCCGCGTCACTATTGGCTTTAAGGGCTGTTCAATCTCTGCCGCAAAATGCCAGGCCCATTGTTTTGGGTTTAACCAGCGCATCTAAAACAGATACTTCGGGTGTTATTTTCGACCAGCTAAAAGATTATGCCGAAAGTAAGGTGATGGTACATACCCCTATGTTTACCTTCGACAAGTCAAGGCCTTTTGGATATAATAATAAACTGACCTACAAAATAATTGTAAACTGGGAAATTGCCGAACACAAATCGCAGGGCACCATGCAACTGGCGATGAACTTGGGTGACTATGAAAATTTTTGGTACTTTTCGTTAAACGGGCCCGATGGCGTTGCTAAGTGCAAAGCGCTTTTTGAGAAATTAAAATCAAGACCATACAAAACGAAAGAGTACTAGCTTTCGGCGGTAATTTGAAGTTTTCTATTTTCGGCAAGTAAATTAATAAAGGCTATGGGCGAAATAAAAATAATCTCTTACAACGTTAATGGAATTCGTTCGGCAATAAGCAAAGGGTTGGTTGACTGGCTTAAAATTGCAAAGCCAGATGTACTTTGCTTGCAGGAAATGAAAGTGCATAAAGACGACTTTGATCCTAAACCATTCGAAGCGCTTGGTTACCATTGCTACATGTTCGATGCTGCTAAAAAGGGCTACAGTGGCGTGGGCATTTTCACAAAAATAAAACCCGACCATATTGAAGTGGGCATGGGCATGAAACAATATGATGATGAAGGACGAATGTTGAGGATTGACATTGGTGACCTTAGCATTTTAAGCGTTTACTTTCCCAGCGGCACCACCGGTGATGAACGCCAGGCCGTGAAGATGAAATTTTTAGCGGATGTGCAGCTTTACCTCCTTAAGCTGGCTAAAACAAGAACCAAGTTGGTGGTTACAGGCGACTACAACATTGCCAACAACCCTATTGATATTCATAACCCGGTTGCCAACAAAGATACTTCGGGTTTTAAACCTGAGGAACGCGACTGGATGACCAAATATTTTGAATCAGGTTTTATAGACACCTTCAGGCATTTCAACAAAACCCCGCACCAATATTCATGGTGGAGTTTCAGGGCTAACTCACGAGCTAATAACAAAGGGTGGCGAATAGATTACATAGCAGTAACCAAAAACCTTGAGAAAAACCTGGTAGAAGCATCTATAATGATGGATGTAGTCCAAAGCGACCATGCACCGGTTTATTGCAAGCTGAAGATATAAGAGCCGTTGCTTGTGGAAAAGACATTAGTGTAGTATCTTTAAGGTAACTCCGATTGGGCAAAGACTTTTGCCTTGTAGCGCGGAGCATGTTTACTATGCTGAAAATGGTGCTTCTCTCCTTCTTATTTCTTTTCTCCTCGTTTTTCATACAGCACGACGCCGGCAAAAGAGAAACCAACGAAAGGCTCGCTCAACATGCCCACAGTTTAAAGTCCTTTGCCAAAACACTAAATGGTTCAACCTCGCTGGGTATATTAATTGATATGAGCATCGCTTCGCGCAAAAACAGGTTTTTTGTAGTCAATCTTCAAAACGATTCTGTATTGATTTCGGGTCTTTGCGCGCACGGACAGGGTGATGATGTAAACAAGGAGGAAGTAGTTTTTTCAAATAAGCCCGGCAGCTATTGCACTTCCGAGGGCCGATACAAATTGGGCGTAAAGTTTGAAGGCGATTACGGAACCGGTTACATTTTGCATGGGCTCGATTCTACCAACAGCAACGCATTAAAGCGCGAAGTAGTTTTTCATTACTATTTTAAAGTTGCCGATAAGGAAGACGAAAACGTGGTATGCCGCAGTAACGGTTGCCCAATGGTATCGCAAAAAACATTTAGAGCCGCCGAGAAACTAATTGATGCTGAAACCAAACCGGTGCTGATGTGGATTTATAAGTAATTAGGTGTGCCGGCGGCGTTAAAAACTCGTTAAAACAACATTCCTATCTTTATAACGTTTAAATTTATGTTTGCTCAAAAAGAGCAGGGATTTTGAGATTTATGGCAGAGCAATCATCGCAATACAATTCACTAATACAGAAACTCGATAGTTTCACACGTAAGTATTACACCAACCAGGTAATCAGGGGCGCTATTTTTTCAGCCATTTACGTACTCGCCTTTTTTATGGCTATAAACCTGATGGAATATTACTTCTATCTGCCGGGCTTGTTGCGCAAGGTGTTGTTTTATGGCTTTATTCTATCATCAGCAGGCTTTGTTGCGCGTTTCTTTGTTGCCCCACTTTTGCATTATTATAAACTGGGTAAAATAATTTCGTACGAACAGGCCGCGCAAATAATTGGTACGCACTTTACCGAGGTAAAAGATAAGCTGTTAAACATTTTGCAATTGCGGCATGACGCAAGTGTACAGCCCAACACGGCGCTTCTTTTTGCCGCCATCGACCAAAAAGCATTTGAATTAAAACCGGTTGACTTTTCATTTGCCGTCGACCTTTCAAAAAACCGCAGGTATTTACGCTTTCTTATTCCACCGCTGCTATTGTTCTTGTTCATCATCATTGCCGCCCCGAATGTTATTAAGGAAGGAACAAGCCGTTTGTACCATAGCAATACCAAGTACGAAAAACAGGCGCCATTTCAATTCGTTATCCAGAACAAGGATTTAAAAGCATTGCAGTACGATAACTACACCCTCGAAGTTAAAATTGAAGGCGATGCTTTGCCCAATGAAGTGTTTTTGGAGTCTGACAAAAACACGGTTAAGCTTAAAAAGAAAGATAAAAACCTCTTTACCTACGAGTTTTCGAACGTAAGAAAGAGCACTGATTTTGAATTAACAGCCAATGGTTTTCGTTCAAAAGAATATACCCTTAGCGTGGTGGCCAAACCTATTGTAGCCGGTTTTGAAATAAGCTGCCTTTACCCGCCATACACCGGTAAGCAAAACGAAACGGTTAAAAACCTGGGCGACCTTGTTGTGCCTGCAGGAACCAAACTGAGCTGGAAGTTCAACACGCAAAACGTTGAAGAGCTAAAGTTTTTATTAGGCGATTCGGCTTATCAGGTAAAACGCACCGGCGATGCCGAGTTTGTTTTTACCAAAACGTTTATGCAAAGTGTTGGTTATACACTTAAGGTTTCAAATGCCAATGTAAAGGATGCCGACTCGGTAACCTACTCCCTCAACGTCGTGCCCGATCTTTACCCGGTTATTACGGTGAACGAGCAACACGATACTGCCACGCAAAAATATTTCTATTACAATGGCGAAGTATCAGACGATTATGGTGTGCGCCGGTTAACCTTCAACTATCAAATCACCAAATCAGATTCTGGTGCGGTTGATATAAATAAGAGCCTTGATATTCCAATCACACAGGGCATTGCTTCAAAATTTACTTTCTATTGGAACCTTGCCGACTTTGCAATTAAGCCCGGCGATAAAATGAGTTACTATTTCGAGGTTTGGGATAACGATGGCATACACGGCAGCAAATCAACGCGCAGCAACATGATGAATTTCCAGATGCCAACATTGAATGAGTTGAACAAGGAAATTACCAAAGACAATAAGGAGCTAAAGCAGGACATGAAAGAAACCATGACCAAAGCCGAAAAGCTGAAAAATGAATTGCACGATATGCAGGATAAGCTTCAGGAGAAAAAGGACCTGAATTGGGATGATAAAAAGAACCTGGCGCAAAACATCGAGAAACAGAAAGACCTGCAAAAGGAACTGGAGAAGATGAAGAATAAAATGGACCAGAACTTCGAAAAGCAGAATGAGCTAAACGAAACCAAGCCCGAAATTGCTGAAAAAGAAAAGCGCCTGCAGGATTTGTTTGACCAGGTAATGAATAAGGAAATGAAGGATCTGTATGATAAGCTTCAAAAGATGCTGGAAGATTTACAGAAGAAAGACGCACTCGAAAAGATGGGTGACATGGAAGCCAATAACGAAAAGCTTGAAAAAGAGCTTGACCGTATGCTGGAGTTGTTTAAAAAACTGGAGTTCGATCAAAAGCTTGAGCAGGCATCTGACAAATTAGAGAAGTTGGCACAAAAGCAGGAAGAACTTGCCAAGCAGACTGAAAAGGCCGAAGACAAAAAGGCGCAGGACGCTAAAGATGCCAAGGATAAAAAGGCCGATGCAAAAGATCAGAAGGGGCAAGACGCAAAGGATGCAGCCAAAGATCAAAAAGCACAAGAGCAACTAAAAGACCAGCAAGCCAAATTGAATGAGGAGTTGAAAGACGCCAAAAAAGATGTGGAGGATTTGAAGAAGCTAAATGAAGAAACCAAAAGCGGCCAGGACTTTAAAGATGTAGACAAGAAAATGGACGGTGCCGAAAAGCAAACTGCCGATGCGAAACAAAACATGGATGCCGGGCAAAATAAAAAAGCCTCAAAAAGCCAACAGGGTGCAGAGCAGGATATGAAGGAGGCGTCTAAAAGCCTATCGGATATGAAAAACGCTATGGAGCAGGAAGAAGAAGGCGAGGACCTACAGGCCATTCGCCAGTTGCTGAAAAACATTTTGAAGCTATCATTTGATGAAGAAAAACTGATGGCCGATGTAAACCAAACAAACATCAACAACCCTAAGTATGTGGACCTGATGCACGAGCAACAACGCATTCGCGAAAACTCGAAAATGGTAGAGGATAGTTTGTATGCATTGGCTAAACGCCAGGATAAAATCAGTTCGTTCATCACCAAACAGATGAATGATGTAAATAAATATTTGGGGAAAGCTATAAGCGATATGGAAGACCGTAACAAAATGCGGGCGGCCAGCAACGAGCAGTTTGTAATGACCGGTTACAATAACCTTGCCCTAATGCTTAGCGAGGCCATGCAGCAAATGCAGCAACAAATGAGCGAAAAGGAGAGCAAGGGCGACCCCAAAGACGGCAAACCCAAAATGTGCATGAAATGCAATAAACCCGGGCAGGGCAAACCAAGCCTATCTAAAATGCAAAAGCAGCTAAAAGATAAGATTACTGCCATGGGCGAGATGATGAAAAAAGAAGGCCAGGGCAAGCCGCAAAACGGCGCTGGGCCAAAGAGTAGTGCCATGAGCAAGGAGTTTGCCGAAATGGCGCAAATGCAGGCGCAAATACGGCGAGAGATGGAAAAGCAACAGCAGCAAGACGGCAAGGATGGGAAAACTCCGGGTACTGACATGGGCCAAACTGCCAAGCAAATGGAGGAAACTGAGAAGGAATTGGTGAACAAACAAATTACTGCCGAAATGCTTAACCGCCAGCAGCAAATAATGGATAAATTGTTACAGGCCGAAAATGCTGAACGCGAAAAAGACCAGAAACAAGAGAGAGAGTCGCATACCGGCAAAGATGTAAAACGCGAAGTGCCACCGGCTATTGAGGCTTACCTGAAGGCTAAACAAAGCGAAGTAGATTTATACAAAACGGTTCCCCCCAGCTTAAAGCCGTACTATAAAAACTTAGCTGAAAAGTACTTTCGTTCACTTTCAATACAACAATAAGCGACTCTAATCCGTAAAGGAAGAGGAATAAAATAGACGGTATAAGGAGTTGTGGACAGAATAAAAGCCTTTATATATTTGTAAATTGCGGGGGCTTGGCTTTATTTGCTGTGCCCGTTGCACCACAAGTGGGCCGAACAAGAATCTTTTAATTAACAGTAGGTTTTTAAGAGATGTTTTTTGAATCAACAAATAGTATATTTTTGCGTGCAATATTCGTTACGCGCCCATGTAATTAAAACCAGACGTGAAAGCAATCAAATTCGCATCCAAAGCAGAAAACATAACTATCGTTGAGAAGTTTATTGACGACTTACGCAATGAGGTTAATATAGGAGATGATGTTTATGGAAACATCCTTATTTCGTTAACCGAAGCGGCCAACAATGCAATGCTGCATGGCAACAGGGCTAATGAAAAAAAGAATGTGGAAATATCGTACAGCGTTGATGAGCGTGGAAAGAATATCACTTTCATTGTAAAAGATGAGGGCCCTGGTTTTGACTATAATAATTTACCAGACCCAACTGCACCCGAGAACCTTGAAAGAACCAGTGGCCGTGGAGTATTTTTAATGATGCAATTGGCCGATATGGTAGTTTTCTCGGATAAAGGAGCAACGGTTGAAATGCAATTCAGAATATAAAACCACACAACCAGATATATTTCAAAAAACCCCATTCGTTTTGACTGGGGTTTTTTAATTAAACAAAACATAGCATGGCAGAAGAGAAGATAGCCAACGAAAAAAAGGAACGAAAAGGCTTTTTCATAGTTGATGTTTTTAAGAGTAGTGTTAAGCTTTATATGCAGCACGATACTTCAACGCTTGGCGCCGCACTGTCGTACTACATGGTGTTTTCAATCGCTCCGGTTATCATCATCATCATTTCATTAGTGGGCGCCATATTGGGGCCGCACGCCGTGCAGGGAGAAATTAAAGACCAGCTACAAGACTTTTTGGGGCCAAGTGGTGCTATGCAATTAGAGAACGTTATTAAAACACTTTATCATCCCGGCAAGGGTTTAATAACAACCATACTGGCAACCATTCTTTTGATTATGGGAGCAACAAGTGTTTTTGGTCAGCTACGCACTTCGCTAAATATTATTTGGGAGGTTAAGCCACATGCAAAGCAACCGGTTATTAAATTTTTGTTGAACCGTATTTTTTCGTTTGGCATGATTGTTTGTGTAGCGTTTTTGCTGTTAGTATCGCTGGTGTTTCATGCGGCACTGGTTGCCTTTACACAGTTCCTGAACTCTCACTTTCCTGGCATATCCATAGGAATGATCCGGGTATTAGACCATGCCCTATCGGTAGGCGGTGCAACCGTTATGTTTGCCTTTGTATACAAATACCTTTCCGATGCCAAACTTAAATGGACCGGTTTATGGGAGGGCGCTTTTTTTACTGCCGTATTGTTTGTTATAGGAAAGCATTTTATAGCCATGTACATTGGCCACAGCGGTATTGCCAGCACATACGGTGCGGTAGGTAGCGGTGTAATGATTTTAGCCTGGGTGTATTACTCTTCTCAACTTGTTTTCTTCGGTGCCGAATTTACGCGAGCGTTGGCCATGCACCGGGGTTATTCCTTAGACCCGGTGGGAATCGAATCGCACGAACAAGCTGCGAGTATCGCGGAAAAGCATTTGAAGGAAGCTTAAAAATTAAGCCCCTTATAGCGCCTCAAAATATTCAACAATCTTCCGCTTCAACAACTCATCCTGGTCTTTTAGTGGTAATTTGGGTATGCCTTTAACCGGTTCGTATATCGGCCACCCTTCTGCATCACGGCCAAGTAATTCGTAATAGCCCTCGGTGCTCATCATTTTACAAAGCGCAACGTGCATCAGGTCTTGCTTTTCTTCCTTCTCCCATTTATCTTTTACAATGCCCACTTCATTCATGCCAATAATAAAAAGCAATGCATTAATGTCGGGCCGCTCACCAAATTGCTCTTTTACGCGGTTGCGCACCTGGTACCACCGCAGTGCCCAACTTTTTTCTTCTTCATTTTTTCCTTCGTTCAACAATGGCATAATTAGTGTCCTGCAATTTTTAATTTCTTATTAAACGAAAAAAGGTCGCCATCCTTTAAAAACTGTAGCGTCTCGCGCACTTTTTGGATGGCCGGGTATTCAAGCTCAACAGTAAAAACATCTTCATCCTGCATTTTGTGATACAACACCTGCCCCATGGCATCAATTACCATCGAATCGCCACTATAATAAATATCGTTACCATCATTACCGGTGCGGTTAAGGCCTACAACATACGCCTGATTTTCGATAGCGCGGGCAATCAACAAATGTTTCCAGGCATATACCCTGCGTTCGGGCCAATTAGCTACGTATAACAGCACATCATACTGTGGCGCGCCGTTCTCATCTAAATTTCTGCTCCACACCGGGAAACGGAGGTCGTAACAAATAAGCGGCCGTATTTTCCAGCCTTTTAATTCTACAATCAGTTTTTCATCGCCGGCAATATAATTTTCATCCTCATGCGCGTGCGAAAACAGGTGGCGCTTATTGTAGTATTCAAAACTACCATCGGGTTTCATCCATATAAGGCGGTTAAAAAAACTGTCCCCTTCCTTCAACATCAGGCTACCGGTTATAACACAGTTTTTTTGTTTGGCAGTTGTGCGCATCCACTCAATTGCCTTGCTATTGGCAACATCTTCGGCATATTGCTTTGCATCCATACAAAAACCGGTAGTGAAGGTTTCAGGCAATACAATCAAATCTGTTTTGTGCGTTATGCCAGCAATTTTTTGGGTCAGCATCTCAAGGTTTGCCGACACATCTACCCAGTGAATAGATGTTTGAATGAGGGTTATGTTTAGATTCTCCATACTTAATTAAACTGATGGTGCTAAGTTAAGGGTAATCTTTAACTACAACACTTACCTCAGGCAAACAATTAATTATTGATTCTGTTCGCTGTTTCCAACACCGGCCATCATCTTAAACGTAAATAGGCCCAGTAGCAAAATTATGCAGGCCATTATTCCCCACAACCAGGCCTTGTTTTCAAGCAAGGGATGTATTTGCTTAGCCGGCACACTGGCCAAAACCTCTTCGCCGCCGGGTGTAATTTGCCGGGTGCTATCCGGAATTTTGTTTTGGAATTTACTAAGGTCATAATCAGGTGTGGAGGCTATTTTATTCCCGTATAGCATATAGCAATTAGCCGGCTGCGCAACGCGGGCATATAAGCTATACACATACCCTTTAACAACAAACGATTTAATGGTCAATCCGGGGTTATCTCCGTTTTGTACGGTAAGGCGCAGTCGTTGGCAAAGTCTTTTGCCAAATTTAAATTCATTCGGCTCAACCGAACTTAGCACACCCTCGGTTAGGTTTGAATAATTGTATACCCAACCCTTTTCGGTTTTTAGGCTATCGGTTAAATATTCAAGAACAAAGGGCCTTTCGTAATCAATACTATCGCCCACCTGTATTTTTAAATACGATACCGGTTCAGGCTGATGAAGGGTCAGGTCTACAACCATCGTTTTCCCCTTGTTAAGCACCTGCATGTTTGTTGCCGAACACCAATAATCATTATAAAATCCCGGCTTTAATATTTTGAGGAACACTTTTGCGTTTAACAAGTTTGGCTGTGTTGCAGCGGGTATTTGCACACGGTAGTATCGGTATTTGGCATCGGGGAAAAGTAGCGTTGTAAAACCGTAATCGGTTAATTGATTTTTTATAGCCACTATACGGTAATTTTCTACTACCGGTTGCCAGTGCTGCAAATCCTGGCTGCCGCTTAGGTTCACTTTCCAATCAAAATTCTGTTCCTCAAAGTGTAGTTCAATTCTATTGATGGTTTGTTGGGTGGCAACAGCAAAAGTGTAATTGTAGCCGGTTGCGTTATGCGTAGGGTTGATAATCTTAAACGGCGCATTCACCTCGTTTTCCGAACCGGTGGCTACGTCTATTATATATGGAACCGGTGAAGTATCCCCATGCTCTGTAACGCCATAAATTCTGATATCCGAAAGGTCCGTATTCGTTTTGCCAAACAGGCTATCGGGCAAGCCTATTTTATACCAGCCGCTTGATAAGCTGCCTAAATCGCGCCGATAGTGATAGCCATTATTGTCCGCCATTAAAAGGCCGGCGGGTAATAGGAGTAATGCAACTAAATATGTTTTAAACCTTGGGCTCATCTTCAATAATATGCTTGTATTTGTTGTACAGAAACGAGATAATTAGTAACAGGATGCCTAACGATACAAACACAATTGTTTTTGCAATAGTTTCTAATTGCGAAATATCGTAGAAAAACAACTTAACCAGGGTAACGGCAAAAAGGCCAATGGCCCCAAGTCGTAAATGTTTTTTCTTTTTCCAAATGCCCAGCATAATCAAAAGCAACGAATAAGCCCCCCACAAAATACTTAACTCTAATTTATACGATTGTGATAGGCGCATTAAGCACATCCAGTTTATTAGTTCGCTGCTGGCTACCCAAAGTATGCTGGTATATAGCAGCAAATCAAAAGGCATTTTAAGGTCAAAATTTACAAACTCTTCTTTCATGTACCGATAGCAGCAGTAAATCATAGTTGCAGCAAACCCAAATGAGAGGTAGCGGAAATAGATGTTAAACGGGCCATGGTTATAATACTTTGCCAAATCCTGGCTTAAATACGTATCGCGTAGCAGGCTTAATGTGTACAAGCCAATAGTCATAAACACGGCTACCGAAACAACATTTAAAACCAGGTTAACCAAAGCAAGCTCTCTATTTCTCAGCCATTTAATGTTGACGGCCGATAACACAGACAAGAACAACAGCGTGTAGTTAACCGACCAGATAAACTTAAAGTTTGGCAGGTCTTCATTATAAGCCATCGAGGCATAATCTTTTGATGGAAGGGTAATGCCCGAGTCTATATATAGCTGGTCCCAATAGCTTGCAATCTCCATCAAAAAAGAAGCATATAGCAATCCTACAAAAATTACCGGTAGTCCGTATCGCACCGCTCCGTAAAGGTCCTGAATGCGATATTTGCTGCCGGTTGGTGCTGTGTATTTATTGCTCTTTTCTAAAAAAGTAATAAAGCCAAAAGCCGCCACAACCAGTATTGAACTTAAAAAATGAACATTGAGCAATGGCGTAATGCGGGCTGCAGGGTTTTGTTTTGAATAGGCATTATAGTCAATACTCCAATCCTGGCAAATACTGCCCAACGCCAGTATCATAAGCGGGTACGACATCAACTCATAAAACACAACATTTTTTGTTCTGCCAATCCAAAACAATAAAGCAGCCTCGCCGGCCCACAATAGCGTTACCCATGTGCCATCCAGCTGCACCGGTATAGCTATGGTAATAAATACCAGCACCATACCCGATACCAGGTAAAACAGGTTTTTATCGGCAAGCTTGTTTCGGTAAATTATTACGCTTACAATAAAATGTATAACCGCATTGCCTAGTGTAAATAGTCCTAACAGATTTTTACCGGTTACATTGTCGTCAAGCAAAGCATAGCCAACACCAAAAAAGATAAATGAATTGGCCATGTAGAGCATAATATCTTCTACACTGAACTTCTCTTTTTTAATGAGCTTATATGCAAGGATAGCCGCATAAAAAATAGAAAAGTAAATACCCAAAAAGGCAAATGCCATTCTGAATTGGGTAGCGCTATCATATTTAGAAACAAACCACGAAAGGTAAATAAGGTAGGTAAGCCCAAACGCAACGTACAACAGATTTTTCCAGTATTTTTTGAACGATAGAACTAATATGCCGGTATTAATAATGGCCATGTAGCTATAAAGAATGAGCACCTTGCCTGAGCCGTCACTCAGTAAAAAAGGAACGGCATATGCACCAACTAAACCAATATGCGCAATTACCTGCCGGTTATAATGTATGGCGGCAATTACAGTAAACACCGTAAACATTACCATCAATCCAAAGGCCGCTGCCTGCGGAAAAAGGCCATACAGACTGTAGGCCATAAACGTTATTAAATACATAATAGCCATGGCACCGCTTAATAATACAGCACTAAAGCTTTCATATTTGGTTTTAAGTTTTAGCGCAAACCCCAGCAGCCCTATACCAACTACATAGCCAAAAACAATGCGCATCAATGGGCTTATGTATTGGTGGTCAATAGCATATTTGGCACCAATGGCCACACCAATTACGGTTATTATAATACCGATTTTATTTATCAGGTTTTCGCCAATAAATTTCTCCCAATCCTCTTTGGCTATTAATGGCTTTTGAACGCTTATAGCCCGGCGCTGCTCAAATACTGGTGGTGAGGTTTCTGTTTTGGTTGTGGAAGTTTCAGTAAACGGTGGTGTAATAGAATAGTAGACCCTCGTTTCTTCAACAACCGGTTTTGTCTCTTTAGCAGTAACTGGCTTTTGCGAAGCCTCTCTCAACTTGCTTACCTCAAACTTTAGCTGGTTTATTTCAAATTGAAATTGCTCCTGCTTAAAGCTAAGCTGGTTTATCCTGGTTAGCAAATCGGCTATCTTCTCTTCGTTTTCAGACATAGCATTCTTTTATATCCCTGAAAGGTATAATAAAATACTATAGTGTTGAATTACGCAGGTGTTGAGTGTTACGAACTGTATAGATTTTAAACGGAAGTGTACTTTATAGCGGTTGATTAAATCTTGCAAATCAACTCCGCCGCTCTTTTAAGGGTCTCTTCTTCTTTAGCAAAACAGAAACGGATAACGCTGTTATCGATATTGTGGCGATAGAAAACGGATACCGGTATTGCAGCAACACCCATATCGCGGGTCATGCGGCGCACAAACTCCAAATCGCGTTCATCGCTTATTTTGCTGTACGAAACCAATTGAAAATAAGTGCCCTCGCACTTAAAAAGCTTAAAGCGCGATGATTGAATTGCTTTATGGAAATAATCTCTTTTCTGTTTGTAAAAAGCGCTTAACTCAAGGTATAAATCCTTCCGGGGTAATATTTCGTCAAAAGCCACCTGTGCAATGGAGTTTACGCTGAACACATTAAACTGGTGCACCTTTCTAAACTCGGTCATCAGGTTTTTAGGTGCAACGCAATAACCAACTTTCCAACCGGTGGTATGGTATGTTTTACCAAATGAGTTAATTACAAAACTTCTTTCAGCCAGTTTGGGAAAGCGCAATACGCTTTGATGCTCAATGCCATCAAAAATAATGTGCTCGTAAACCTCATCGCTAATAATTACAATATCCGTACCGCGAGTAATTTTATCCAACTGCTGCATATCAAATGCACTCAACACAGTACCCGATGGATTGTGCGGCGTATTGATAATGATCATTTTGGTGCGTTGGCTAATCAGTTTTTTTACGTTCGTCCAATTAATTCGGTACTCCGGCGCTTCTAAATCGTAGTATAAAGGTTTGCCGCCGGCAAGCTCAATGGCCGGGGCATAACTATCGTACGCCGGGGCAAAAAGTATCACCTCGTCATTTTCGCGGATAACTGAAAGTATGGCTGTAAAAATTGCTTGAGTACCACCTGCAGTAATTGTAACCTCCGTTTCCGGGTCGATAGGGCAGGAGTAAAGCGCCTCAACCTTTTCAGCAATCTTTTCGCGCAGTGGCAAATAACCCGCCATTGGCGCGTATTGATTAAAGCCACTCTTCATAGCTTTTTCAACTGCCTCGGTCAATAACGGGTGCGGGCTAAAATCGGGAAAGCCCTGCGACAGGTTAATAGCATTGTGCTCCTTTGCCAGCGCCGACATGGTAGTGAAAATAGTAGTGCCTATAGCCGGCAGCTTTGAGTTAATGTTGGAGGGAAAATTCATGTTAGTCGTTCATTGTTTCGCAGCAATTTCTGCCACTAAGGCACTAAGACACTAAGAATACAATTTTAAAAAATACAGGCACTAAAAAATTAAAACTTTGTGCCTTCGTGTCTTTGTGGCTATGCATTTCGTTATTATAAGTACTCATCCAAATCGGCAACCTTTAAGTCAACCGTTATCTGCTTTATTTCCTGCTCTTGTTGTTTTTCGCAAATCAGCAATACATCGCCGGTATCAATCACACAAAAATCTCTCAGGCCCTGTAACACCACCAGTTTGTTTTCGGGTACCATAATCATATTATTCGCCGAGTCGTAAATTTTTACGTTTTTACCTGCCACTGCATTACCTAAGTAATCGTGCTCATAAGCTTCGTATAATGAACCCCACGAGCCTACATCGCTCCAGCCAAATTGGGCAGGCATGGTATAAACGTTGTCGGCTTTTTCCATTACACCATAGTCAATCGAAATATTGGTACATTGCGAGTATGCCTCGCGTATAAAGGCCTCTTCGGCAGCTGTATTATAATATGTGGCGCCGTTTTTAAAAGCATCTCCAATCTCTGGCAAATACTTACGTATGGCCTCAAGAATTGTTTTCGCCTTCCAAACAAACATGCCCGAGTTCCATAAAAAATCACCGCTCTTAATAAAAGTGCGGGCTATTTCCAGCGATGGCTTTTCAGTAAAGGTCTTAACCTTAAAAAACTCCTTACCACCATCATCATCCAGGTATTGTATGTATCCATAACCTGTGGAGGGCTTTGTTGGTTTTAGACCAATGGTAACTAGCTTTTCATTCTGTCCCACAAAGTCAAGACATTTGGCAATAACGGTTAAAAAGCGGTCTTCCTGTAAAATCAGGTGGTCGGCAGGGGTAATTATTACTGTGGCATTAGGGTCGCGCTGGTATATTTTATCGCAGGCATAGGTAATGCAGGGGGCTGTATTTCTTCTAACGGGCTCCTTAAGTATCTGGTAGTCCATTAGGTCTGGTAATTGATCTTTTACCAAATCCTCATAATCATCGGCGGTAACAACATAAAAGTTTTCTTCCGGAACAATTGGCCTGAACCTATCGTAAGTAAGCTGGATGAGTGTTTTTCCGGTATTGAGAATGTCCAGAAACTGCTTTGGATTAGAGCTTCGGCTTTTAGGCCAAAAGCGGCTTCCAATACCCCCGGCCATAATTACCACATAGACATTGCCCATCAAATAGAAATTTTGTTAATCGAAAGGCTGCAAAAATACATAAACCCCCGTGGCAAAAAAACTTGTTTGTAAATTCGCCTCCCTTTCGTCAAAAATGTTTATTATATTGACGATGCTTTAAAAACACACCCCTATTGATTAGATATTTACGTTAAACTTTTGTTCATCAAAACAAAAAACACATGGCAGTAGCTACAATGTCGCTTGAAGAGGGGCTTCAGGAATACTTTGGCTTTAACAAATTTAAAGGCAACCAGGAAAAGATTATAAAGTCGTTAATGGCGGGTAAGGATACGTTTGTTATTATGCCTACCGGCGGAGGAAAATCGTTGTGTTATCAGTTACCGGCAATTATGAGTGAGGGCGTAGCCATTATTATATCGCCGCTTATTGCTTTAATGAAAAACCAGGTTGATTTAGTAAGAAACTACTCATCGCAGGATAACATTGCCCACTTTTTAAACTCATCGTTAAGCCGCACCGAGCGTAACGTGGTTATAAAAGACATAAAAGGCGGCCAAACCAAAATGCTTTATGTGGCCCCCGAAACCCTTACCAAGCAGGAAACCGTTGACTTGTTTAAGGAGATTAAAGTGAGCTTTATTGCTGTAGATGAGGCACATTGTATCTCGGAATGGGGTCATGACTTTAGGCCGGAGTACCGCCGGATACACGAAATTATTAAGGCACTTGACCAAAAATTCCCGTTAATAGCCCTTACCGCTACCGCTACGCCTAAAGTACAAAGTGATATTGTTAAAACACTTGAACTGGTTAAGCCCAACATCTTTATATCATCGTTTAACAGGCCTAACCTTTATTACGAAATAAGGCCGAAGAAGACGCCGCAGCTTGCCATTAAGAACATGGTGCAGTTTATTAAGCAGCGCCATGGCAAGTCGGGTATTGTTTACGTAATTAACCGTAAAACTGCCGATGAGCTATCGCAGGTTTTGCGCGCCAATGGTATTAAAGCCGGTGCTTACCATGCCGGTTTAGATGGAAAAGTGCGCACTAACACCCAGGATGCCTTTTTGATGGAAGAATTGGATGTAATAGTGGCCACCATCGCCTTTGGAATGGGTATTGATAAGCCCGATATCAGGTTTGTAATACATTATGACATTCCAAAATCGTTGGAAAACTACTACCAGGAAACCGGCCGCGGTGGACGAGACGGGGCTGATGGCGAATGCGTTGTTTACTTTTCGTACAAAGACATTTCGAAACTTGAAAAGCTTTTGCGCGATAAAACCGTTGCTGAACGCGAACGCAATATTCAGCTGATTAACGAAACGGTAGCTTATATCGAATCGGCGGAGTGCAGGAGAAAGTTTTTGTTGCACTATTTTGGCGAGGGTTTTGACGATAAGAATTGTGGTAAAATGTGCGATAACTGCCGCCATCCTAAAGAAAAACTAGATGTTACCGATAGCGTTAAACTTGCCATTAAAACTATACAGGCACTTAAAGAAAACCACGATTTGCCGTATGTGGTAAAAGTATTGCTTGGCAAAAAAGGAAAAGAGATTACCGACTTTAAATACGACAAACTCGAGTTTTTTGGCAAAGGTGCCGACCAGGACGAGCACTACTGGAACTCAGTTATTCGTCACGCTATGTTAATGGGCTTGC
Source organism: uncultured Bacteroidota bacterium (assembly GCA_903861145.1). GTDB lineage: Bacteria > Bacteroidota > Bacteroidia > Chitinophagales > LD1 > Bog-950. The sequence continues at coordinate 61,516 of CAIOTH010000047.1, read as the reverse complement.
TTGATAAGGATGTTGAGCAATACGGCATTTTGAAAATAACTAAAGAGGGCCATGGCTTCTTAAAGAAACCTGTTCCATTAAAAGTGTCAATCAACCACAACTACGATGACGACGGTACTGACGTGGTAGTTGACGATGGCGCTGGCAGCCGCGGAGCGCTTGACCCGGTTATGTTGGACATACTTAAAGACTTACGCCGGCAAGTGGGCAAACAAAATAACCTGCCGCCATATGTAATCTTCCAGGACTTTTCGCTGGATGAAATGGCCACCAAATATCCTATTACGCCGGATGAGTTGATTAACATACAAGGCGTTAGCAAAGGCAAGGCTGACCGGTATGGTAAGAAGTTTACGGATGTTATAAAGAAGTACGTGGACGAAAACGAGATTGAACGCCCTACCGATTTTGTAGTAAAAAGCGTTGTGAACAAGAGCGGCGATAAAATACGCATCATTCAGGCTATTGATAAGCGAATTTCGGTAGACGAAATAGCCAAAATGCTGAACATGAAGCGCGGCGTTTTGATTAACGAAATTGAAACCATCGTTAACTCGGGCACCAAAGTGAACATTGATTACTACCTCAACGACATTTTGGATGAGGACTTAATTAGCGACATATACGACTACTTCCGTACAGCCGAAACAGACTCATTAGACGATGCCTTTGAAGAGTTTAAAGGCGATGATGTTGAACCGGAAAACATACACCTGGTCCGCATTAAGTTTATGAGCGAGTTGGCGAATTAGAAAAACAAACAGAATGCAAAACCTACATCAACCGGAATCAGCAGCAGCAATTCTGAGCCGTATTGAAAACCTGCGCCCCGATGCTTCGAAACAATGGGGCAAAATGGATATTGCCCAAATGATGGCGCATTGTTCGGCAGCATTAGAAGTAGCGACCGATCAAAAAAGGATACCACGTGTTTTTATTGGCAGAATTTTAGGGCCGCTGTTTAAACCGAATTACTATAACGATAAACCGTTTAGCAAAGGAAGCCCAACGGCCCCTGACTTTGTTATTACCGATAAGCGAGACTTTGATAAAGAAAAGGCCCGGCTTATTGTATTGGTAAAACAATTTGCCGATGGCGGCGAAGCAAAATGCACCACTCAGCCACATTCCTTTTTCGGCCCATTAACGGCGGAAGAGTGGGGTATTGGCATGTATAAGCACATGGATCACCATTTGCGGCAATTCGGGGCGTAAATGCAATACGAATCACTCCTTTCATACCTGCTAAATTCAATTAAATTTGCGCCTCTATTATGCAGGATACTTACGAAATAAAATTACCCCAGTTTGAAGGCCCCTTCGACCTTTTGCTGTTCTTTATTGAACGCGATGAATTGGATATTTACGACATTCCGATTTATAAAATAACGACCGACTTTTTAGATTATCTACATAAGTTGGAGTTGATGAATATTGAGCTGGCCAGCGAGTTTATTTTGGTGGCAGCTACCCTAATGCGCATTAAGGCAAAAATGCTATTGCCCCGCCGTGAAGTTGACCCCGTTACCGGCGATGAAATTGACCCGCGCGATGAACTGGTTAACCGCTTGATTGAATACAAGAAATTTAAAGAGGCAACTGAGTCATTACGCAAGTTGGAAGAGGACCGTCAAAGCATTAACAAACGTGGTAACGCATTGGCCGAGAACCGTGAGATTGCAGCATTGTTTGAAACCGAGTTTGAAATGCAGAGCCTTACCATGTTTCGTATGCTAAAGGCGTTTCAAAATGTGCTTGACAAGCTGGCCCGCGAAAAGAACAAGGTGGTGCATACGGTCGAGTCTCCGGCATACACTATCTCCGGCGAAAAAATGTTACTGGCAGAAAAAGTAAAAACCGGCGGTAAAATTCCGTTTGAAGAAGTGTTTGAAGGCGTTGAAAACCGCGTGCACGCTATTTTTGTGTTGTTGGCTATGCTTGAGATGGTTCAGGAGCAACAGCTTAAACTTATAATTGGCGATGGCTATAACAATTTCTGGATAGCCGATGCGGAACCAGAGCTGCCTTTGTTGCTTGATGGCCAGGAAAACTAATTGCCGGTAACGATTTAATGTTGCTCTAATCTTCTAATAAATTTCAATCCTTTATTTCGGGATTTAATATGGCCGACACCACCGCCGATGATGCACAGCAAGTAAGAACCAGGAATATTGTGCTGCCTATTGCACTAAGTGTAGGTGTTTCGGCATACCTGATAGCTACCAACTTTAAACCATCATCTCTTTCTGCCATTCATGTTTCGGGCAAAACGGTAATTGGACTTTTATTGGCCGCTGTTGCGCTACTTATACGAGATGGGGCTTTTGCTTATAAAGTGAGGTTAAGCAGTGGCGAAAAACTAAGCTGGGGACAGGCTATCAGGGCAATAGTTATGTGGGAGTTTGGGGCCGCAATAACACCTAAAATTGGCGAGGTTGCGTTTACGTTTTTTGTGCTAAAAAGAAGCGGCTTAAGTTTTGGTCGCAGCACCGGTGTTTTGGTGCTCAATACCTTTTTAGATAACGTGGTGTTTGTAGTGGTGTTCGGCATTTTGTATGTGGTGCTTGGGCATCATATTTTAACCATAACAAACAACTGCCCCGACTTGGTCGGCGATACCGTGATGCAAAAAATTATGCTAAGCGTACGCCTGGTTGCAAACAAGGCATGGATCGGCTATATCCTATTTTGTGCGTTGGCTTTATTTTTCGGGGCGGCGCTTTTTGCCTTGCCAAGAAGGCGCAGATTGTTTTTCCATCGGGTAAGCAAAATGCCTTTGTTACATCGCTTTCAGCGCGGCATCAGGCATTTGGGAGACGAAATAGATATCACAGCCCGGGAATATAAAAACCAGAAAAGACCCTTTTGGATTAAGATGATAGCGGCCACACTAATTAACTGGAGCGCGCGCTACGCAATAGCCAGCGCACTGGTATTTGCCTTTGCCGATAGCTCGGTTAACTTTTGGGATGTTTACGCCCGGCAATATGTGTTGTGGATGTTTTTAATTATACCCACCACACCCGGTGCCAGTGGCTGGGCCGAAATAACTTTTATAGCGCTTAACTGCGAGTTTTTACCCATTGGCTTACCTGCAAAAATTGCTTTAGCGGTTATATGGAGAATATACACGTACTACTTATATCTTTTGGTGGGCATTATAGTTTTGCCAGGTTGGTTAAAGCGAACGGCAAAAAATGTGGCACCGGCTAAAGCCCAGCATTAGTGTGGTATTTTATCCTTTAAAACGCCATAAGCAAACGTGCCCAAAACAGCGCTTGCCAGGGCAACAATAAACACCGGGAAGCCACTGCCAATTAAACCATATATCGGGCCCGGGCAGGCACCGGTAAGCGCCCATCCAAAACCAAATAGTAATCCGCCAATAACATTGCCTTTTTGAAACCGGCTCTTACTAAAAACCACGTCTTCACCTTGCAGGGTTTTGATTTTAAAAAACTTAATGATTACGGTAGAAATAGTTGCCACAACTACCGCAGTGCCAATAACTCCATACATGTGAAACGAATCAAGCCTGAACATTTCTTGTATACGGAACCACGAAACCACTTCGGACTTAACGAACACAATGCCGAAAAAAACACCTACCAAAATATACTTCAGGTTCGAAACAAATGTTTCGCCGGCGGTTTGATTGTTTTTGCCTTCTTCTATGATTATGTTTTCCATAATTACTTATAGTTTAAAAATGAGGGGTAAAATAAACCAGGTAACAAAAAAACCACCCGCCATAAAACAAACGGTGGCTACAATACTTGAAACCTGGAAATTGGAAATACCGGTTATGGAGTGGCCGCTGGTGCAGCCCCCTGCGTAGCGTGTACCAAAACCCACTAAAAAGCCGCCTACAACAATTAGTATAAAGCCCTTAATAGTTAGTAGTCCGCTAAAACTGAAAATGTCGGTGGGTTCTATTTGCGAAAACTGGGTTACGCCAAGTTTGCTTAGTTGGTCGTGGGTACTTGCTGCAATTTTAAAGGGTTCGGGATTGGCCAGAACCGTCGATGCTATGATGCCGCCCAGAAAAATACCGAAAACAAAGTACAAATTCCATGATTCCCTTTTCCAGTCGTAATCAAAAAAAGCAGCTTTAGACGGAATACAAGCGGCGCAAATATGCCGGAAGGAAGATGAAATGCCGAATGGCTTGTTACCGATTAAATATAGCAGAGGAACAGTGAGCCCTATAAGGGTGCCGGCTATTGACCAATGCCAGGGGTGTTGTAGAAAATCCATTTGTCTATATATTTAGTAGAGAACTAGAATGTAAAGAAAACAAAAAGTTAGATATTTTGTTTCGCGATTCGATATAATGTCCATCTAAATCTGAATAGCTATCCCTGAATCTTGAATTTTATTTTCAACTTCGCGCAGCATGGAAAAGAAAAAAGTACTGTTTATTGACCGCGATGGCACGCTGATACTTGAAACGGATGATTTCAAGATTGAGAAATTTGAGAAGCTTATTTTTTACCCCAATGTTTTTCAATACCTGGGCCGAATTGCGCGCGAGTTGAATTACGAATTGGTTATGGTTACCAACCAGGATGGATTAGGAACAGACGTGTTTCCGGAAAAAGACTTTTGGGAAGTGCAGCATTTTATAGTTAAGGCCTTTGATGGAGAAGACATTCACTTTGAAAAAGTATTTATTGATAAGTCTTTCCCCGAAGAGAACCTGCCTACACGTAAACCGGGCACCGGCATGCTGACTGAGTATTTTTCGGATAAGTATGACCTGCCTAATAGTTTTGTAATAGGCGACCGGATAACAGATGTGAAGCTGGGTAAAAACTTAGGCTGCAAATGTGTTTGGATGAATGATGGCCGCAATTTGGGGTCAACCGATATAAAAGAGGACCGCCATCAGCTTACAGATTACATTGCCATTGAAACACGCGATTGGCAGAAGATATATGAATACTTGAAGGGATTGCAATAACATTTTGAGAAGAGCAATCTGTTCCACAAATATTTACTGGCCCTATGTACCTGCAGTTAAATGGTAAAGTAAACAAAAACCTATTGCCGCAAAACGAGCAAAGTCTGGCGCCATTTTTAAATCACCATAATAATGAAGTGCTTCTCTTTGCAAGTTATTCTTCATTTAATATTAAAACGGGACAAAAATTTCAAGCCATATTTCATAAACAGTATCCCAATGGAGCTATGGCGTTCACGGAATGCATTTTAAAAAGAGTGACCCAGCAAATGTGCATTGAGTGGGAAGAAATACCGTACGGATGGAAAACGATAACCTTACTTAAGTTTGAGAATGGAATTCCTAAAATGATATCGGAATTACCCGAAATTGATTCTTGGATCAAAGGTGAAACGGAAATATTGATCTCGACTTTGGAGTTTTGGCAGGCATACTGCAATGGGCTAACGCAACTCTAATATTTTAATTCATGAACTATCCTGTGTGAGCAACCGTAACTTTTACCTCCTTCTTTCACTGGCCTTAGCGGTCTATCTATTTAATTTATTTATTGATGTAATGCAGGTAGATGCGGCCCAATACGCAGTAATGAGTTGGGAAATGCTTACTACTCATAGTTTTCTTAAACTCCACTGTCTTGGCGGCGATTATCTGGATAAGCCACCACTTATTTTTTGGTTAAGCTCGCTGAGCTTTTCAGTTTTAGGCGTTAATAATTTTGCTTACAAACTGCCTTCGTTTTTATTTGCCCTGCTGGCAATTTTCAGCACTCACCGGTTTGCCCGGTTGTATTACGATGAAAAGACATCGCGCATGGCGGCTATTATGCTGGCAACCACGCAAGCCATGTTTTTACTTACCAATGATGTTAGGACCGATACCCTTTTAATGGGCTCGGTTATTTTTTCGATATGGCAGTGGGCTGAGTTTTTTGAAGAAGGAAAGATCGTTAACCTTTTAGCCGGAAGTTTGGGTGTAGCACTTGCCCTACTTGCCAAGGGTCCTATAGGGCTGGTGGCTACCGGTGCCGCTATATTGCCACAGTTGATTTTGAAGGGAACCTGGAAAAAACTTTTTGATTTACGATTGTTGGTAGCTGTATTAATCATTGCCATTACACTGGCACCAATGTGCGTTGGCTTGTACCAGCAGTTTGGCTTAAAGGGCCTGAAGTTTTATTTCTGGACCCAAAGTTTCGGCCGCGTAACCGGAGAAAGCGAATGGAATAACCACCCCGACCTTTTTTTCTTATTGCATACAACCGTTTGGGCGTTTTTGCCATGGTCGTTGTTTTTATTTCTGGGGTGGGTTGGCAGTATAATTAAACTGGTGAATGACAAATTCAAGCTGGCTTGGACCCAGGAAATAATTTCAGTAAGTGGTTTTACCCTGGTGTTCTTTATGCTCTCGCTTTCTAAGTACCAATTGCCGCACTATATTTTTGTTGTTTATCCGCTTGCTGCAATAATGGCGGCAAATGGTTTTTTAGCGCTTAGCAACTGGCCTAAAGCAAGGCCGTGGTTGACGGCGATGCAGTTGGCTATGCTGGTGGGTCTGCCATTAGTTTCAATCCTACTTCAATTCGCGCTAAAGGGCTTCGATTTAATTTCGATAGCATGTTTGGTTTTGCTGTACCCTTTAGCTATTTGGGCGGCGGTAAAGGCCGAGGGCGGTGTTAAAACCTTTTATACCATTACCCGTTACCTTTCATATCGGTTTCACCGGTTCTATCATTATGTGTTTGGTGGTAAGTCGGAAGCTGAATTAACGGTGGCCTTTGCATTGGATGTGGCTTACAAAAAACTCTTTTTTGCCTCGGCATTGGTGTTTATAACCTTTAACTTTTTGCTGGGGGCATTTTACTTTCCGGCTATTTTGAAATACCAGCCGCAGAATGATTTTGGGCGCTATGCAAAAGTGCATGAGTGCGGAAGCCGCTTTGTTTGCTACAACACCATTGCCGACTTTGCGCTTTGCTATTACGCGCAACAAAGACCCGAAACGATATGGAGTAAAGAGGCGTTTAAAAAGAAGCTGACCGAAAAAAAGGAGTTGCTGGTTTATGCCTCATCATCAGCCTTACGACAATTAGACGAAGAGCACATTAATTACAAAACCATTGAGCAAAGACAAAGCTACCCGGTAAGTAAGCTGACCTTAAAATTTTTAAATCCTGCTACCCGCGATTCGGTTTGTGATAAGGTTTATTTGTTGGAGGTAAAGTTGCCTTAATGAGTTATTCGGCATCCGGTTCAATATACTCATTGCGATAAATACGCAACAACAAAATAAAATATGACATAAGCAGTGGCCCGAAAATGATGCCGACAAAGCCAAACAAATCAAGCCCCATTATTACGCCGAAGAAAGTTATAAGCGGATGAACATCGCCCAGCTTTTTTTGCACCAATATTCTAAAACCATTATCAATGGCGGTTATTACTACGATGCAGTAAAGAAAAAGCCCAAATCCCATCCAGTGGTTACCTGAGAGGTAAAGCAGCGCTGAAACCGATATCCAGGCGGCACCCACACCAAACACCGGTATAAAGCTAAGTAAGCCTGTTAGGGCAGCCCAAAACCAGGGGTCGTTTGCGCCAAAAATTAAATAGCCAATTAAAGCCGCACCGGCCTGCACTACCGCCAGCGCCGGTATGCCAATGGCGTTCGAAATAGTTTGCATTTTCAACTCATGCACTAACAATAAATTGTTCTCCTCTTTAAAGGGCAAGTATTCGCGCACCTGGGTTTCAATTTTCCGCGCATTGGTAATCATAAAATACAAAAACAAATAAACCATTAGTATATCAATAACAACCGTTGCCGTGGCTGAAAGAAGCTTAGGGACCAAATTAGCCACCAGAGTGGTTAAGTGGCTTACGGTGTCGGGGCCCACTAAATTAAATCCTAAATAATCTTTAGCCTGCTCACTAAAGTTTTGCGCCACATTCAAAATATCCTTGTAATGCAAAACCAGGTAATTTACCTTGTTCGACAACATGAACGATAGTAAAAGAACCGGTAGCACCACTATGATGAACGAAATAAACATTAAAAACAGCGCTGCTAACGAACGAGGCCATCTCCTTTTGCTGGTTTCCGTGAGGTAGAAAAAGGGCCTTCTTATCAGTATGTAAATGATGATAGCGCCCAAAAGAGGACTTAAAAACGCCCTTAAATACCAATATAAAATACCTCCTAGCAAAAAGAGGGCAAGTATAAAAATGGTTTGTTTAAGCTTGTCTTTATCGTGGAACATACCATCTAAAAATAGTAAAAGAAGTTAGTATTAAGCAGCAGGCTATTTAATAACCCCCAGCTCTTTGCCAACTTTGGTAAAGGCAGCAATGGCCTTGTCCAAATGATGGGTTTCGTGCCCCGCGCTTACCTGCACGCGTATGCGGGCCTTACCCTTGGCTACTACCGGGAAGAAAAATCCAATAACGTAAATACCCTCCTCAAGCAATTTATCGGCAAAGTTTTTGGCAAGTACGGCATCGTATAACATTACCGGCACAATAGGATGTTCGCCGGGTTTAATGTCAAAACCAACTTCGGTCATTTTGGTGCGGAAGTATTGAGTGTTTCGCTCCAGCTTATCGCGTAATGATGTTGTTTCGCTCAGCATATCAAACACAGCAATAGACGCGCCAACAATAGCCGGCATTAAAGTATTGCTGAACAAATACGGGCGTGAGCGTTGGCGCAACAAATCAATTATTTCTTTTTTACCGGTTGTAAAGCCGCCGCTTGCTCCGCCAAGGGCTTTGCCAAGCGTACCGGTTATAATATCTATTTTTCCCATTACACCGCGATACTCGTGGGTGCCTCTGCCGGTCTTTCCCAGAAATCCTGTTGCGTGGCATTCGTCTACCATAATCATGGCGTTATATTTTTCTGCAAGTGCTACAATGGCATCTAATTGAGCAATGGTTCCGTCCATAGAAAATGCGCCATCGGTTACAATAATTCTTGAGCGATTTTTTTGAGTGGCTTTCAGTTGTTCTTCCAAATCGGCCATGTCGTTGTGCTTATAACGCAACCGCTCAGATTTACACAGGCGCACTCCGTCAATAATTGATGCGTGGTTCAGTTCGTCACTGATAATGGCATCTTCTTCGTTAAAAAGCGGCTCAAAAACGCCGCTGTTGGCATCAAATGCAGCGGCGTAAAGGATGGTGTCTTCGGTGCCTAGAAACTCAGATATTTTACGTTCCAATTCCTTATGAATATCCTGGGTGCCGCAAATAAAGCGCACACTGCTCATGCCGTAGCCATGAGAGTCAATGGCTTTTTTGGCGGCTTCAATCACCTTGGGATGCGATGACAGGCCTAAATAGTTGTTGGCACAAAAATTAATTACCTCATTACCGGCCGTGGTTTTAATATCGGCACCCTGGGGGGTGGTTATAATGCGTTCGCTTTTGTAAAGGCCATTGGCTTTAATTTCCTGTAAGTCTTGCGCAAGGCGCTGTTGAATGCTATACATGGGGTTGAATTTTAGTCCAAATATAATCAGCCGGCAATGACCAGCATCATTATGCTAAATCGGCGCACAATTCTTATTTTTGCGGCGCTTTATGAAACCGTACCAAACACTTCTTTTTTATAAGTATACGCACATTGCCAACGCCGAGGAGTTTGCTCAACAGCATTTGGCCTTTTGTGAGCGCATAGGTATTGTGGGCAGAATCATTGTTTCCGGGGAGGGCCTGAACGGCACTATTTCTGGCACGGTGGTGCAATGCAAAAAGTATATGGATCAAATAAGGAACAACCCCTTGTTTGATGGCATTGAATTTAAAATTGATGAGGTAGATGCGCCTTCATTTGAGCGCTTATATGTGCGCGTTAAGCCTGAGATAGTTCATTCAAGTTTACGGGGCATTGAATTGATAGACCCGAATGAAACCACCGGCATACATTTAAAGCCGCACGAAGTGCTTGAAATGTTGCAGGATGATGATGTGGTATTTTTAGATGTTCGCTCTAACTACGAATCGGGTGTTGGGCGTTTTAAGAATGCCATTGCGCTTGATATTGATAATTTCCGCGATTTCCCTGAAAAGCTGAAGGAAATTGAAGGCCTGAAAGACAAAAAAGTAGTAACCTATTGCACCGGTGGAATTAAGTGCGAAAAGGCGAGTGGTTACCTGGTAAAAAACGGGTTTAAAAACGTTTACCAGGTTGAAGGCGGTGTGGTAAAATACGCTAAAGAAACCGGCGGTAAAGATTTTGAAGGCAAGCTATATGTTTTCGATAACCGTGTGGTGGTAGATGTAAATACTGTAAACCCAACAATTATTTCAACCTGTAAAATATGCGGCACCCCCAGTGCCCACATGGTAAACTGCGCCAACTCAATTTGCAACGAACACTTTGTTTTATGCGAAGCCTGCGGTTGGAAAATGGAAGGCTGTTGCAGTGAAGCCTGTATGCAAGAGCCGACTAAGCGCGCCTATGATGGTACGGGGTATTATCAGCGCGAGACTAGTTTGGCGTAAATTACGAATGGATAATTTCACTAATGGCGTTGATTTCTCGTTCGCGTCAAGTCATCTAATGGACTACCTAAACCTAATTTTTAGAAGTAATTATGGTTAAGCTCCTTTTTTATCTTTTCTCTTCTTTGAAGCTGATCCTTTGTCGCCCCGCTTTTTGTGGCTATTACAAATAAAAATCCAACGTTAAACCCAACGTTAGAGAAAGGAACTGCATATTTTAACGACTGACTAGGTTGATAGGTGGGTTGCGGGACCGATAGGTCCAGTTGCTTTACATATATGCCTTGTTTTTGTGAAGTCTGGAGACTATTTAGCTGATCAACTCCATTTGCAACAAAGGCGGTTCTATCCCATTTTGCCGGACTATAAGATCCCGCGCTGCAATTAATTGATGCGGTAAAGTGCACTACCTGAGAAATTCGGACCGCTACTCCGAGTGAAGAATAAAACCCAAGCAGCACGTTACCGTGGTAATTTACCCTTGAGTTTATTTCAGAGCCCAAACTGTTTTTTGCATCATAATCTTCGGTTATGTGCGTAATGCCGACCACCATGCCCATCTCCAGATAAGGACTCACTTTGTTAAAATCGTGTTTGAAATTTATATGTGGAACGAATTGAAAAGAGAATGGCTTGTCGGTATAGTTAAAGGTTGCTGTAGTGGCGTTTAAATAAGTTACAAAATCGGAATATGAAAACGGAGTTGAAATCAATGCGTTCAACTTTAGTCCGCACCCAATATTTTTAGACGAGTACCAATCCAGGGTAACGGCAATGTTTCCTCCCTTGCCGTATGAGGTATACGCCAATTTGTGATAGGTGGAGTAATAATAGGGAAAGGTTTGGTTTTCAAATTCTACAGTATTGGTAGAGTTAAACGAAGATGCAATAGGCGCATCATACCCTGCAGCGATACCTATGTTGAATGATTGGGCAGAAAGTGTAGCAGAGAAAACAATAAATAGCAATATTGGGATAAGCTGTTTCATTCAGAATAAAAATAAGAAGGGTAAAAGCCTTTCAAAAACGAATATATTAAATATTCGATAAAAATTAAATTGTCTACTGACTTTTGTGTTCCGCCTCATACTTATAAATAGTATAAAGTAAAGTTTTTCCCACGGCATCTAATGTGTTTTTGTCAATTACACTCATGTTGTCGTTATGCGTGTGCCAGTACACAGGGAAGAGGTGCGATGGCGAGGTAGCATCGTAAGCAATAATATCTATAGTAGGAATTTTGGCAAGTTGGTTGATGTAAAAATGATCGTCGGTTAATGCCGGTGTGTTTTGGTTGCTGAAGTAGTTGGAGAAGCCAATTTGCTGAGCATTGGTCCAAACCATATCCTGCACCCAGCCCGCGTTATATGCCGATGTGCCATCGCGTGTAAAAACGGCATCGTGGCCGGCGGCCATATCCAACAAAATACCAAAGTCGGCTTTATAGCCAGGCACATGCGGGTTGCGGCACCAATATTGGGCGCCTATGCAATAAGTATCTTCATTGTCGGCGGCAGGATTTTTAACCTTCACTAAATCAGAAAGCGTACCGGTGTAACCGTAATCTTCAGCATCATTAAAAAATATGTCAACGCCAAGTGTGCCTGGTTTCGATTTCATTGCACGTGCCACTTCCATTAAAGTGCCACAGCCACTGGCGCCATCGCTGGCAGACATGATGGGTTTGTCGCGGTCTATTTTATCCATGTCTGCCCATGGCCTGCAGTCCCAATGGGAGGTGAGCAAAATGCGCGTGGTCGCTTTGGGGTTAAATGAGGCAATGATGTTGGTGCACTTTAAAACCTTGCCATCAAAAGCAGTAACATCAAAATTTTGAACGTAAACGGTATCAGCCAATGTTTTTGCTTTTGCTATCAGCCATTTACCGCAAGCATCGTGCGCTTTTGAATTCATATTCCGCGGCCCAAAATCAACCTGTGTTTGGGTATAAGCATAAGCCGAATCGCTACTAAAGGGTGGCGCGTTTACCACAACATTTTTCTTTGCCTCTGCCGGTGTTTGGTCTGCTTGTTTGTTGTTGTTATTGCATGAGGAGAGGAGCAGGATTGCCGTTAAAAATATTATAGGTGCTGCGTTAAATTTCATTATTGATTTGATGATTGCTGTGATTTAATTTTTAACCCAGGTAACGCCATCCTTTCCGTCTTTAACCTGTATGCCAACTTTCAATAATTGGTCGCGTATTTTATCTGATGCTGCAAAATCTTTTTTGGCACGCACATCTTTGCGCAGCTCTAAAATAAGCTCCATCAGGCCATCGGTAATGTTGTTGTCTTGTTTCTCCTCTTTATCAATACCCAAAACATCCTTTATAAAAGAGGTAAAAATAGTTTTAAGAGAATTAAATGTCTCCTCATCAATAGTTGAAATGCTAATGAGGCCTTCTTTATACGAGTTTATTTTTTTCGCCATTTCAAACAACACGGCAATGGCCTCGGGTGTATTAAAGTCGTCATCCATTCTTTCGTAAACTTCTTTGCATAGATTCTTTACTTCTGCAATTTCAGCATCGCTTCTTTTTGCGGCGTCGTTTACATAGCTAAGCTCGTGCAACACTTTGTATGCATTCATCAAGCGGGCAAAGCCCTTTTCCGCAGCTTGCAGCGCCTCGTTTGTAAAGTCGAGCGTACTGCGATAGTGCGCTTGTAGCATAAAGAAGCGTACGGCCATTGGCGCATAGCCTTTATCAAGCAAATGATGGGTGCCTTCAAAAAGCTCGCGTGGTAAAAACGAATTGCCCTTTGATTTGCTCATTTTATCGCCGTTAACGGTAAGCATGTTGGCGTGCATCCAGTAACGCACCGGTTGTATGCCATCGGCACCAACGCTTTGCGCTATTTCACATTCGTGGTGCGGAAACTTAAGGTCCATACCACCGCCATGTATATCAAACTGCTTGCCCAGGTACTTGGTGCCCATGGCCGAGCACTCTAAATGCCAACCGGGTATGCCTTCGCCCCAGGGCGACACCCAGCGCTGCAGGTGATTCGGTGCAACGCTTTTCCAAATGGCAAAGTCGGCCTGGTTTTTCTTTTCTTCTTGCCCGTCTAAATCGCGGGTTCCTTCCAACAAATCATCTACATTTCTGCCGCTCAGCTCTCCGTATTTATATTTCTCCATGTATTTACGCACGTCGAAATAAATAGAGCCGTGCGCTTCGTAAGCATACCCGTTTTTAAGAATCTGCTTTATCATTTCAATTTGCTCAACTATGTGGCCGGTGGCTGTTGGCTCAATACTGGGTGGTAAAAGATTAAAAATTGCGCAAACGTCATGAAAGCTATTAGTGTATTTCTGAACTATTTCCATCGGCTCCAACTCTTCAAGCTTGGCGCGGTCGCTAATGCGGTCAACGCCTTCGCCGGCATCGTTGGTAAGGTGGCCGGCATCGGTAATGTTGCGCACATAGCGCACTTTATAACCAATATGGGTGAGGTACCTAAAAACCACATCAAAAGTGGTGAAGGTTCTAAGGTTGCCTAAGTGAACTTCGTTATAAACTGTAGGCCCGCACGAGTACATGCCTACGTGCGGTGGATTAATGGGTACAAATAATTCTTTCTCTCTGCTAAGGCTATTATAAATTTTCAACTGATGCTCCATGCGATAAATATAAGGGTAGACGGGACGAATGTGAGAATATAGGAATGAATTTTTTATAGGTCGAAGGTGGTAATAACAGGATAGTGGTCGGATAGTTCTTTGCGCACCACCCGGTACGAATTGACTTTAAAGGCCGGGTCAAGCAAGGTATAATCTATTCGGAAAATGGAAAATTTGTTTGAAAATGTCGGGCTAAAACCTTTGCCGGCCTCAACAAAAGCATCCTTCAAATCGGCACTAACTGTGTGATAGGTATATGAAACCGGGACATCATTAAAATCGCCACAAACTATTTTGGGACCTTGGTAACCCGCCATACTTTCGGCCACCGCATTGGCTTGTAGCGAACGTTTGGTATAGGCCAGTTTCATTTTTTTCATGATGGAACGAAGAGAGGGCCATGGGGCTTTTTTAGCATCTTCAAGTTCTTCCAGTGCCGAGTAATCTTCATCGCCTAAATGGATGGATTGGAAGTGCACGTTGTAGAGGCGTACCGTTTTTTCTTTGATTTGGAGATCGGTATAAATGCAATTATTGCTAAGCGTTTTTCCAAAATCTACACGACCGGTATCAGTAATAGGGAATTTTGAAAAGGTGGCAACGCCCCATTGCTGATCGAGAAAACGATTGGGCCAATGCTTTTTTTGTTTCGCCGGCACCGGACCCCTTACCAGTTCTACCGCCGGGGGAAAATAACAATAGGAGTACCCTAATGAATCGCGGATAAATGCAAGGTTTTGGAACACCTCGGTGTTAGTGTAAAACTCCTGCAGGCAAAGCACATCGGGGTTTTCCTTTCTAATTAGCGCCATCATTTTGCTGCGGGTTTCGGTGTTGTGACTCCAATTATACAAATCGAAAGCCTTTACATTCCAGGTCATTAGTTTAATGCCCTGTTCTTTATGTTGACCGGTATAGTTTAATGCGAAGGTGGTATGGATAAAACCCCAGGTAAGCACAATTACCGTTAGTGGCACAAAGGCAAACCTGTCTTTAGCCAGGGCCCAGCCCACTAAAAAGAGAAAGTTAATGATTAGCACTATTGGAAATGCAAATCCAATAAATGAAAGTTGCCAGTATTGCGTAGGTTCAATATATGCCGCCAGGCACGAAAGCACCAGCACCAACAGCGTTATAATGTTTAAAAAAATGAAGAAGCCCTTACGCAAACTTTATAAATTATAAATGCGAACTATTTTTTGGAGTAGTTGAAAAGGAAATCGCGCTCCTCTTTACTTAAACTATCGTAACCGGAACGGGCAATTTTATCTAATATTTCGTCAACCCTTTCCTGTTCACCTTTGCTGCGTGCCGACGGCGCTACTTTGCCATCGGTATTTTTGTAGCCTACCTTAACGGCAGATTTGCGCTTAAAAAGCTTCGTTATGCCTCCAACGGGGTCAAAGCCGCCCCTCAAGCTCATAATGTATAGGTAGCCGGTTAATGCACCGCCTAAGTGAGCAATGCCGCCACCCGGATTGTCGTGCGGAATGGTAAGAACACTCAATAGCAACGAAACAACCGCGACGTATTTTATTTTGACGTTGCCAAGTAGTATAAGGCCTATTTCGTGATCGGGATTAAGTGTGGCGGCGGCAAAAACAATAGCATAAATGCTGGCTGAAGCGCCAAGCATGTAAGAGTGCTCAACCACTGGCTTGAAAGCAGGGAACAGGTTATAAGAAAGAATATAAAGTAAGGCCCCACCTAAGCCACCTATGATATAAAGCGGCAAAACCTTTTTATCCCCTAAATACAAAACAAATATTTCGCCAAACCAGTAAAGCCAAAGCATATTAAAAAGGATGTGAAACACATTAATATGCAAAAACATGTAGGTAAAAGCCGACCATGGTTGATACAGCAAAGTGTGTAGCGAAGCAGTTACCTGTAGTTCGTTCAATAAAAAGTTATAAAAGGTGCTTGATTGAGTTAAAAAGCTGATAAGCAGAAGCAAACCGAAAAAGACAAATACGCCCACGTTTATAAATATCAGTTTCATGACCATGTTGCCATAGCGAAACTGGTATTTAATATCTTCTATAATTGAGCCGGTAAGCATTTTGTTTTATATATTTTGAGAAACGCGGTTTAGTAAAGATAATCGCGATTGCGGTTCCAAATCTTTACTAAAATAAAACCAAAAAGCGCGCCACCTACGTGGGCAAAGTGGGCTACTTCATCGCCTGGGTTATTTGCAATACCCGAGTATAATTCATAAAGAAAGTAACCGGTTACAAAATACTTTGCTTTGATGGGCACCGGAAAAAACAGCAACATGATTTCGCTGTTTGGGAAAAGCATACCAAAGGCAACCAGGATACCAAAAATAGCGCCCGAAGCACCCAAAACAGGCGTGGCATATATTTGCATCAGCCTTGTAAACTCCCGCACCTTATCGGCTGAGGGATGAACCGAACCGGTAAAATTGTATACTATAAGCGCCTGGATGCCCATGTATAAAACCGCAGCACCCAAACCGGTAGCCAGGTAGAAAATTAAGAAACGTTTGGGCCCCCAAACCCTTTCTAACACGGCACCAAACATAAAAAGGCCAAACATGTTGCCGAAAATATGCCCCACGTTTGCGTGCATAAACATGTGCGCTAAAATTTGTACCGGTTTAAAATACGGGCTTGCCGGATAGAAAAGCGCGCAGTTCTCAATCATTGGCTCACGCCAAACGGTGCTGGCCATAAACATCAAAATATTGATGAGTATTAGATTAAAAGTTACGCTGCGTGGATTAAGGCCTTGATTGAACATGATGGGGCAAATTTAAACGAAGACTTGAGATATGGGGTTTTAGACGTGCGATTGTTTAGATTATTTTAGAGATGGGGAACAGTTTACGGTTTAAGAAGTTTAGAGCTTCAATACAAAATCAAAAACTCAGATAATGTATTCCACCTCTTTAAATCCAAAGCGCAGCTCTTTACTGCCCGAGTGGATGATAAGTTTGCCATCTTTTCCCACTCCATTTATTTCGCCTTTAAAAACGGAGTCCCCGCGCTTAAACTCGTGGGTTTGCTGATAGCGATATAGGGCTACTGTATAGCCTTTATCTAAAAAATTAAAGTGCTGTTGCCTTAGTTGCAGGTAATATTTCTCCAGGTAGCCGCAAAGCTCCTCTACCAGCTTAACCACATCATAATCAGGGCTATCTGCCGGTTTTTTTATTTGAATAAGCGATGTGGGGTTAGGTAGCGAGGGGTCAAATTCCTCCTGATTTACATTAAGGCCAATACCTATAATGGAGGAGGTGATTTTACTGCCACTTATGCTGTTTTCAATCAAAATACCCCCAAGTTTCTTGTCGTGGTAGTAAATATCGTTGGGCCATTTAATCTTTACCTCGTCAAGCAGCACAAATTCACAAAAATCCTTAACAGCCAGGGCAACGGCCATATTTAAAAAAAACTGTTTGTCGGCGTCCAATTGATCGGGGTATAGCACAATACTGACCGTAATGTTCTTACCTGGCTCTGCCGCCCAGGTGTTTCCCATTTGCCCGCGACCGGCAATTTGCTCTTTAGCTAAAATCACAGTCCCGTCTAAAGGCCGGGATTCAGACAACAATTGCCTTGCAAAACTGTTAGTAGAATCAACGGAATCGAGTTGAATAAGGTTTTTGCCGATAAACAGAGTGTTGGCCATGCTTGGTATATTGACTTTCAGATTCATGAAAACTAATTACTTTTGAAAAGTTTTGAAAGTAAAATTATCAACAAAACCCTGGCGTTTGGCGAAGAGAAATACGGAAACTGAAAGTTTAAAGAAGGTTGTTATAGATGCTGTTTTAGGAAAGAAAGGGCACCAGGTAATGAGCCTCGACCTGAAAAAAATAAAGGATACCCCTTCGGACTACTTTATTATTACGCATGGCGATTCGAATACGCACGTAAGAGCTATTTATAACAACGTTGTGCACGAGACCGAGAAGCATGGCTACAGGCCGTACCACATGGAGGGCATGAAAAACTCGGAATGGATAATTATAGATTTTGTTGACGTCGTGGTACATATTTTTTATAGGGACAAAAGGGACTTTTACGCACTGGAAGATTTGTGGAGTGATGCTAAAACAACCCGTCACAACGACACCTCGCCTAAATAGTGAATACAATAATTTAAAAGCAGAATCGTCTGAAAGAGGACATTGAAAAGAAAAAATGGAAAATCAGGAAAATAAGAATCAGAACAGCACAGGCCCTAATCGTAAAGACTCAAAACGCCCTGCAAAAAAGATACTGGATGAAGGCCCTAAGTTTAATTACTTCTGGATATGGGCCATATTCATCGTATTCGTCATTATCTCTATCAACTTACCCTTCTTCCAGGAAACTACTAAGGAGAGTAATATGACGCAGTTGCGCACCATGCTGAACAATAATGACGTTGACAAAATAGTTGTAGTTACCAGCAATGAAAAAAGCGCCGAAGTGTTTTTGAAAGATTCGGCACTAAATAAGCCCGAATACAAGGATGTTGCGCACTCGCGTTTTGGCACTGTCAATAAAGGGCCGCACTATTCATTAACGGTGCCATCGAACGATGCTTTCGACAAATCCATTAACGAGTTTTACAAAGACCACCCACAGTTACAGCCTGTTAATGTAAAGTACGAAATACGCCAGGACTGGTGGAAAGATGTAGTGCCTTGGTTACTGCCATTAATATTGATTGCAGGCCTATGGATATTTATGCTACGCCGTGCCGGTGGTGGTATAGGTGGTGGTGCCGGTAACATTTTTAATATCGGAAAATCGAAGGCGATTCTGTTTGACAGAGACGAAAAAATCAATATCACTTTTGGTGATGTGGCCGGATTGGATGAAGCGAAGGTTGAAGTTCAGGAAATTGTAAACTTTTTAAAGAATCCTAAAAAGTACACTGCGCTGGGTGGTAAAATACCTAAGGGCGCCCTTTTAATTGGCCCTCCGGGAACCGGAAAAACGTTGATAGCAAAGGCAATGGCCGGTGAGGCACAAGTGCCATTCTTCAGCATTTCGGGTTCGGATTTTGTGGAGATGTTTGTGGGTGTTGGTGCGTCACGCGTTCGCGATTTGTTCCGCCAGGCACGAGAGAAAGCGCCTTGCATCATCTTTATTGATGAAATTGATGCCATAGGCCGCGCAAGAGGTAAAAACCTGATACAAGGTAATGATGAGCGCGAAAATACCTTGAACCAATTGTTGGTTGAAATGGATGGTTTTAGCTCGGAGAAAGGAGTAATAATTGTTGCGGCTACCAACCGCCCCGATGTATTGGATACGGCGTTATTACGCCCGGGAAGATTTGACCGTCAAATATCTATTGACAAGCCTGACTTGAGTGGACGTGAGCAGATATTTAAAGTGCACTTGAAAACAATTAAGCTGAGCGAAACTGTTGATGTTTATAAGCTTGCTGCCTTATCACCTGGTTTTGTAGGTGCGGATATTGCGAACATTTGTAACGAAGCTGCACTAATTGCTGCCCGTAACGATAAGACCGCTGTTGATATGCAGGATTTTCACGATGCTATTGACCGCGCTATTGGTGGCCTTGAAAAGAGAAACAAGCTTATTTCGCCGGATGAAAAAAGGATTATTGCCTACCACGAAGCAGGCCATGCCGTAGCCGGTTGGTTTCTTGAAAATGCGCACCCGCTGTTAAAGGTTTCGATTATACCAAGAGGCGTTGCCGCATTGGGATATGCGCAGTATTTACCAAAGGAAAAGTACATTGAAAGGCAGGAAGAAATGCTTGACCGCATGTGTATGACCCTTGGGGGAAGAGCTGCCGAGCGTATTGTTTTTGATAAAATTTCGACCGGTGCGCAAAATGACCTCGACCAGGTAACTAAAGTTGCTTATGCTATGGTTTCTATATTCGGTATGAACGAAAAAGTTGGTAACGTTTCGTTTTACGATATGCAAAACCAAAACAGTTTCAACAAGCCGTTTAGCGAAGAGACCTCTCGTATTATTGATGAAGAATCGAGAAAAATTATTGAAGGCCAATACCAGCGTGCACAGGATTTGTTGCGCGATAAGAGAAAGGAATTAGATGCCCTTGCATCGTTGCTGTTAGAAAAGGAAGTTTTGTTTAAAGACGACCTTGAAAGACTGATAGGCAAACGCCCTTTTGATAAGGCCGACGAAATTACAACCAACCCTACTGATGCATCGGCTGAAAATGTTGATGGCCAGTTTACGGTGTCAATGTCTATAAACACAGACGTTATAAATACTGTTGTTGAGAATGATAAAGCGTAAAGCTTTACATCCGTTGCTCATATTATAACTTTGAGTTCCGGTAACAATATCTATTTATTAAATTATTATTATGGTTAATGAAGAAGCCGGACACGGATTTTTCTCGCGCTTAAAAAATGTTTTTTCTTCTACTGCCAATACAAGCAACAACGAAGATGCAGCGCATGAAAACCTTAATGCAACAACTACTTTAACTGAAGAAGTGGTGATGACCGAAGAAATAATTACTACTTCCCCCCAAACAACTGCTACCACTTTTGTGCCATTGGAAGATATTATTGAAAAGGAAAAACCAGTTCGTACCGTTGAAGTAACTGCACCGGCGTTTACCTTACCTGATGACCAGGACCTGGACATTAGATTTGCTACCAAATTTATTGATGCCGGCGGTAAGTTTATTTTTTGCGAAACCATGCAACAGGCTATTGAAACCCTGAAAATGCTAAAGGAAGAGAACGGGTGGAAACATGTTTTTTGCTGGGAGAATGAAATTAAAGACGCCTTTTGCAATAGCAATTTTCAGAAGGGTATGATTGGGTATACGATTGAAAACTCTGAAGCTGCGGTTTCGCTTTGCGAGAGCCTTGCGGCAGATGAGGGAACAATTATACTTAACCCTAAACAGGCATCGAGAAGAAGGCTTTCGTGCTTCCCTAAAACGCATATTTTCATTACCGACATCGCTCATCTTACTCCGCTTGAGGCTGACGCTTTGGACATATTCAAAAAACAAAATAAAGGTGAACTGCCTTCGGTTGTAAAGCTCGGCACATGTAATACCGGTCATTTTTACGACAAGCAACGCTTGATCTTGAATGCTGACGGCACCGAAGACATTTATGTGATTTTGGTGGATGAGATCATTCCGCCAAGCTTAAGGCCGTAACAAAAACTTGCATTGCCAACTTAGGTCCAAGGTTTGCCAATAGCAATTGTGCATGTTTTAGCGACTTCCCTAGCTTTTTACTGAGCCTTTTATTCTATTTTCCATCCGATTCGACCTAGAGTCTGCCTAAAGATTTTATTGTCGTAAAAGGTTATGTCCCGCATAATCAAATAAAAAGGGAAAGACAAACGTTTCATTGTCTTTAAAATAAGCGGGTCATTCCCTGCCATCCTTTTTTGATCATAATTAAACGAAAAGGACCGACCATCTTTTGAAATAATTAGTATTCCGAATCCGTTCAATTTTAGTTTGATGTCCCCTTCATAAACCTCTATCTCTTCACTTAAGAGTTCTTTGAGTTGACGTACAGAAATAGTGTCAATCATTCTGTTTAAAGATATGTGGTCACTGGTATCAATTATAGTATCCGCCTTATAAGGATCAAATAAATCAATTCCGTAAGAAGTATCTATTCTTTTGGGATAACAGATTTCTGACTTTTCTCCTTTAAATAAATAAGTATTAATACGAAAGCTATCCGCGATTGTCTGCCATCCATATTGAGGAGTACGTTCAATTTCACTACTTGTTTCAAAAGTGTCTTTACCAATGATGATTTTGTACGGGAGTCTTGGTAAGGAAAGCGCTTGAGCTGAACTAACTATTGAATAAAAAATCATTAGTTGTAATAGCCCCCATTTTGAAGTCTTTCCTATCATCTTTCTAACTTAAAAGTACAAGAATCAAATGACAATCTCGGCAAAGCACTCTATCTGGTTACAATACCTTCTCCATTTTAATATTGGCTCGGCCGTAGTGGCCCGGCTCCAGCGGTATTTCTACAAACCCATATTTTTCGTACAGGTGGATAGCTGGTTTTAAGCTTTTGTTGGAGTAGAGAATCAATTTGGTAAGTTGCATTTGCTGTGCAACTTTAATGCTGTGTTCAATCAGTGTTTTACCAATGCCGAGGCCTTGTGCTTTTTCTGATACGGCCATTTTACCCAATTCGAAAACGCCAGCTTCAATTTTAAGCAGGGACGCCGTGCCAACTGTTGCGCCATTGTGTTTGGCGTAAAAAATCTGTCCCTCTTTATCAATTATTTCTCTCTGCGGGTCGGCGAGTTGGATAACATCGGTGGGTTCAACTACAAAATATTTTTCGAGCCACTCGTAGTTGAGAAGCTTTACATATTCTTTGGTGTCTTCGGTGTAGTTTACAATTTCAATCATAATGCAATTTATAGTTAGTGAGCCGTTTTTAGATGGTGTGTATTGCCTACTACTTCAAAACAACGCAAACACCCATATGGTCACTTAGGCTTTTGTCTTCATTCCAAACCTCTGTTTTGATTTCCGAGGACTTTAAAAAAGATGTTGCAATTGCTATGTGATCAATGTTCTCAGGAATTTGGTCCGTCAGGTTATTGATGCTTAGCTCCGAAAAGCAGTCCTTTATTTTTTGACGACCTTCTTTTGTGTAGTAGTAGTTATCGGCAAAAGTAATGTTGAAATCGCCTGCAATGCAAATGTTGCCAGCGGCACAAATTTTTCTCCAATCTTCAAGCTGCTTTTTAAGGTCGACTTTGAAACTTTCTTCACGGTTGCCATATATACCGATTATTGTTCCGTAAACATTTAAGTGACCTAAGGGAGTCTGAATGCCAACACAAATGCTGGTTAAGTCATCATAAGTTTCAAGGTGCTTGCTGCCAGGGTATTTACTCCAGATGGTAGTTCTGTTCTCACCAACGCTATGGGCGGGGCCTTTAGATAGAGGCAGTGCCGGCGTAGCAAACGAAGTATACGCAGCGCCCGGGTGAATTATTGAATTGGTTTCGGTAAGGATTAGAATATCTGCATCTATTCCTTTTAGCTTCTCAATGATTTTCGCGTTTCTTGTTTTGGTGGAAACCTTTGGCCGCTCTAAATTCCAGGTCGCGATTTTCATTGGGTTATTTAGTTTGGGTTTTCTTAGTTGAAATAATGCTGAAAAGGTAAATGTATTTACAGGAAAGAAATTATTTCTACTTAACTACATGCATGGTTTTATAGATTTGTGACGTTACTAGCAATTGTGGCCCCAAAAAACAAAATCTATTTCGCCTCCGACCTACACCTGGGTACGCCCGATGAGCAATCAAGCTCGGCGAGAGAGAAGCTTTTTGTGCAATGGCTGGACGAGGTGAAACAGGACGCGGCTGAGATTTTTATTATTGGTGACATCTTTGATTTTTGGCATGAATACAAGACGGTAATACCTATGGGTTTTGCACGCTTGCAGGGTAAGCTGGCCGAAATAACGGATGCAGGCATTACCGTGCATGTATTTACCGGCAACCACGATTTATGGATGTTTGGTTATCTGGAAAGGGAATTGGGCGTAAAGGTCCATAAAGAGCCCGTTCAAATAACCTTAAGCGGGAAGAAGTTTTACATAGGCCACGGCGATGGGTTGGGACCCGGCGACCATGGCTATAAGTTTATTAAGCGCGTTTTTGCAAACCCAGTGGCGCAATTTTTGTTTAGATGGCTGCATCCTGACGTAGGGGTTAAGGTGGCCTCGTTTTTTTCGCACAAAAGCAGGTTTGGGGTAAAGGGCGATAAGAAGGTGCTAGAAACCTTTAGAGGCGAGGAAAATGAGTGGCTGGTTACTTTTGCCAAAGAGGTGTTGCAGAAGGAGCACTTTGACTACTTCATTTTTGGCCACCGGCATTTGCCATTGGATATAATGCTGAACGAAAAAAGTCGCTACATTAATACCGGCGATTGGATTGATTATAACAGCTATGCCGTTTTTGACGGGAATAATTTAGAGTTAAAGTATTATAAGTGAGTGTGTTAAGGTGCGAAAGTGTTAACGTGTTAATGTATTTGTAATGTGTTACGGCAGGATATATAGCGTGATGAAGAGGAAAGCTACCCCGATTTTGTTTGGGGTGTGGGTGGTGCTTTGCATGTCGTTTTCTACTTCGTTTTCGTTTATTGGCACTTATGAGACCAAAGCGAACTTTATAGCCATTGATAACTTTAGCAACTTCTACACAGCAACCGATAATAAGGTTTTCAAGTTTTCGCCGGATGGTACCTACCTGTACCCTTACGAAGAGTTTAATTATGGCAAGATAGGAATGGTAGATGTTACCAACCCGATGAAGATTTTGGTTTTTTGCCCCGACTTTATGACGGTTATTACCCTTGACAAATACCTATCACCACTTACTACCTACAACTTTTTCGATTTAGGTTATCAAAATGTTTCGGCGGTTACTATGTCTAACGATGGGTTGTTGTGGTTTTATGATAACACCGATTTTAAACTGAAGAAAATTGATGAAACGGGGGCTATTAAATTGCAAAGCCAACCACTTAATACCGCCCTGGATGCCGTGCCCAACCCTGATTTTATGGTGGAGAAGGACAATGCGGTTTACTTGAACGACCCGGCCATTGGTATAATGGTGTTCGATATTTTCGGCAACTACAACAAAACGATACCGATAAAAGGGTTGAAGAAATTCCAGGTTTTTCAGGACCAGATAATTTATTTTGATAGCGGCCGGTTAAATGCCTATAACTTCATCTCGCTTGATTTAAAATCCATTCAATTACCCGATACTGCGGAGGTGGTAATGGCGGCAATTCAAAAAAACCGCATGGCCATTTTGAAAAAGGACCGGGTAGATTTTTATCGCTACTAGCGGGCCATTATACAAATACAGTAGCCACAAAGACACGAAGGCACAATGCTAACTGTATCAGAAATAGACAATTTAAGATTACATTTCTTAGTGTCTTAGTGCCTTAGTGCCTTTGTGGCAAAAGATTTACTTTTGCGCCCTCATAAAATTGTAAATCATCTCAAAGCAAGATAAATGTTTAGTCAGTTAGAAAATATAAAAGGTAAATACATTGAAGTAGGCAAAACGCTGAGCGACCCCGCCGCTATGACGGATATGAAGCGCTTTGCCCAACTGAACAAAGAGTACAAAGAGTTGGAGAAGGTGGTGAACATATACGAGAAGTATAAGCTGGTGCTGAGCAATATTGACAGTAACAAGCAAATACTGAACACCGAGAGCGACGAGGAGTTTAGAGAGATGGCTAAAAGCGATTTAACCCAGCTGGAGGCAGAAAAGCAGAAGTTTGAAGACGACCTGAGGAATTTATTGGTGCCTAAAGAACCGGAAGATGACCGCAACGTACTACTTGAAATACGTGCAGGCACCGGTGGTGATGAAGCCGGTATTTTTGCCGGCGACCTGGCCCGTATGTATACCCGCTATTGCGAAACGCGGGGCTGGAAAGTAATTATTGCCAGTGCCAGCGATGGCAGTGCAGGCGGTTACAAAGAGGTTGTACTCGAAATTGAGGGCGAAGAGGTTTACGGAAGAATGAAATTTGAATCGGGTGTGCACCGGGTGCAGCGTATACCATTAACCGAAGCGAAGGGCCGCGTGCATACTTCGGCGGTAACGGTTGCGGTATTGCCAGAGGCCGATGAAGTTGAAGTAATAGTGAACGAAGCCGATATTAGGTTAGATGTGTTTAGGGCATCAGGCGCGGGTGGACAGCACGTAAACAGGACAGAGTCGGCGGTGCGATTGACGCACATACCAACCGGTACGGTGGTTGAGTGCCAGGCTGAACGTTCGCAACATAAAAACAGGGAAGCGGCCATGAAAATGCTGAAGACGCGTATTTATGAAAGTGCCGTGCGTAAACACGAAGATGAAATTGCTGCACGCAGAAAGACTTTGGTATCTACCGGTGACCGGTCGGCTAAAATCAGAACATACAATTACCCACAGGGAAGAATTACCGACCACCGGATTAACCTATCAGTATACAACCTCGACTCGTTTATGGGTGGAGATATTGGCAATATGATTGATGCACTGGCTGTAGCTGAGCAATCGGAAAAACTGAAAGAGGGCGGAGTGGCGTTTTAGGTCCTACACCATTTCCGGCACAGGCAACTCCACCAAATCGTATTCACCAACTTTGGTTAGGTCCATTACTATGCGGCCTTCGTTATTAATAGCCCAGGGTTTACGGAATTTGGCACCATAAATAAAATCTGCGGCCATGAACGAATGACGGCTGTAAATGGTTTGAGAAAAGATATCGTCGAAACCCTTGAGTAGCACAAAAATTTCCAGGTCCATCTTTTTAATTTCCTCGGGCGAACGTGCATATAGCACGCTTTCCTCATCAATAGGGTGATTCAATATCCAACTGGTAGGGAACAGGGCAATTTTATCTATTTCAAGATTAAGCTGCGCAAATTTTCTTATTGCTTGCCCGCTTCCATCGTCTTCACTCCAGCTAATATTAACGCGCGCCTCCATTTCCATTAGCGACGAACTCATTTCATTTGCCACCATAAACTGCATACCGGTAATATCTTTATAAGGAGCGATAATGGCGTTTTTGCTGTATTTGATGTTTGAAACGGGCCGCGAAAATCGGCCGTAAAGTGTGCCGGTTGCCAAAGCAAAGGTCATTAAGCCGGTAAAGGCCTCAAGCGTGGCTACAAGGTTTGCCAATCTGCCAACCGGAAATATACCTCCATAGCCAACGGTGGTAAACGATTGCGCTGAAAAGAAAAAACAATGCATTAATCGTATTGCCGGTGTCGCGCCCTCTGCGCCACTTAATTGATCGACCCCAATTGCAAAGTAGATGGTGGCAAATATTACGTTCATAATTCCATAAAAGCCAAATACTACCAACCAATAGTGCCTCCAGGAAGCGGTTATAAGCCAATGATACAGATAGAAATTACCCAACACCCTGCCCGTGCGGCGCTCCATATTATAACTGCCATCGGCGTTAATGGTGCGTTGTCTTCCTTTTTGGGCGGTGCGGTCAATACCCAAATCTTCACCAGCCCTCATTCTGTCAATTGCCTTGCGTATCTTGCTCATAGATTTTTCTTTTGTTGAAAAACAAAGTGAAGCTAAGTTAGTTGATTCAATATTTTTGTGAAAGTAGAAACGTTGTTAGATTGTAAAGAGAGCATGAAAACGGAACATAGCATAGCAGAGGTTGTAAAGGGCACCGGTGGTAAACTTATAGTTAGCAGTAAGAAAGCATACACCATACAAGAGTTGTTGCTTGACTCGAGAAAATTAATACATCCTTCGGAAACTCTTTTTTTTGCTCTTACGGGACAAAAGCTGGATGGGCACAATTACATTGATGAGCTTTATAAAAAGGGGGTCAGGAATTTTGTAGTGTCGAAAGCACAGGATTTTACAGAGGCAAAATACCCGGAGAGCAATTTTATTTTAGTAAAAGACAGCACCGTTGCGCTGCAAAAACTAACAGCAGCGCACCGTGCGAAATATACCCTACCGGTTATTGCTGTTACCGGTAGCAATGGTAAAACCGTTGTTAAAGAATGGCTTTATCAATTGCTGCATGAGGATTATAATATTGTGCGCAACCCCAAAAGTTATAACTCGCAAATAGGGGTGCCGCTATCGGTATGGCCTATTAATGCTGAACACAACCTGGGCATTTTTGAGGCGGGGATATCCGAGTCGGGTGAAATGGATAAGCTGGAGAAAATCATTAAGCCCGACATTGGTGTTTTTACAAACATAGGCGAAGCGCACAGCGAAGGTTTTTTGAGCGCAAGGCACAAAACCAAAGAGAAGCTGAACCTTTTTGTAAATGCCGACATACTGATTTACTGCAAAGACTATTTTGATATTAACCAGAGTGTTGCAGAGATAAACGCGCTATCGAAAGGTAGTGATGAGACGGAGAACAAAATAAAAACGTTTACCTGGAGCCTGAGCAGCGAAGCCGATGTGCAGGTGGTGAGCGTAATGCAAAAGGATAACCAATCTTTTATTTCGTGCGGGTATCAAAATAAGGAACTGGATTTTCAAATACCATTTTCAGACCGAGCCAGCGTTGAAAATGCATTGCATTGCGTTTGTGTAATGCTGTATTTGAAAAAGGACTTTGATGTTATTAAGGAGCGCATGAAACATCTTTCGCGCATTGCTATGCGTTTGGAAATGAAAGATGCCATTAATAATTGCTCACTGATTAATGATACCTACAACTCGGATATTGGCTCAATAAAAATTGCGATTGATTTTTTAAAGCAGCAAAACCAACACCCTAAGAAGACGGTAATCCTGTCGGATATTCTTCAAAGCGGTAGGGGAGAGCTGGATTTGTACACCGAGGTGGCGAATGTGTTAAGCGAGAATAAAGTGAGCCGCTTAATTGGGGTAGGCCCTGCGTTGATGCGCATGAAAAAGATGTTTGAAAAGAATGATGCGCTGCAGGTAAGTTGTTTTGAGGGAACCGAGGAACTTTTGAAAAGCCTTGACTCATCTACTTTTCAGAACGAGGTGATATTGTTGAAAGGCGCGCGTAAGTTCAGATTTGAAATAATAGGTAAGTTTTTAGAAAAGAAGGTGCACGAAACGGTATTGGAAATTAACCTGAATGCTATTGCACATAACCTGAAAGTTTATCAAAGCCTGTTGAAGCCTGAAACCAAAATAATGGCTATGGTTAAAGCTTTTAGCTACGGCAGTGGCAGCTTTGAAATTGCTAACGCCCTGCAGTTTAGCAGGGTAGATTACCTGGCAGTGGCTTATGCTGATGAGGGAGTGGAATTGCGCAAAAACGGAATTAAACTGCCGATAATGGTAATGAACCCGGAGCAAAGGAGTTTTGAAACCATGATTCATTATGACCTTGAGCCGGAAATATATTCGCTTAACCTGCTTGATAAATTTGCCGAGGTATTGGCTTTACTAAGAAACGGGAATGGGGAAAAGTACAAAATACATTTAGAGCTGGAAACAGGAATGAACCGGTTAGGATTTGAAGCGAATGAAATACCGGTGCTGATTGAAAGATTAAAGTTGAATCATCAATTAGAGGTTGCGTCGGTGTTTTCGCATTTGGCTGCCAGCGAGGACAAGGAGTATGATGACTTTACGAAACAACAAATTGCAAAGTTTGATGAGGTAAGTACATTGCTTACCAGCCACTTTGATTATAAAATACTGCGCCACATTTTAAACAGCAATGGTATTACCCGCCATACTAAGGCACAGTTTGATATGGTGCGTTTGGGTATTGGTTTGTATGGAATTGACGCCTCGGAAAAAGTGCAGGGCAAGTTGATGACGGTGCAAACACTTAAGACGACAATCTCTCAGATTAAAAATGTAAAAAAAGGCGAGTCGGTGGGCTATGGTAGGGTTGGAAAGGTATCGAAAGATAAAAGTATTGCAACAGTTGGCATTGGCTACGCTGACGGATTAAGTCGTAAGTTATCAGGCGGTAAAGGAAAAATGCTGGTAAACGGTAAGCTGGCGCCTATTATTGGTAATGTGTGTATGGATATGGCCATGCTGGATATAACCGGTATTGAAGCCGGAGAGGGAGATGAGGTAATTGTGTTCGGACAACAACCAGGTATTGAAGATATTGCTACTGCAGCGGAGACGATTCCTTATGAAATACTAACCAGCATTTCGGCACGGGTAAAGAGGGTGTATTACCAGGAGTAATGCGTTAAACCTCCTTCAATATAGTTCTGAACGCTGTAAACTTTTCGGGAAAAATATTTAAAAGTTCCTTTTGCAAGGCAGGGGCAAAGTTCTCTTTGTAGTTAAAGTAATCGCCCATGGTATTTGCAAAATACTGGAAGGCGTATGATATACCCTCGGTTTCATCTTCCTGCAAAATGCGGTAGATTTTGCTTTCAACAAAGCAACCGGTTTCCATAACGCGGGGAACGTGCTCTTCCTTCATCCACCTAATCCAAATATCGTGAACGTTTAAGTCAATTTTTACGGTTACGTTGTATACTATCATGTTGGGTTGAAATTCGTTAGTGGATGCAATTTAGGGAATGGATGGGATTTTGCGAACACATAAAAAGACGCGATGCATCGGGTCTCTACTCTGTAATTTTATCTCCCCGCAACAACCGGTACCGCTTACGGGCCTCAATTACCAATAGCGAACTGCTGTAATCGGTAATAATGCTTTTGTACAGCTCCATGGCTTTTTCTTTGTTGTGTAGTTGTTGCTCGTTTATTTCAGCTAACAAAAATGTAGCATCATCGCCTTTTAAATCGGTTTTGTAATTCTTAAGAATGTCATCAAGCAGGGGGATGGCTTTGTCGAATTCTTTATGCTTTACGAATAACTGGGCCTTCTCAAATTCGATATCATCGCTAAGTGCGTGGCCAGGGAATAGTTTTGAAATAGAGTCGAGGGTAGCAACGCCATCGCTGTCCTTATTTTGAAAAATCAGCAAATCAGCACGGGCAAACATTTGCATAGGCGTGGCAACGGTATCTAAACCAAGATTATCAATGATAAAAACTGAAAGGTTGATGGCATCGTTTGAAATAAGTTCGGAGGTGGCAGACTTTAAAACTTCTAACTGAGTTTGTGCCCAATCAAAATCGCCTTTGTAATAAGAGAGGCGGGCGTTGCGAAAGCGCGCTTCTTCACCTAGAGGAGAATCTTTCTCGTCCTTATCAACCTGCGAATAAAGCAGGGTTGACTCCCAAACATCCCCGGTTATTAGATAGAAGTCGCCTAACGAGAGTTTGGTTTGGTTTTTAAGTTTGTTGGGCACGCCGGGCATAGCAATAATTTCATTACACAGCACAATACCGCCATCAATATCGTGCAGGTAAAAGCCTTCTAAATCTGCAAGGTCTTTCATACTTT
This sequence comes from uncultured Bacteroidota bacterium, assembly GCA_903861145.1. Taxonomy (GTDB): domain Bacteria; phylum Bacteroidota; class Bacteroidia; order Chitinophagales; family LD1; genus Bog-950. The sequence continues at coordinate 30,550 of CAIOTH010000047.1, read as the reverse complement.
GAGCGGTACGAAAGTTGCGTTCATTATCATTAATAAAAGCCAGGTAATCGCTCTTTAAGCCCAATAAATCCTGCTGGGTATAATTCAGGGTTTTCGAAATCTTCTCTTTTCGGCAGTTTAGTAGTTCGGTGCGCCCCTCAAAGTAAAGGCTGTTTTCTTTGCCCTTGTTTACCACGTATTCATAACCACCAATAGCATTATCATAATCGCCTTCGGTTTGAGCCATGCGGGCAATTTCTAAAACACGTTGGCCATTTTCGCCTTTGCGTTTGTCCCAGGCTTTCATTTGAGCCAGGGCACCTTCAAAATCTTTGTTTTGAATATATACCCAGGTTAGTAGGTCGATGTACTGCTCGTTATTAGTGTTTTTTTGAACCTTACCGTAAAGCTGGGTTTCAAGCTGGTCAAGCAACTTTGCTTCGCTGCCATTGGTTTGAACGGTGTTTTTAATCAGCTGTTCGTTTTGTGGATTTGTTTCGAGGTTGATTAAGAAATACTTTACGGCATTTGTGGCATCGCCCTTATTCATATAAGCATTAGCCAGCTCCATACTAAAATATGATTCGTTCTTTATCAGCTTTCCGCCCTTCTCGTAGGAGGCAATTACGTAGTCATACAATCGGTAGGCCTCGTAAAAATTGGCCAGGTTGCGGATGGCAATTTCGTACGGCTTAACATCCTTCAAAGCTTTATCATACTGCTCTTTAGCCTTAGTTGGGTCCGGAATTTGAGAATACAGGTAACCAAGATCAACGGTGAATTGGGCCGCCCCGCTACCTTTCTTTATCTCGCGCTGAACCACCTTTTCAAGGTCGTCGTATTTTTTAAGTGTAAGCAGGCATTTATAGAGCGGGGTGTAAAATTTGAGATCGTAGTTACTTTTCTCCCAAAGCGATTGAAACAGTTCGGCAGCCTTGTCAAACTCGCCCTCCTGCATATAACTGTTGGCCAGCGTTTCATCGCGCCCCGGTTGTGCATCAACCATAACGAATAGTGAAAACTGTAAGGCGATAAGAAGAAGGACTTTTTTCATTGCTAAACTGAAATTAATAGATGTTGGCCACAGTGCGGAAGTTATTTAAGTAATTTAACCGCCAACAGGCTACCTATTGCGGTGCCGGTTGCATTCGCGGCCTCGTCTAACAGTTCGAAATGGCGATCGGTGGTTAGTGTTTCCTGCAAAACTTCGATGGTAAAACCATAAGCGCAGGCCAACACAAATATTTTGAGCAGTGCGTTTTTGTGTAATGAATCAAACGCTTGCTGCTTCATCCATCCCCAATTGGTTAGCAAAACAAAGGTGAAGTAAAAAGTGAAGTGTACTATTTTATCGAAGTTGGGAATGGGGATATGCGGCAAATGCTTTGAGGGCATCATACACAGGTATAAAATAAAAGCCGCCCATAAAATGGACGGCCAGTTGTATTTTAAAAACGAATTTGATTGCATGTGTTTACGGTGTAGCGGTTATGCTCCCACGTGTGCTTTATAGGCGGTAGCATCCATAAGGCCGTCTAAATCTGCGGCGTTCGTAAATTCAACTTTAATCATCCAGCCGGCGCCGTAAGGGTCGGTGTTAACCACTTCGGGGTTATCATTAAGGGCAGTGTTTTTTTCAAGCACTTTTCCGCCAACAGGCATAAAAAGGTCCGAAACGGTTTTTACCGCCTCAACAGTACCAAAAACGGCATCTTTTGCAAAGGTTTCGCCAATGCTTTCAATTTCAACGTAAACGATATCGCCTAGTTCTTTTTGTGCGAAATCGGAAATGCCAATGTAACCAGTATTGCCTTCAACACGAACCCACTCGTGTTCTTTGCTGTATTTTAAATCTGCCGGAAAGTTCATGTGCTTGTTTTTTAGAGTGATGCGAAAATAGCAAACTAGTTAAGTTTTGAAAATTAAAAGTTTGCTAATGCAATGGAACGCTGATTAATTATGATGCTTATGGTTCCTTATGATAATACAATGATGGAAAAAAGCAAAAATCACCGGATGCTCAAAAAACAAACCTTCAATCATCACTAATCATAAAAATCATAATAAATCAGCGTTCTATTTGTATTTCATCGGGGCTAAAATCAAAAAGTAATATCTTCGCCCTTCTTATGCAACAGAAAAACCCGGATACAACCGGATATCCCGAATTTGACCAATTGTCGCTTACCGATATTGAGAAGAACATTCTTAAGTTTTGGGCGGAGAATAAGACTTTTGAAAAGAGTATTTCATCGCGCCCAGATGACAAACGTTTTGTGTTTTATGAAGGCCCTCCATCAGCCAACGGCAAGCCAGGCATACACCACGTAATGAGCCGTACCCTTAAAGATTTGTTTTGCCGCTTTAAAACGCTGCAGGGTTACCGCGTTGAAAGGAAGGCGGGCTGGGATACGCACGGTTTACCCGTAGAGCTAAACGTTGAGAAGCAATTAGGTATTACCAAAGCAGATATAGGCATCAAAATTTCGGTTGCTGAGTACAATAAACTTTGCCGCGAAGACGTATTGCGCTTTACCGATGTATGGCAGGACATGACGGTGAAAATGGGTTACTGGGTTGACATGAGCAACCCATATATTACCTATGAAAATAACTATGTAGAAAGTCTTTGGGCGCTGCTTAAAAAACTCTATGATAAAGGCTTGCTTTATGAAGGCTACACTATTCAGCCATATTCGCCGGCGGCGGGCACAGGGTTAAGCTCGCACGAGCTGAACCAGCCGGGTTGTTATAGAAACGTGAAAGACGTTTCGGCTGTGGCCATGTTTAAGTTAGTATACGATGAGAAAAGCAAATTTTTGTTTGATAATGATGCTGAAGATGTAAGGTTTATTGCCTGGACGACTACGCCATGGACTTTGCCTTCGAATACTGCACTGGCAGTAGGAGCTAATATTCGCTATGTAAAAGCTAAAACAGTAAACTTCTACACAAAAAAAGAGGTAAGCGTAATACTTGCGGCTGATTTACTGGAAAAGACCTTTGAATGGAATAACCTGGAATTAAAGCACAGCGAAGATTTAGGACTAGGCTCGGGTTTAGCAGGTTTAAGATATGAGCAGTTGTTGCCGTATACTCAACCAGCCGAGGGAGACGCATTTAAAGTGGTAGTTGGTGATTTTGTTACCACTACCGACGGAACCGGTATTGTACACATAGCCCCATCGTTTGGCGCGGATGACTTTAAGGTGGCGCGCCAAAATGGTTTGGGCGCGTTAACGCTCGTTGATAAACAAGGTAAGTTTGTGAGTGAAGTGAACGACCCTGTTTTTCCGTTGGGCGAGCGCTACATAAAAGAAGCTTACCTAACCGATGAGGAGAAATTTGCTGAGCTGCAGATTCAAAAAGAGAAACTGAAGGATATTATTCCGCACCTGGAGAAATACATGAGTGTGGATGATTTGATTGTGTTGAAGCTGAAACTGGAGAACAAACTCTTCAAGACTGAAAAATACGAGCACAACTATCCGCATTGCTGGCGTACCGATAAGCCGGTTATTTATTATCCGCTTGATAGTTGGTTTATAAAAACTACCGCAGCAAAGGAGCGCCTGATTGAATTGAACAAAACTATTAACTGGAAACCAGCACATACCGGTGAAGGAAGATTTGGCCAGTGGTTAGAAAACCTGGTTGATTGGAATTTATCGCGCAGCCGTTATTGGGGAACTCCGCTGCCTATCTGGAAAACGGAAGATGGAAGTGAGGAAATGATTATTGGTTCGATAGACCAGCTGTATGAAGAGGTAGTTAAAGCGAAAGAGCTTGGCCATAACAAGTACGTAATTATTGAAAAAGAAGTTTTTCATAACCAAGTTGATTTGCATAAGCCAATGGTTGATGAAATAGTGCTGATATCGAAAAGCGGCAAACCCATGAATAGGGTGCCCGACTTGATTGATGTTTGGTTTGATAGCGGTGCCATGCCTTATGCACAATGGCATTGGCCTTTCGAGAACATTGAAATTTTTGAAAAGAGTTTCCCGGCAGATTTTATTTCGGAAGGCGTTGACCAAACGCGGGGATGGTTTTTTACGTTGCATGTTTTGGGAACGTTATTGTTTGACTCGGTAGCATATAAAAATGTGTTGAGTAATGGTTTGTTGCTGGATAAAAACGGCAATAAAATGAGCAAGCGCTTGGGCAATATTATTGAGCCGTTTGAAGCTATTGCAAAATATTCGGCCGATGCTATACGCTGGTATATGATGCGCAACAGCGACCCTTGGGATAATATGAAGTTTGATATTGCGGGTGTGCAGGATGTTACGCGCGCGCACTTTGGTACGCTGTATAATACCTATTCATTCTTCGCGCTATATGCCAATATAGATGGCTGGAAGATTGATGAAAACAACCTGGTGCCGTTTAACGAAAAACCAGAGTTAGACCGCTGGATTATTTCAAAACTGCAATCGCTGATAAAAGACGTTACCGGGTTTTACGAAGACTATGAGCCTACTAAGGCTGCTCGTGCTATTGAAGCATTCGTGGATGAGCATTTGTCTAACTGGTATGTGCGTTTAAGCCGTAGAAGGTTTTGGAAAGGGGAGATGAGCGCAGACAAGGTTTCGGCATACGAAACTTTGTATGAGTGTTTGAATGTGGTTGCTCAGTTAATGAGCCCGGTTTCGCCGTTCTTTAGTGAGTGGTTATACAAAAGCCTGAGTGATAATATCAGAGCGAATGGAGCGAATGGTAAAACGGCCTATAGTTATGAGTCGGTGCATTTAACTTACCTGGCTACCGTTACAGAAAGCAAAATGGATAAGGATTTGGAGGAGAGAATGGAGTTGGCGCAAAAGGCCTGTTCGCTTGTGCTTTCGTTACGCAAAAAGGAAAAAATAAAAGTTCGTCAGCCACTACAAAAAATAATGATACCGGTGCTGAACGAAAAGATGAAAGAGCAGCTACAGAAAGTGGAGAGCTACATTTTGAGCGAGGTGAATGTTAAGGCCATTGATTATATCAGCGACACATCGGGAATTGTTAAGAAGAAGATAAAACCCAATTTCCGCGAGCTGGGCAAAAAAGTGGGTGGCAAAATGAAGAGCCTGCAGGCCGCTATTGCTGGGTTTACGCAAGACGACCTTCAGAAACTGGAGCAAGAAAAAGTGTTTGTGCTAAATTTAGATGGCGAACCATTTAACCTGGAAATTGCTGATGTAGAAATACAAAGTGAAGATATACCCGGTTGGTTGGTGGCCAGCGAAGGGCCTATAACAGTAGCGCTTGATGTTAAGATAACAGATGAGTTACGCAACGAAGGCACCGCGCGCGAGTTTGTAAATAAGGTGCAGAATATACGGAAGGATAAAGACTTCCAGGTGCTGGACCGGATTAAGGTTTCGGTGGTGAAAAACAAAACTTTTGAATTGGCTTTATCGCAATTTAAAGATTACATAAGCAACGAAATTTTGGCAAAAGAGATTTTGTTGGTTGATTCGTTGCATGATTTTGAGGAGGTGGAGTTGAATGAGGAGATTTTGAAGGTGAAGGTGGAATTGAACTAATTCAACTGACCGGAAATAAGCGGCGAATACCGGGTATTGTTAGGTACGGAACAAGCGACAAATTGTAACGGCTATTGAAGTGTTTGTTTAAAAAACTTAATATTAAAAGTGCCGTATAGAACAAGCAGGAGGCAGTAATTTATTTGCCGAAACGTTATTTTTACCAAAGCAGGGAAACGGAGAATTTGTATGAAATCGTATAAAGTAATTTTAATCATTCTTGCAGTGCTGGTTGTTGACCAGGCGGTTAAAATATGGGCCAAAACCCATATGCTGATGGGCGAGGAAATAGTAATTACAAACTGGTGGCGCCTGCACTTTACCGAAAATCCGGGCATGGCCTTTGGTATGGTTCTGCCGGGCGTATCGGGCAAATTGTTTTTGAGCATTTTCAGGTTGGCTGCTGTTATTGGTGGCGGATGGTATGTGGTGCATTTGCTTAGAACTAAAGCACATTGGGGGTTTGTTGTGGCCTGTTCATTAATACTTGCCGGCGCTATTGGCAATATGATAGATGGTGCTTTTTACGGACTTATGTTTTCGGATAGTTATGGTGGCAGTGTAGCGCAGTTGTTTCCGAAGGGTGGGGGATATGCAGGTTTTTTACAAGGACATGTGGTTGATATGATGTGGTTCCCACTGTTTCATGGCTTCTTCCCAAGTTGGGTGCCTATTTGGGGTGGCGAGTATTTTGAATTTTTCCGCCCGGTGTTTAATGTGGCCGATTCGGCTATAACCAGCGGTGTTTTCGTTATCCTGGTTTTCCAGAAATACTTTTTTGTTGAAGAAACAGAGAACGAACAGGAGCCAACTACCAATACCACAACTATCCAACAGCATTTGTTTGTTTAAGAACAATCAAAGCATCCCGCTGAAATTATTTATATCCTTGCATGGCTAAATACTATTGCCATGTTCACTTCAATTAATGATTTTGTATCTACCTGGAAATATGAATCGGAAAGTATGCTTAGGTATATCGATGAATTAACCAACGATATACTTCCTGTTAAGGTTCATGAAAAGGTTCGGCCTGCAGGTGTATTGACATGGCATATTATTCATACCGTATCGGAAATGATGAACAAAACGGGGCTACAAGTTGCCGGTAAAGACCAGCAGGATTATGCAGGTGAAACGATTGCTGAGTTGCATAATGAATGGGTGCTTTCATCAGACTCATTGATAGAACAAATAACCCAAAATTGGACTGATGCCGATTTGCAAAAGGAAGATGACATGTATGGCAGCCAGTGGAAGCGAGGAACAACGCTACATATCCTAATAACGCATATGGCACATCATCGCGGACAGCTAAGTGTTATTATGCGTATGCAAGGCAAAAAAGTGCATGGCATTTATGGGCCCGCTTACGAAGAGTGGACTGCCTTTGGTGCTGAACCGATGTTATAATGACACGTAACTCTTTCTATCCAGCAGCATCAGTCGTTGATGCAGATATTTTTCGCCTATTTTTATATAGCTGGGCTGCATACCAAACTCGGTAAAGCCGGCTCGTTCATAAACTTTTGCGGCGCTTAAGTTGTGGGTAATAACGCCTAAGGCCAGTTGCTCAACTTCGGGTATTTTGAAAGCTTCCACAATGGCGGTTTGTAATAATTGTTGGCCTAATTTTTTGCCCTGATACTCTGGCTGAATATACATTTGGATAATAAGGCCCCGATGTTGAATCTTCGGCCCTGTTTCCTGTGCGAAGCCGCAAATGCCAACCAGTTTGTCGCCATCAAATGCACCTACTATAAAGTTATTGCCGGTTTGCTGTTCTATTACAAGTTCAAAAGCCAGCTTAGGTTTGGCGGACTCGGTTTCGTAACTTGAACCAAAGTTTTCAGGAAACTTTTCGAGGGCATCCAGCCTGGTTTCACGATATTTTTTTGAATCGGCGGGGAGTAGTTTGCGATAATGAAAATTCATACCCGGATGGCTTCAACTTAGAAAAATATCAAATTGAAAATCTTATTGCCAAAAATATACACGGCGATTACCGTAGCAACAATGGCGGCTACCAGTACGGCGCCGGCGGCTAGGTCTTTTATTTTTCCGGCTTCTTTGTGGTACTCAGGTGTAACATGGTCAACCAAAGACTCGATAGCTGCATTAATCATTTCCATCGAAATGACAGAGCCTATTGTTAGCGCTAGTATAGCCCACTCAATAGCGGATAGGCCCAGGTAAATACCGGCAATAGTTACCACCGCAATGGCAATAAGGTGAATACGCATATTCTGCTCTTCGCGCACGGCAACCATCATGCCTTTAATGGCGTATCCAAAACTTTTAATCAGCTTAATCATAAAATGGATTGAATTGCCTTGTCCAAAAGTGTGACATCGTCCTCAAAAGTCGTAAAACCGCTGAACTTATCAGATTCTTTTAATGCCTTTTTCAAATTAAAGGCCGATTGCTCCATGGAATAAGCAATGCCTTTGCTCATTAATTGCGCTGCAAGATACGCCTGCTCCGTTTGCCCGGGGGTAGCTATAAATATAGGCTTTTTGCCAAGTTTTGCCAGATCCATGATGGTGCTATAGCCGGAACGGGTTACAATTGTTTTACTCTGTTGAATCGCTTCATTAAGCTTATCGCCTATTAAATAATTGGCTTCGCTGAGGTTACCCTCCTCCGAAAAAACTTCTGTCCCACTTACATCTCCCGCAATTAAAAGCGCATTTAGGCCGCTTGCTTTAAGTTGGGTTCGTAACATATCTGCAAATAACTTTCGCTGAGGATTTGGGCCAGAGGCAATGGCTACTACGTCATATTTTAAGCCCGACTCCGTTTTTTTGAATCGCGATTGATACCCAATAAAACGAGTATTTAATGGCAGTTTGCCGGGGACCAAATCGCCCAGCAAATCGGCGTTATCAGCAGGCACCCAACACTCGTCGAAATTTTTGACCTGGCGATGGTTGAAGTAGTTAACATAGCCTTCCATCCATTTAAAGTTATGTGGCATGAGGATGTGAAGCTGATGGGTAATGAAAATGGATTTTGCCTGCGGCGAATAGCAACCGTAACGATTGTCGGAAATAACCACATCAATTTTCTCTTCCTCCACCAGCTTGTTAACTGCACGGTATTCGCTGTAAATGGTTTTAATAAAACGAGGTAGTTGTAACCCCATGGTAAAAACCATATTGCTGTTAGCGGGGTAACGCGGATTGTAGCCCGGTAAGGGATAGTGCTTAAGCCCGGGAAACTCTATTTTTAAAAGCCCGGCCGAACTACCGCTACCGGCAATAATTACTTCGGCGTTTCGTTTTAATAAGGCATTTATAAGCGGAATGCAGCGCGTGGCGTGGCCAAGGCCCCAATCAAGTGGGGCAACCAAAATTCGGCGTGTGCGTTCCAATTAGAAGAATTATTTTTACCGGTAAATGTTAAAGGGATATGCCCAGACAAATTAAACATATTACACGCATAGTGTTGATAGCCGTAGCAGGCTTTATGCTTTTAAGCGCCCTCCCCTCATGCAAGGCCACCAAATGCGATTGCCCCAACTTTGGAGGCCATCACCTTAGCCATAACAGCTAAAACGATAGGCCATTAAACAACCGGCGCTTTGTTGTGCACAATGAAAATTTTGATTTAAGCCTTGACAAAATTATTTTCGGGCATTAAATTGAATGCAAACCTGAGCACCTTGAAACCACTGACCCAACTATTACCCGGCGAGCGCGCATTTATTGTAGATATGCGAAACAACCTTTTTTGCGAAAAACTACTGGAATTAGGGGTTTTTCCTGGAGATATGGTTGAAGTGAAAGAAAATTCGAGCGATAACCAGTCTATAGTAGTTAAAATCAACAACCACACCTATAACATTTTTAAGGGCGCTGCAGAAACCATTATAACCAATGTAGTGAGTTTTGAGATTTGTTTGAATTAGTACGAATACAGGAATTATTGATGTTATTACAGCCCCTCCCTGGTTTGACTTACCTGAATTATGTCATCAATATATTTCTTGACTCGCAACAGGAATTTGTCATAAGCTGGTGCAAGATCGGTTAGCGTAGAATATTTGTTCCAAACATATTTTTTATCGGAATTTTGTTTGATGCCAGGGAGCATTGCCGCTGTATCGGCTGCAAAATCACAGCTTAATTCAATAGGCAAGCCCAACTTTTCAACCGCTCCTTTTGAATAGCCCAGATAAAAAAGCCCAACCCGGTCAATGTTTATGATGGTTATTTTAATTCCACTGCCTTGTGGATCCGGTAATTTAACGCTAAAGCTGCCCGAATTCCACTCTATATACAATCCTAATTTTTCACTGTCTTTAATAATTTGACCGGCAAATTCTGCTATGTTTTTTCCTTTGTTTTTTTCGAGCTGTTCAAAGTAATCCTGGGCAGAAATGCTTAGCCTTTTTGTTGTTGAGGCCTGCATATTTGATTCTGTACTTAAATCTGTTTCAATGCTTACTTTTAAATCGGCAGAATTATTCACTTCAATTCTTACTATAGCCCTGGTAATTTCTCTGGTTCTGGTAATAAGTTGTGGAAGTATAATTAAGGAATTATCGGTTTCATGTAGTTTAAAAACCTGTAATTCTACCAAGGCCAACGTAAAATATAGTTGAGGAGTTTGGCTTAGATATTCCACCATGTCTTCAACACTTTCCCTGATGCCATCGCCTACAATTAAAAGTAAAAACCTACCCTGCTTTAAGTTTTTACTGATATTATCAATAAAGTATTGTTCGTCGGCTTCATCCAACTCGTAACTTTTGCGAACAGTAGCTAATAGGCCATCCCCATTGTTATTGCAAAGTTGGTTATACGCAACTACGGATTTGTCAAGATCAGTGAACGTCCATTTGCTTAGCTCTTTTGCGTAATCGAGTATCTGACCTACAACCTCTCGTCTTGCTTCGGGATTACGCCACAGTTTTGTTTCTACTATTGTCAAATAACCGTCTGGTGAAATGAACAGGTTATCAATATATCCCACGGATGTCATTACTTCACGACCAATGGAAATAGCCGGACTAAAAACTGGCTCAATTTCTCGAATAGGCAAAATGTCGGGATTGTTTTGAATCAGATTTTGAATCCAATTCTCTTTAAACGTCCTTGAATCTAAGGCTACGCGAATGAGAGAGGTGGCTTTGTCATTTTGAAATAGCAGTGGTTGTCCACCTCTGCGAGCACCTTTAGTTGTCATGTGTTTTGATATTACCTTTTCGGACTTTTATAATATTAATCGAAAATAAAATTTTTGTGCGAGTAGCTTTCAAGTATATAAACACAACAAAGCCATTGAATTTTGAAACATCAAAAGGGGTGGCTGATAGTGAACACGGTGCGACCTCTATTGGGTCGTGTATCTTTCCTTGTCATAATTCTATAAAGCGGTGAACTCTCTGAGGTCAGGATTCCGATTACTACTTAGTCCTGAATGGGCTGAAACTTCCATGGCTTAATCTTATTTTCGGCCCGTCTTCAAAACCAAATCACATATTCATGAGAAGAATCGCACTCTTACTTTTGCTATTTACCAATGTAGTTTATGCGCAACAGGGTAAAATAAAGCACGTTATTATTATTGGCGTTGATGGCATGTCGCCCGATGGGGTAATGAAGGCGCATTCGCCGAATATGGATTCATTAATGGCGCACGGCAGCCACAGTTTTGAATGCAAAGCGCAATTGCCAACAGTCAGCAGCCCTAACTGGGCCTCTATCATTATGGGTGTTCCGCCGGCAGCGCATGGCATTTGGAGTAACAAGTGGCAGGTGCGCGATATTAAAGACTCGGTTTATTGCAATGGCAAAAAGGGGCACATTTTTCCTACTATTTTCCGCGTACTACGCGAACAAAAGCACCACGCAAAAATTATGTGTTTTGCCGGGTGGTGGAGTTTTGTTCGGCTGATTGAGCCGCGCGTTTGCACTGCTAAAGAGCGCACATTATGGACCGGCCTAGTATGTTCGCGAGCGGTAACTTCGGTTAAGTTGCGCAAACCCGATTTACTGTTTATTGATTTAAACGACGTGGATGAAACCGGGCACAAATACGGGCATGGTACGCCGGAATATTATAAAGCGGTTAGCGAAGCTGATGTGGTTGTTGGCAAAATTATGAACGCAGTAAAGAGCGCAGGCATTGAAGAAAGTACTGTTATAATGATTATTGCCGACCATGGCGGAATTGGTAAGGGACACGGCGGCACAACACCGCAGGAAATAAATGTTCCGCTTATTATTGCCGGACCGGGTATTAAAAAAGGATATACCCTCAAATCGAACCCCCGGAATTACGACACCACCGTAACAGTGGCAAAAATGCTGGGGTTAACGGTGCCGGCTTGTTGGGAGGGAAAAGATATAACTGAGATTTATGAGGGGAAGTAAGGAAATTGCAAATGTATTTTTCGCACGGATAAAACACATAGGCAACCGCCGAGAAAATTAGTTGGCGGTTTTGTATTGTGAAACGCTGCTCATTCAGGACATCTTCCTCCCTCTGTGTACATTTTACAGGCCTTCGGCTTATGAAAATGTAACCATCCCCTTTCAAAGAGCATGTGCGTTAAATTAAGAGATTAATTTAATGGGCTCAAACCTAATATTACCAGAGATTTCAGGTATATGAAGAGGCCTCTTGGTTTGCTAAGAAAACAGGCGGCTCCTACGGAGCGCGACCGCACTCATGATTGTGGACTACAAACAGACTGCTCCTCTGGAGCGTTTTTGAATGTCCTTATATTTTGGTAATGCCTGCGTTCCGGAGGAGCCGCCCTTGCGTTTTAATGCCCTTACCTTAACGCACCTGCTCCAAAGGGAGACAGGATTTGCTTTTTATTGTGTACGTTACTTCTTCACAACATCATAAACAACGCAACGGTTTTGTTGCAATAACTCTTCAGGACAATTTGGATTGGTGCAGCCATTGCGCGAAATGTTGTTGCCATAATAGAATGAACGGATGCGGTTAATAGGAATACCTGCTTGTATGAAGTAGCGCAATACCATATCGGACCGGCGCAGCGAAGTTTGACGCGGATTATTTTCACCGGTTGAGGCAAGGGCATAAATATTTAGATGAGATGTAGGGTCGCTTTGCAGCTGGTGTAAAAGCGCTTTTAGCTGCTCGCTGGCTGCGGTGTTAATGTCGTAACTGTTTTTGGCAAAGAACATAGCCTTCATATCCGTAGTTGGTGTATCGCTTTCCCTGATAACTACATTACCGGCCTCAGCCTCTGCTACCGGTACCGGTTGTTGCCGGGTGCTGGTTGGTGCAGCTGTGGTTGCCTGAATTTCTTTGGCCAGCGAATTGTCAGCTGCTTTTCTGCGAGCCACTTCCTGCGCCAGGCGTTCCTTTTCCGCATTTAAAGTGGCGATGGAGTCTTCAATGAACTTTTTGCGTTGTGCGGCGGTAACAATGGCCATAGAATCCACCACAGCTTTCTTTCTAATGCGGGCTTGTTCTTCTGCTTGTTTTCGTTGGGCTTCCTCGTTGGCCAATTTTTGTTGTTCGGCTTTTGCTGCAGCCATAGAGTCATCTGCTGCCTTTTTTCTATTGGCAGCTTCAATTTCTGCTTGTTTCTTTTGTTCGGCCAACTGTTTGGCTGCCAGTTCTTGTTCTGCCTTTACGTTAGCAACTGAGTCTTCAACGGCTTTTTTACGAATGGCCTCTGCCTGTTTCTTTTGCTCTGCAAGTTCCTTGGCCGCCTGCAATTGAGCCGCTTTGACGGTAGCTAAAGAGTCTTCAACTGCTTTTTTGCGCAGCGCAACTTCCTGCTTTCTTTGTTCGGCGATTTTGTCTTGCTGAGCCTTAACTATGGAAAGAGAATCCTGTATAGCCTTTAAGCGATTGCCTGCTTCAATTTGTGCCTGCTTTTTATTCTCTGCTAATTCAGCGGCCTCTTTTTCCTGTAACGCTTTTACGTTGGCGACGGAATCCTGTACTACCTTTTTACGGGCTTCAGCGGCTTGCTTTCTTTTTAGTTCGGCAAGTTCTTTTTTAGCTAAGTCCTGCTCTGCTTTCGCTTTGCTCAACGAATCTTCGTACATCTTTTTTTGTTGCGCCGCTAATTGTTGCTGTTGCTTGTTGTATTCGGCTAATTGTTTGGCCTGTAGTTCCTGCGCGGTTTTTACTTTATTCAACGAATCGGCTAAAAGTTTTTTCTGCTGCGCAGCTTCCTGTTGCTGGCGTTTCGTGGTTTCGGCAAGCTCTTTAGCTAACTGCAGTTGACCGGCTTTAGCGAGGGTAAGAGAGTCGTCTTTGACCTTCTTTTTGGCAGCATCCAACTCTTTGCTTACACGCGATAACGAGGCGCGGGCCTTTGCAATTGAGTCGGACAAGACTGTTTTTTCGGCCTCTGCACGTATGCGTTGCAATGAATCCTGAACAGCCTTTTTGTTAGCAGCCAATGCCTGCTCCTTCAATCTTTTTTGCGTAGCAACATCTTCAACATGGCGCGCTTCGTCGGCTTTAGCATGTGCTATTGAATCTTTGGCAAAAACCTGTCGGGTTTCTTTTAGTACCAGCGATACCGAATCTTCAAAACGCTTGGTGGCCGCTAATTGCATGGCCATACGCCGTTGCTCGGCAGTGGCCCGGCTAACTGAATCTCTCAATGACTTTTGTAGAGCCAATTCCTTCGCCCTTCTTTCTTTTTCGGCAGATGAGCGCAACGAAGAATCGCGAGCAATCATTCTATGCGCATCAGCATAAGCATTTGCTATTGAGTCGCGCGAAGCTTTTTTTGTAACGGCCAATTCCTGAACTAACCGAAGCTGTTGGTTTTTTAAGTTCTGTAAGGAGTCCTCCACCGCTTTTTTGGCAGCCAACACTTTAGCCGTTTTTTCCTGTTCTGTTTTATTGCGCAACGTAAACTCGTGTACGGTTTTTTGATGCTCTTCTTCAAATGCTTTTACCAAAGAGTCTTCAAATACCTTTTTAGAAGAAGCATACTGTGCAGTAGTGCTCTGCTGTGCTTTCCGGTGCTCAACTGAATCGCGGGCTGCTTTTTGGGCCAGTAAATCGTAGGCCATTTTTTGTTCGCGGGCTATTGAGTCATCATGCGCTTTTTTGGCGGCTAGCAGTTTTGCCGAACGCTCCTTTTCGGCCTTTACAATCAACATGGAATCTTCAACCATCTTTTTTCGGTTAAAGGCCAGCACTTTGCTAATGGAATCTTCAAAAGCTTTTTTAATGGAGGCCTCTTCTGTTAAGCGGTGTAGTTCAGCTTTGGAGCGGGCAATAGAGTCCTGCCACATTTTATGGCGGGTTTCTTTTAGCACCGAAGTAATGGAGTCGTCGTAGTTTTTGTGTTCGGCTTGTAAGCGGGCCGTTTTTTGCTGTTCGGCACGGGCCTGTTCGGCACTATCGTTTACAAATTTTTGACGCGCTATTTGAACTACGCGCGACATCGAATCTTCAAAAGCTTTTTTGGAAGCTAACAGCTGGCTGATTCGTTTTTGTTCGGCCTCAGCAAGATTTACAGAATCTTTGAAAGCCTTTTTAGCCGCCAATTCACGACTTAACCTTTCCTGTTGGGCCTTGTATCTGGCGATAGAATCCTGCATGGCCTTTTGTCTTGACGCTTCGTTGGCATGCATTATTGAGTCATCCTTGGCACGTCTTCTTTCCAACAAAGAGACCGCAGCAATCGAATCCTGATGGGCTTTTAGGAGCGCCTGTTCTTTAGCCTCTTTTTCTTTTTCAAGCTTTGCACGATAAATAGAGTCGCGTAGTTCTTTTTTATGTAATGCAGCTAACAAGCGTGAAACGGAATCCTGGTAAGCCTTCTGAATTAAACGGGCATCAGCTGCTGCTTGTAATTCGCGATGAGCATGTGATATTGAGTCCTGAATTAATTTTTGACGTGCATCAATCAGGGCCCGGTTAATTGAATCCGTATATGTCTTTTTAGCCGCCATTTCTTTGGCTAAGTGTATCCGTTCGGTTTTCACCCTATTTACCGAGTCTTTGAGAGCCTTTTTCTCCGCTAATTCGATGGCCAGTCGTTGCTGCGCTACATTAGCTTGTGCAATCGAATCCTGAAGCGCTTTTAATTTTGCTGATTGTTGTAACCTTGAGAAAGAATCGCGAACCTCTTTTTTGCGCGTTGCCGCTACAACTCTTGAAATGGAATCCTGATATGCTTTTTGAATGACCCGTGCATCCGCTGCGGCTTGCAGTTCCCGACGGGAATGAGCGATGGAGTCTTGAACGAGTTTTTGACGAGCAGATGCCAAAGCCATATTAACTGAGTCGGTATAAGCCTTTTGCGCGGCTACTTCCTGAAGTAATCGCTTTTGTTCTAGCCGGGCAATATTGAGCGAATCGGCGGCGGCTTTTTTAGCGGCAATAACCCGATCAACTGGCAGTTGTTCTGCCTTTGCTTTTCAAGAGAGTCTCTCTTTGCCTCTTTGGCTGCCTTATTAGCAATGGCTTGATAAATTGAGTCCTGACGAGATTTGAGTTTGTTGACTTGTGCAGTTTTGGCAATAGAATCATACACCGCTTTTTTATGCAAGGCAGCTAGCACTCTTGAAACGGAGTCATCGTAAGCTTTTTGAATGAGACGAGCATCAGTGGCGGCCTGCATTTCGCGCTTTGCATGATTGATGGAGTCCTGAACTAATTTTTGATGTGCATAGACAAGTGTTTTGTTTACCGAATCCTGGTAAGCTTTTTGCGCGACTACTTGTTGTGCAATGCGCTTTTGCTCCAAGCGAATAGCTTTAATAGAATCCTGCGTAACTTTTTGATAGTCGATGGTGGCTACAGCAAGGTGGGCACCCGAATCGGAAGCTGCTTTTTGGGCGGCAACAACGCGCTCGACAGGTAGTTGCTCCGTTTTTGCTTTTGCCAGTGAATCTCTCCTGGCCTCTTTAGCAGCCTTATCGGCAATCAACTTATACTGAGCGGCGTTGGCCTGGTAAACAGAATCCTGAAGGGCTTTGAATTTATTAGCCTGGGCCACTTTGGTAAGAGAGTCTCGAACTTCTTTTTTACGAGTAGCGACCAGCAATTTTGTTATTGAATCATCATGCTCCTTTTTAGCAATTTCCTGGCGGGCAATGCGTAGTTGCTCTGTCCTTAATTGAGCAAGGGAATCTTCTAACGATTTTTTTGTAGCAATGGCAACCGGTGGATTGTTTTGAGTTGCGCCTTGTGTTTTGGAACCGGTGTCCGGAACTAATTTAGGGTCTAATACCTTTGCCGTTGTATAAACACGTTTGCCCACGGCAATTGAAGTGATGGGTTTGCCCTCGCTTATTGGCACCACCGGCTTAAGGTCTTTACTGGCTGTTACCTTTGAGGCATTGTAGCCGGAAGGCATTTCGTTGTGCTGGGTAAGGTCTTTTGTAAGGTTGATGTCGAGTTTGTAATCGAGCGGCTGATTGAAACCGATGGTTGAAACATAGAACGTGGTATCGCGATATTTGTTGAAGACTCCGGATGAGCGCTTATCAATGCTAAGGCGGTAGTTAGTTTCGTAATCGAGTTTGAAATTGTATTGGCCATTTACCGAAGTTGTTTGCCGGTCTTCCTGGCGGGTCATTACATTTTTTAAAATAATGGTTACATCTTTTATGGGGAAGCTTTCATCAGCACTTTTTACTTCGCCCATCAGGCGCATGCCGTCTTTTTTAAGTTTAACCGTAACGGTGGCAGGTGTTGGTATTGCTTTTTTATCTGCAGAGATGGAGTATGTAGTGTCGCTGTATCCAGAGTAGGATATTTTGATGGTGTAGGCCTGGTTTTTGGCAGGAGTAAATTTGAACGAACCGTCGAAATAAGTTTTGAGGGAGCTTACGCTCTTATTGTTTTGCAGAATTTCTACTGTGGCCTGGTAAATGGGTGCAGAGGTGCTATCGCCCTTTTTGACAAAACCGATAAAGTCCTGCCCGAAAATTTGGGTGCAGCATAACAGTGTCAAGAATAAAAATGACAGTTTTATTTTCACAGAGTCCACGTTGTGCTAAATACGTTGAAGTAGAGCAAATGGTTATATTTTACAAAAGTTATCGGTAAAATAGTTGGACCCTAACAGCCAACCGCTATTGTAAAAAGTACCTGATGATTTGATTACTTCAACCTATTTAATTCTGCTGCAATTTAGGCCTCAAATACGTGGCAGTATACGAGTCTTTTGCACCGAGTATTCCCTCGGGTACACCCTGGTAGACAAGGTGGCCTCCTTCATCGCCTCCATCAGGGCCTAAATCAATGAGCCAATCGGCGCATTTAATGACGTCCATGTTGTGCTCGATTACCACCACAGAGTGCCCAGCCTCAATGAGTTGGTTGAAGGAAGAAATGAGTTTATTGATATCGTGAAAGTGAAGGCCGGTGGTAGGTTCATCAAAAATGAAAAGAATAGGGTCCGGCGCCGAACCACGGGTTAGGAACGAGGCTAGTTTAACGCGCTGAGCCTCTCCGCCGCTCAGGGTTGAACTTGATTGGCCTAGTTTTACATAACCCAAACCTACATTACGAAGCGGTGCGATCTTTGATGTGATCTCTTTGTTCTCACTAAAAAAGTCCATGGCCTCATCAACACTCAATTCAAGAATTTCGTAAATGTTCTTGCCTTTGTATTGAACCTCGAGAATTTCTTCTTTAAATTTTTTGCCATTGCAGGCTTCGCACTTTAAATGCACGTCGGCCAAAAACTGCATTTCAACAATTACTTCCCCATCACCTTTACAGGTTTCGCAACGGCCACCTTCAACGTTGAATGAAAAATCTTTTGGCTGGTAACCACGGATTTTTGCAAGCTGCTGTTTGGAGAATAGATCGCGAATGCCGTCATACGCCTTTACATAAGTAACAGGATTGGAACGCGAACTTCTTCCAAGTGGATTTTGGTCAATCATTTCTACTGCAGTAATGCTTTTCATATCGCCCTTCAACTCTCTGAATTGTCCGGGTTTTTCACCGGCACCATCAAACAAACGCATCAATGCAGGGTAGAATATTTTTTTGATTAGGGTTGTTTTGCCGGAGCCGCTTACACCACTCACCACCGTTAAGGCATTGAGCGGAATTTTTACGTCAATATTTTTAAGATTATGCTGGCTTGCACCGGTTATTTCAATCCAGTTATTGGGCTTTCTTCTTTTGGGGTTGTAGTGAATTTCGAGCTCTCCATTTAAATACTTTGCAGTAAGGGTATTTGATTTAAGAAGGTCTTTTGCGTTGCCGTTGTACATTACCTCCCCACCGTAAACACCGGCTTCAGGGCCCATATCTACAATGTGGTCGCTCTGTTTCATAATGTCTTCATCATGCTCAACAATAACTACTGTGTTACCGAGGTCGCGCAGGTTTTTGAGGACTTTGATGAGGCGTTCGGTATCGCGTTGATGTAAGCCAATGCTGGGTTCATCTAAAATGTAAAGAGATGAGGTAAGGTTGCTGCCGATAGAGCGTGTAAGGTTAATACGCTGAGTTTCGCCACCCGATAAAGTGTTTGATAAACGAATGAGTGTGAGATATCCCAAACCCACGTCCATCATGGTTTGTAACCGGTTCTTGATTTCAACTAATATGCGCGAAGCAATTTTGGTTTGCTCGTTGGAAAGTTCAATGTCCTTAAAAAAAACATGGAGCTCTTTAATAGGCAACAACAGCATATCTGTAATGCTATGGTCATTTATTTTTACGTATTGTGCATCAGCACGAACGCGTGAGCCCTTACAATCGGGGCAGGTGGTTTTGCCGCGGTAGCGGCTTGCCATTACGCGATATTGAATTTTGTAGCTCTTCTCTTCCAGGTATTTAAAGAAGGCATTCAACCCATTGAAATAACTGTTGCCCTCCCAAACCAGCTTTTTCTCTTTGGCGTTGAGGTCTTTGTAAGCGCGGTGAATAGGGAAATCAAAAAGCACTCCTTTTTTTATCAAAGGCTCTGCCCACTCGCTCATTTTTTCGCCACGCCAAGGTGCAACGGCTCCTTCGTAAATGGATAATTCTTTATCTGGAATAACGAGGTCTTCATCAATACCCATTACTGAACCAAAGCCTTCGCAGGTTTTGCAGGCGCCGTAAGGATTATTGAAGTTGAAGAAGTTAGGACTTGGCTCTTCGAAGGTTATGCCGTCAGCTTCAAATTTGTTTGAGAATTTTTTGATAATGCCATTGCCTAAGTCGATGATACATTCGCCATGGCCCTCGCTAAAAGCCGTTTGAACAGAGTCGGCCGCGCGTGATTTAAGGTCTTCATCCTGCTTTACAACGAGGCGGTCGACCAATACTTCGATCTTGCTTTGTTTGGTTTTAAGGGCGTCCTTACTTTCAAGTAATTCTTCAATTTTGGCTACTTCGCCTTTAAACTTAACGCGAGTAAAACCCTTTTGAAGTAATAAATTGAGGTGCTCGGCCAGGTTTTTGTTTACTGAATCTTCAAAGTAGATATAGACCTTTTCATCGTCTTTTAGCTTAAAAATGAAGTCAATAACGTCTTTTACCTCATGTTTTACAACTAAATCGCCCGAAACAGGAGAATAGGTTTTGCCTATGCGCGCGAACAAAAGGCGCAGATAATCGTATATCTCAGTTAGCGAGCCTACGGAGGAGCGCGTTGTTCTTGTAGATACTTTTTGTTCGATAGCAATGGCAGGGCATAAACCTTTTATATAGTCAACATCAGGTTTATCCATGCGGGTAAGAAACTGGCGGGCGTAGCTGGATAAGGATTCGACGTAACGCCGCTGACCCTCAGCATATAAGGTGTCGATAGTAAGTGATGATTTTCCTGAGCCGGAAACGCCTGTTATAACGATGAAACGGTTTTTAGGAATCTCGACATCCACATTTTTTAAATTGTGGACGCGGGCGCCCTTGATAAAGATTTTTTTCTCGTCGACCGAAAATTTATTTGGTAATTTCAATTTAGTTTATTTATCTTTGGTATAATCAAAACCGCAAAAGCCTATAGCAATCTTAATATCTACTCTGATTTTTTAAGGATTCGCAAAGTTAATTTTTAAGGCTTATTTACACGTATAATTCATAACAATAGAAGGTAAAATTTTACTTATCGGTTTTGTCATTGCAAGCTGCCACTTTTAAGGCACGAAGCAGTCAAATTTCTGAATTGCTTTTTCTCACTCGTTTGGGGATAGCAATGACAAGACTGAGAACAAACAAACTAAACCAAAAGTTCAGCCTATAGCAACCACTCTACGTTTTTATTTCATCACTTAAAACGTAACGTTATGCGCACTCAATTAATGAGCGATCAGGAGTTGGTTGACCAATACCTCGCAGGCAACGAAATTGCCCTTGAAAGACTTATTACCCGCCACAAAGACAAAATCTTTACCTCCATCTATTTGATGGTGAAGGATGAGTACCTGGCAGAAGACATCTTTCAGGAGACATTTATTAAAGCTATAGATACGCTACGCGCCGGCAAATACAACGAAGAAGGCAAGTTTGCCCCCTGGGTTGCTCGTATTGCCTACAACCTGTGCATTGACCACTTTAGGAAACTGAAGAGAATGCCGGGCATTGTTACCAGCGAAGGTGATGACATTTTTAAATACATGAAGTTTGAAGAAACGCCTGTTGAAGAACATGTGCAACTGGAGAAGTTTGAAGGCAAACTGAAAGAGCTGATTGAGCAATTGCCCGAAGAGCAGAAGGAAGTAGTGATACTGCGTCACTTCTTTAACTTCAGTTTTAAGGAAGTTTCGGAATACACCAACTCGCCTATTAATACCTGTTTAGGGCGTATGAGATATGCATTGATTAACCTCCGTAAATTAATGGAGACTAACAATGTAGTTTTTAGGTACTAGTTTCTGGTAAATAGTTGTTTTATAGAGTCCACCCCGAGTCGTTTCCGGGGTGGATTTTTTTTGCCCCGAATTTTAATTTACCGCAAAGGGCGCGGAGAGCGGAAAGAAATACAGAAGGATGATTGTTGCGTGATATAATTTTAATTCGCCTTATTGGATTTTAGGTGTATATTTAGATTATGAGCGCGCACGTTGACAATGTGCCCCGTTGGGTACGCATAGCAGTAGGTGTTTTAGCCTTAGTAAATATTGGATTTGGTGTGGCGACATACATCAATGCCGGTTTGCTCTTTCATGATTCGCCGGGAATTGATTTGGGCAATCCTTTTATAAGGCATGCGAATTTTGAATTTGCTTCAAGAAACCTGGCCATTGGCTTAGCATTAGGGTTTGTAACCATTATTAGGGGCGCGCCGGAAGCGCTTACGATTTTAACCTTAGTCAGGGCTTTGATAGAAGTTCAAACTATTATTATAGCCTTTGCCGAAGGGAAAGTAGGCCCAATGCTGTTAATCCCAGCGCTGTTTTTAGCATTGGAAATATATATGGTTAAAACATTGATAGGTGTAATAAAAAAAGAGGAGGCGGAATGAAAACCATTTTGACCGGATTGATAATTTTTTTGCCATCGAGGCGATGGCCAGCAATACACTTACAAGGGCTTAAGTATATAGCTTTAGTGTGGGTGATACGTTTGATTATTGTCAATATCAGAATTCATGGGATCACGGACATATCACCGGACCGACCACCAATTACTTTCGCAAGGTTATTACCAATGTTTATTATTCGGTTGACTCCAGCATCAAATACATTGAGCGGACTAATACTTACCCATTACAGGGAACAAAAGATACTCTAACCTTAGCCCTACTGGAGGATTGTGAACTGTGTTTGGATACAGCTAATTTTCCCAGTAACCCATGTAATCTTACATTCCTTCCAAATTCAAGTTATGATAATCGTATCATGAACGTTATAGTTACATATCTGCCACCGGAACAAGACCATAAGGCGTTCGTGCTTGGCTTGGGGGAAGTGATGAATACCAGTCATGGTTCGTACCTGGCCGGCTCTGTGGGTTGGATTGATACAACCCAATTAATTTATTATTCCGGCAGCTCCACCAAATGGGGTAGCCCGTATTATACCTTTCCTACCGGCGTAGGCAATCTTTCAAACTCAGAAACGATTATATATCCTACACCCAACGACGGGAAGTTTAGGCTTGCAACAGGAGTAGATAACCCGCCGGTTGAGTTTTGGGTATATGATATTTTGGGCAAGGTTGTTTTACGTCAACAAATTACAGCTGTTAATACGCCAATTAACCTTCAACAATATGACTTTGGAGTATATATTTGGAAACTAACGGAACAAAACAAAGTAGTTAGTTCGGGTAAGATAGTTGTTCAATAACTGCAACAACACTTAATACTTCAACTTAATCACCACTTTTTTCAGGAACTCTGATTGCGCATTAGCGTAGGCTCCCGGCGCATGAACGTCTTGTGGAAGCAGTAAACAAAACATGCTTTCGCGCACCCAAACAAAATCCCCGGTACCGGTGTAAAGCGAGTAATCTTTTTCGGTGTTATAAGCCTGGCCTTCTGTCATGGCGTGCAATGGCGCATAGGCAATGCGTTCGCTACCGGTTACGCTATAGTGAATATCGCAGTAAACTTTGTGAGCCTCCCAACCGCATTCACTTTCGGGTTTGGTGTTATAGCTGTTAACTATGGCATAAACATCCTTTCCATCAATTTCATACTCGCCGTTTTCCATTGTGGCCAATTGGTGCTGGTTCTTTTCGAGCCATTGTAAAGCTTTGGCCAGATTGGTGCTGGCGTTGTAATATTTTGAGGCGTATTGCAGGTGGTCTATAAGCATTGATAGGAAATATTGAGGCGCTAATATAGCTGCTTCACACATTGTATTATGCACCTTCAACGTTGTATTGGGCAACGGTTTATTTATGCCAACTGCGGCAGGGAAATAACATTTTTTAGTGAAAGATTTTTTGTCAAAGAATTAAGGCATAAATATAAGATTATCAAGGTGATGCATAGGCATCAGTCCCCTTGGCGCAGTAGCGTAATTTTCGATTTATTCTTTTTTCATTCTCAGCAAAATTTTAGGCACTTAGGGACGTTCAATAAGCAGATTAGCTCTTTGAAATTTTTTTGCCGGAAAACACAATATAATTTTTAGGTGGCGTTTTAATGAGGCAAAAAATTTAAAACCAAAAAGCTACAACACATGATTGAAACATCTACACCAAACCTCCTTTTACTTCACGCATACGGTGAAACAACCGAAGAACAAAAGGAGGTGTTAGCCACAGAGCTAATTAAAGACCCCGTAATGCACGAAGAATTTGTAAACGTGATTAAAGCAAAACGCGCATTGAACAACAAAATGAAAAGCCCGAGCAATACCTCGGTGCGAATCATTATGGAGCACAGTTATAAAACTGAGCACCTACAGGAAATTTAAACGCGGCTTCGCGAATAAAAAAGGGCCCGGAAAATTCCGGACCCTTTTTTATTGGATTTTACTGACAATTACTTCTGTGCGTGCAATCCCACCTTATTTCCTTCTGAATCGATGAAGAAGGCCATGCAGCCAATTTCAGGACTGATTTCGGTACGGGGCATTACAACTTTACCGCCGGCTTTTGTTACGCCGTCGATAACGGTTTGAATGCTAGGATTAGCGTTTAGGTAAAGCACAGCGCCATCAACCGATGGTTTGTGTTGTGCACTTTGTACAATTGCGCCCGATACTTTGCCATTACCCATATCGTTAGGGAAATAAACCATAGTCATACCCATATTATTTTGGGGCTCAGCCATAGTCATGTTAAAGGCAGTTTCGTAAAATTTCCTTGCACGAGCATGATCGGTTGCCGGTATTTCGAACCAGTTCAACGCATTTGAATTCTTTTCCATTTTCAGGGGTTTAAGTGATTAATTAATGTTTGTAATGCTTTTAAGACGAACGAAGGAAGCCAAACCGGACAAGCCGTGAGTTTACACTGCGTTAATATTTGGTTAAGTATTGTAACACCGTGATTTTTAGGTCCAAATTTTAGACCTTCTCAAAAACAAACAGGTTATTAAGGCCTAGTTGAAAGGTAGATTTGTGAAGTAACCGGAACCCCGTGCTGAATATGCGTTCAGTATCATTAGGGTCGTAACCATAATGCTCCTCCAGGCTCATTCCTTCAACAATTTTCAAACGGGTTAAAATGGCAAGAATATCATCAACCCTGGGTGAAGGAACCGTGATGATTACGCGACCTTTTGGAGCCAGAAATTTAAGGCAGTTTTCGCCCAAACTCTCCTGTTCTTTTTGTGGTATGTGTTCTAATACAGCCAACATGGTAATGGCATCATATTTTATATCGGTTTCACAATCTTGTGGAAAATACCCCGGCACCAGTTTGTAAGCGTTGGTTTCAATAATTGCGCTGAGTGTAGGGTCAAGACCATAGCCGTATTTTATTTTGTCTTTGCACTGTTTAAAAAGTACCCCGTCAAAACAACCAATGTCCAGCACTACATCTCCCTGCCTAATAAATTTTTTGGCCTGGTTTATTCTAAAATCCTGAAGCCTGTTATCGAACCAATACATATTGAATGAAAATTTTTATGATACCCGTAATATTCCAACTGACGATAGATATGTTCTATTTACTCTTCTTAATCATTAATACACTTAGAAAAAAGCTGGCAAGAATAATTTGAAACCCAAACATAATTGCTACAACGCTGGGAGCCACAATGCGAAGAATTGCCGGATAATTTAACTGCCCAAAATTGACTTGCTTCCATAGGTATAAGCTATAGAACGTTCCAAAAATTCCGGATAAAACCACCAGTACCCCAGCGATAAGTCCAGCCTCCAAACTTAGATAATCGAACCATTTAGTATAAGAGTTATTACGAGGTAAGAAGCCTACATCCACTGCATAAACCCTACTGAACAGCCCAAAGCAAATGGATTGAAAGCCAATAATAATTGCCGCCCCAGCATAAATCAGGGTATTGGTGTCCAATTGAACATGATCAAAAATCACAACCGGCCCCAGCACTATTAGGGTACTTAAAATAAAACCGATAACAATTAGCAACATACCCGGATATAAGAACAACCAGCGCGGACTGTAAATCAATAAAAAGCGAAGGTGCCTCCATCCATCGCGCCATGTTCTTAAATGGGGTGGACGGGTACGGCCATCGGGAGAAAGCGTGGTAGGAACTTCAGTTATTTTTAATCCAAAAATGGTGGCTTTAACTACCATTTCGGATGCAAACTCCATACCAGTAGTTCTTAAATCGAGTACCTGCACAATATCCTGCCTAAAGCCCCTTAACCCACAATGAAAATCGCCAACAGGGCAATTGAAAAATAGCCGGCCAATAAAGGAAAGCACAGGATTGCCTAAGTACCTATGCAAAAAAGGCATAGCGCCCGGCTTAATGCCTCCTTTAAACCTGTTGCCCATCACTAAATCATAACCTTCCTGAAGTTTGGCATAATACAAACTCAGGTTGCTAAAGTCGTAACTGTCATCGCTATCGCCCATTATCACATACTTCCCTATGGATGCGCTTATTGCACCAATCAAAGCATTCCCGTATCCCTTAAGCGGAACATCAACAACACGAGCCCCCTTGCTGATAGCTATGTTTTGCGAACCATCGGTACTGCCATTGTCACCTATTACCACCTCGCCGGCAACCTTACTATCGGCAATCCACTTCATGGCCTTGTCTATGCAAGTGCCAATGGTTTCTGCTTCGTTTAAGCAGGGCATGATAATGCTAATCTGAATGTTTTCCATAGTTTCTAAATAGGTAAAAAAGTACAATAATGGGTGCTAACATAAAAAAAAACCTTGTTGGAAAAACATAATAGTATTGAGGGGGAATAATCATACTAACTAAAATCGAATTCAGAAAGGGGATGAAAGATAACAATAACAGGGGTTCAATTTTATTAAAACGGAAAAGGTTGAGCGATATGAATACTAATGCTACAAATGCCGAAGCGAAATATATTAATGACCATGCTTTATTGGCGAATAACATGTTATAAACAACCTCGTAATAATTTATTAAGCGCAATAAAATGGGTTGTTGATGAAGGATGGCAGTGTAATTGGTGCCGGGATTTAAGATTGGGTAATTGCCGGCCTTGTGGTCAACCACCATTTTGGCCCAGTCGCGCCAAACAATGCCATAAACATCGCGCCGTTCTTTTACATCAAAAAAGTTTTCGTCGCCCTCAATATAATGCCGGCGGTTGGTCAGTTCGGTAAAGTAAAAATAGGTGGTTTTACTATCAAGTTTATAATACTTTAAAAAGCCAACAACAAACTCTTTCCAGGTATTTTGTGGAAATGATTTGTTGGAAGTAGCAATTAACTTTTCGATTAGTTCGGGATTGCTTTTAACGATGGGAAGAAAGCTCCAGCAGAAATCGTAATGAGGATTTGTATAAACGGTATCGAGTGTGGCGAGCGAGAGCCCGTTTGCATCAATGCTTTTTTTGCTTTGGTCGCCAAAACTTTGATTGACTGCTCGTATTTTTTCGTTGAGGGCCTCGGGATAATCTGGGCTTTCCTGTAGAATGTTGATTACATAGCCTAACTTAGTGAGGGTGCCAAACTTTGAATATTTGAATTGACCGAAGGTGAAAAAATTATAGCTTAATAGCAGTCCGTACACAATGGCAGCCGGAAGTATAAGCGGCATTAAAAATTTAAAGCTGCGATGATTTACGTAATAAATAACGCTTGCGGCAAACATCATTCCCACCAAAAAAAGCCCTTGCGGCCTAAGCAATATTATTGCAGCAAAAGCCAGCGATGACAGGATAAAATACTTTCTCTTTTGTGACTCAACTGCGGCCACCAAACAAACGGCAAACACCAGTATTAAATCGGCGAATAATACGGTAGGTGAAAGATTTGTATCCATCGCCGTAACATCGCCTGAACTATAGAAAAGCAAAAGCACGACTGAAAAGGGTAGAAAAAACCACTTTTTATATTTGAAGATTAGATAAACACCGGCAATACATGATAGCAGCGTAATTACCATTTGAAAAAGTAATACTGCATTTAAGTTAAACCCGGTGAAATAGGTAAAGGCCAAAAACAGCGGATATACCGGTGTCCGCAAATCAAAAACAGGTAGGTGGTGTTGTGTTATGGATATTAACGGGTCGGTGTACGAATAAATATCGATGGTGGTGCACCAAAGGGGGTAATAAAAAAAGAAAGTGATTTTTGTGAGCAGGAAAGACAAAACAAACAGAAACAGAACAACATATAATTGCTTAATGCCGGGGTTAAATAAGAACTGGTAAAATGATCTTTTAAAAGAGCCCCCTGCGTTCATGCGTTTTGGCTTCAAAAATAACCGAATTAACGAGATAATGTAAAGCGGTTCACGTGTCGCGGGGACACTTTCACCTATGCACGTTGACACTTAAACCTGTTTACCTGTATACACGCAAAAAAATTCGATTACGTTTGTCATGCTTTGAATCCGATTAAAAAACTTGCTTCGCAAACTGTAGTTTACGGTATACCCAGTATTGCCGGCAGGTTCCTGTTTTTTTCGCTTACCTATTTATACACCCGGGTATTCCCTCTCGATCAATACGGCATTAACTCAGAGCTATACGCTTATAGTGGATTCTTTACTGTGCTATTATTGTTTGGTATGGACACCGCATTTTTCCGGTTCAGGCAAAAATCTGATGACCCGGCAAAGGTTTACTCCACGGTGCTTAATTTCATTATCCCCTCTTCCATCATCTTTCTGGCTACTATCTATATTATTGGTCGACCACTGGCTAATCTTTTAAAGTACTCCGACCACCTTAATTACATCCATTGGTTTGCCTGGATGCTGGCTATTGATTCCATTTGCGCCATCCCGTTTGTAAGATTGCGTGCCGAAAACAGGGCCGCACGATTTGCTACCATTAAGATTATTGAAATAGTAGTTAACCTGTCGGTCAATATCTTCTTCCTCTACTTTTGTCGCCAGGCTTATATGGCAGATACCGGTTCTTTTCTTGGCCGTTTGTACGACCCCAACATGGGGGTTGGCTATGTGTTTATTGCCAACCTGGTAGCCAGTGCGGTAAAGATGTTGCTGTTGTTACCCCAACTAAAAAATGTTGTTGATGGTTTTGATCGCGAGTTGTTTAATAAAATGATTCGCTATTCACTACCCATGGTAATTATAGGTTTTTCCGGTATAATTAACGAAATGCTTGACCGGATGATTTTGCACCACATGTTGCCGTACAGCAATACTACCAACCTTAAAATGCTGGGTATTTACGGTGCCTGCTATAAGCTATCGTTATTGATGTCGTTGTTTATACAGGCCTTTAGGTTTGCGGCCGAGCCTTTCTTTTTTGCGCATGCCGATAAAACCGATTCAAAAAAATTGTACGCTGATGTGATGAATTACTTTGTCATTTTCTGTGTGTTTGTGTTTTTATTGGTAATGCTTTATCTTGATTGGTTCCAGTATTTTATTGGCAAACCGTACCGGGTGGGCTTGCCGGTTGTTCCTATTTTACTAATGGCCAACCTTTGCTTCGGTCTATATGTTAACCTCTCTATTTGGTACAAACTTACCGACCGGACACTACTTGGCGCGGTTGTTTCGTTTGGCGGGGCGGCCATAACGGTAGTGCTTAATGTGTTGTTTATACCTAAATACGGATATATGGCTTCGGCGTGGGCTACTTTGGCATGTTACGGCGGCATGGCTATTGCCTCATATATTTTCGGGCAGAAGTATTTTCCGGTGCAGTACTATCTGAAAAAAGATTTGGGGTATATAGCGTTGGGCTTATTGTTATGGCAAGCGTATGAGTTTTTGAAGGTGCCCATGAGCGGGTTTGGGCACGTTTGGATTTTAAGTAGTGTTTTGATGTTGTTGTTTTTAGCGGTGGTTTGGGTGATGGACGGGAGGGCGGTTTTGGAGAAACAATTAACACAAACCGAGTAGTATTAAAAACTGTCATCAAACCAATCTACTATTCTGGTTTTCATCCTGGTAAACCAATTCCTGGCAGGTTCTTTATAGTATTCCTTTTCAAGCTCAGGTAATGTGCGGTTATACTTATCGTAAATCACAGTCAGTTTAGTTTCAAAAGCAGGGAAAGCAATTTCAAACTCCCATGTTTTGCTTATAGCCGGAAAGGCAAGCTTGCTCTGCTGTAAAAACCGGTACCAGCCCGGCATTTCTTCACTTATGGAAAAGCCGTGGCCGTTTTCCGTAAATACATCCAGGCAAATACAGTCAACAGCAAACAAATCTCTTTTATATCCCAGCATCGTTTTTATTTCATCCCATCGTATACTTTGTAAATCCTTTTCCATCTTAATTGTGAACCCGGTTTCGCTAAAAGTAAAAGCGCCGTCATCATCTAAAATCTTCTGAAAATCCTTACTTACGCCTGTTGTCCCTTTTATGCTTTCAATTGTAGGTATGTCTATGGTTTTTGAACTAAACCGGGGAAGCAGAATAATAAGCGCACAACAAGTAAAAAACAGCGGCACTATCCAAATCAATAATTTGTCATCGTGGATAAACAAAACCCCGAGGCAGCAAATAAAAAAAGCAACAGCAAGGGTTAACCTGATCTTTTTGATAATAATGCAAAAAGAAGCCTTTTTTCATTTAAAACAATATCCTTCAGGCTTCCACTTTCCAAAATCTATAAATTCAATTAGGTTTGTCGGCCTTTATGGAAATACGAATCATTAATAAATCGAACAACGCTTTACCGGCCTATGAAACGGCCGGTTCGGCTGGCATGGATGTGCGCGCTTTTGTTGAAGCCGAAATTATTTTAAAACCGCTTGAGCGCAAACTCATTCCCACCGGTTTGTTTATTGAGTTGCCGCTGGGGTACGAGGCGCAATTGCGTCCGCGCAGTGGCCTTGCATTTAAACATGGCATTAGCCTGCCCAACTCACCGGCGACTATTGATAGCGACTACCGAGGCGAGATTAAGGTTGCGCTCATTAATTTATCGAACGAAGATTTCAGCATTAAAAACGGTGACCGGATTGCGCAAATGATTATTGCGCAACACGAAAGGGCAGAGTGGATTAAGGTAGAGGAATTAAATGACACAAGCCGCGGGCACGGCGGATTTGGCTCAACAGGAAAACAGTAAAAACCGATAAATAATAACCAATGC
>CAIOTH010000046.1 GCA_903861145.1 uncultured Bacteroidota bacterium | reverse complement strand
CTCCTTAAGTTGCCCATGCGCATTAAAGTCATACTTCTCACTAATCTCGGTCCAATTACCTTTTGAAGTGCCCGATGAAAACCCTTCCAAATTATGGTTCCATATAAATTGGTGCGCTCTATCAACAAAAGTTGACATCGTGTCTTCGTGGGAATAACTCCAGTTAATATTGGCAACGTCGGCCACCTGAATAATTACACTATCGGCCGAGTGCATTTTGTTGTTGTAACCAATAAGTTTATATGTTCCTGGATAACTAAAATGAATATCGCCAAATACTGCGTGCCCATTAACTGTTACAACTTTTGTATCACCAAGTATATTACCGGGTCCATCCAGTTTACCAATATTAATGGTATCCATAAATAAAGAATCCAAAACTCCTCCGGGCCCAATCACGTTAACATCAAAGGCTGGTAAATCCTGATATTCTGCAACGGCAGTACTAACACCGGAAAATCGAATAGCGGTTGGAAGAGGTACTACTTCAATAGTCCCAATGCCACTTATAGCTGTGTCTGAAACCGCCTCCAGGTTAAAATATCTGGCCCTATTTGCCGAGCTGCCTAATATTACCGAATCAAATTGCGCTATACCATTTATTGCTTTTACGGCAGTAACGCCTCCTACAAACATCGAATCAGACGTGGAGGCAATGCGCACGGTATCATTAAACAAAGAATTGATTTGCCCGGTACCATTATTTTTATTGACCACCTGAAAAGACGCAATGGGCCGGTTATTGTTATAAGCTGCTGTAGGTAGGCCTTGAAAATCCAGGTGGGTTGCCATGGGCGGCTCAATGGCCATGAAACGAATAAGTGTATCGCGAATAAATTCTGCCTCGGCAATAATAAAATTGGTGTCGTTCGCCAGCCAGCTTAATACCCTTACATCATATACAGTTGTTGGGCCAAGAAACCACCCTGAACCTGTTTGGTATGACCACATTGTATCAACAAAAATGTAATGAGCATTATTTCGGTAAACATTGCTGAAGCTATAATCCTTCAAACTAACATTGCCGAAGCCATCCAATGAGTCCGTTACATAAAGAATTCTTTTTAGCCTTACCGAATCGTAAGGTTCGCCTACATTCTGACCGGGTGTCTGAGCGTTCAAAATCCCGGTGTCTCTAAAAAAACTGTTATACGCAAAGGGGAATTTGAGCAACTGAACCGGACGCGTATATTGCAGTTCAACTATTCCCCCCTGTGCCCATGCAACTGCGCCTTGCTGGGCCAAAACCGAAGAGCTATTATTTAAAAAATTCTCGTCGTAAAAGAACCGGGAAGTGTTACTGCCAACCGGTGCTCTACGCTGAACTATATCCGCCCCGGGAAAATTGCCGGTGTACCCGGCCTGCGCCGGTGTTAAATATCGAAGCGTATCATAGGTAACTCTCTCGATTTGAGAAAAATCCCATGTAAAATTAAATCCTGTTTGTGTAGTAATCGGTACCGCATCATAACGTGCACTTGCCTTATAAATTTTTGAAGTACCCACTAAAGGGAAACTGCTACTTATCAACTGCCCGTAACCGCGGCAAATAATCATTAGCATTACAACAATAAGATACCCTCTTATTTTCATTTCTCATTTACTGTTTAGTGCCAGTGGCAAACATGTTTTTTAGCGTGCAAGAGGTACTGCATTTAACGACCAGTCAAAAACACAATAGTATCCTCCAATGGCATTAATATTCAAAGGCGTCATAACCAGGCGATAGTACCAAGTTCCAGTGGTTACAGGGTCAATATAATTAATCGAAACATTTCCCGGAAAACTATACCTGTCACCAAAAACGCCTGCATCATTTTGCGAACCCGAGCCAGTTGTTGCATAAAAATTATTAGCATCCGGTACCTGCATTCCGCAGTGTGCTGAACTTGTCATAACAGTAGTCCAGCTTGAATTATTTGGAGACCTTTGTACTTCAATTCTATACGAGGCATCTCCGGCAAGTGCAGTGTTACCATTTCCAAAGTCTTCCGGACCGGAATAAATAATATCGTTAGTTCCATCACCAGCAGTAATGGTAACATTAGCAACAAGCAATATATTGCCACTTGCGGCCATCGCCACAGTATTTGTTGAACCACTTATAGGCGTTTGGGCCGAAGCATTATAAGGAATATACTGATACACCGTAGGGCCAGCGCTATATCCTACTTTACTAACATTAGACGAAGCACCTGGAACAACAAAACTGGCCAAAGCCGAGGCATTAGCGGTCCTTATATAATTATCGCCTTGTTTAACCATTACACCGGTTACACCACTGCTAACTGTGTTATCAGTTGAGTTAAAATAACTGGCAAACGTATTACCCGCCGAAGTAACATAAAAAGCGTCAGCGGCTTGCCCGGTTCCAACACGTAGTTGCTTGGTATTGGCACCCGCAGTTGTTCCATTATCCCAGTTAATCAAAACCGCGCTTCCGTTAACAGCATTAAGATAAAAGTTGGGTGTGTAACGTATGGCCCCGTTAGTGGGGCAGTTGCCATTCAAACAATCGGCACTATTAAAACGCACGTTGTTTAATATACTTGTTGATGAAGGCTGCACATAGTATGCTGTATTGCTAAGATCATAAAATACAGGTGCCTGCAAGCTACCTTGTGCATACCCTATTCCGCTGATATTAAAATTTGAGGTGGGCTGAATAGAGGTTCTGTTTTGAATATAATTCCCGTTACCACTGGGTAGGTCGGCCGCCTGAATTGCCGATGAAACGAAGTTAGTTCCATTACCCCTTAGGTAGTTTCCAGCCGCTGCGCCATTGGCAATCTCATAGCCGGTTGCCGAATTAATTACTCCATTTTCATCAAGTGGTGTAAGCGGGTTTCCCGTTGCAATACCCACATTTCCTGTAGTTCTGCTAACCTGCATTGTGATATTACCCGTGCCCTTTGCGTTAAATGAAAGGTCCTGGCTGGCATTAGAACCCACTGCCTGAATTCCCATGTAGCCTATACCTATACCTTCAGTAAGATTATTAGCATATATACCCAACGTGCCATTGTATTGATTTAAGTTAGCCGGATCAACCACCGTAAGTTTCTCTCCCGGCGATGCTGTACCAATACCAACATTGGCATTGTCGTTGTATATATTATTACTACTCAACACCCACTGAGTACCATCCCAATACGTTGTATTCCCTATTGCTGTTCCCGCCGATAAAAGGCCGGTAGCTCCAACATTACCCGTAAAGCCCGTAGCTCCGGTGGCACCAATAGCCCCCGTAGCCCCAACATCACCTGTAAATCCTGTGGCACCTGTAATGCCGGTTGCGCCCGTTGCCCCAACATTACCGGTAAAGCCCGTAGCTCCGGTGGCACCAATCGCCCCCGTAACCCCAACATCACCTGTAAATCCTGTGGCACCCGTAATGCCGGTTGCGCCCGTTGCTCCAACATTACCGGTAAAACCCGTAGCTCCGATGGCCCCAACATTTCCTGTTGCGCCGGTTGTTCCGGCCCTTCCGGTTGGGCCAATATCTCCATCTATGCCCGATGCGCCTGTGGCGCCCCTGTTTCCGGCACTCCCGGTTGCACCTGTAACACCCGTTTCACCATCTATTCCATTACCTCCGGTTGCACCTGTGGCACCCGTAAAACCGCGATTGCCGTTTAACCCGGAGCTCCGGTGGCTCCGTTTAATCCATTATTTCCTGCTGGTCCTGTAGCTCCCACCGCGCCGGCATTACCTGTAGCACCAATTGCCCCGGTTGCCCCTATTGGGCCAATTACGCCGTTACTTCCTGTAGCCCCCGTTGCTCCTGTAGCCCCGTTAAGACCGGCCGCTCCGGCTATCCCGGTTGCCCCGTTTAATCCATTGCTTCCATTGCTACCTGTTGGACCTGAGGGTCCGGGCTCACTATTGGCAGCAAACAACGCATAAGGAACGCTTATCAATTGCGAAGTACCCATATCTGCGTAACTAACTCCTCCGGCAGGGTCTAATTCAATCTGAAGATATTTAGGGCCAGTACCCCAGTTTACAGTGGCCAGGTTTGAGCCACTGCCTATTATGTGGGTCACAAGTCCGAACTGATTAGTTACCGCAGAAGCGACTTCCTGAAAAACAACTGTACCCGTGGGTGAGCCGTCATGAATTTGAAAGCGCAATGAAACCGTTTGGCCGCCGGGTAAAACCTGTCCCGAAGCATTTCTCACAATTGCCTGGTAGTTCATGTCCTGTGGCGCCTGTGCCATACAGGTATTGAATCCGCAAAATGCAAGAATTAAACCTATTAGTCCCTTTTTCATATTCCAATATTTATCTTTATAATTTTGCACCTGTGTGAAGTTATGTTATTCTCCTGAATATTAAAATAATTATAAAGTGATTCAATAACCAGGTCTATTTGCTATTTAGCTAATGCTTACCGCCTTATGTTACCGTGGCACTGCATTGAAATGCGTTAATTGCCCCGATACCTTAGGCGATAACCAAAAAGCGAACATAGATATACCTGTAAAAAAGAGTTATGAAATTTATCATTACCCGGAAATAAAGGGCAAAAAAAACCCCAAACACCTAAGTGTTTAGGGACTTGGCACCTCTCTCAGGGATGAGAGAAAGTTCCTTTGCTGACACAAGGACAAAATTGCACCATAGGTTTACCATAAAATGTAGTAGCAATGATGAAATATATGTAGCGGAAATTACTACAAGCCATAACCTTATAAAAACCAAAGCTGCGGGATAAGGATTTTACTGCAAACCCCGAAAGAGAATTAAGCAGGCCAATTACTTTTATAAAGCTTCGAATATCTTTCCAGAATTCCCGCCAGGGTAAGCTTCGTGTCCTTCAGCCCCGCAATGTGCAAATTAGCGTCCCTCAGTTAGTAAATCGCATTTGTTACCCATTCCGTGGCAAGCATGCTCGGCATGAATAAAAGTTCCGCCGTTAATGGGCGTATTGGTAACGTTGCCATTATTGTCCATACATTGGCACACCCAATCCTGTTTACACGAGGAAAGCCCAATCATTGCCGTCAGAATAATTATGGTAAGAAGTTTTTTCATGAAGTTATATTTTACACAATACTTTCACGAAGTTGTGAAAAAAACATGAATATCTTCTCGCACATTTCAGATATGTAAAACTGACTGGCTTTACATGAGCTGTTGATAAGCCCTTACCACATCTTTATTGGTAATGATACCCACAATTAGGCCATCCTTAACAACAGGCACCGACTGAAATTTGCCCTGTGCTAAAATATCAACCACTTTCGAAAAATCATCATCCGGATTTACGCAAACAGGGTTTGTGGTCATTATCTCTTTCAAATCAAAAGTTGCGGCAAGCGAAGCCTGATTAAATGCCGTTCCGCTTTTCAGCTTTTTAAATATATACTTCATCATGTCGTTTATACTTACAATGCCAATTAAACGATCCCCCTCGGCCACAGGCAAGTGTTGGATATTATAATTATCAAAAAACTCCTCTATCTCGGCAAACCTGGTGTTTACGTTGGCTACAATAACATGCGGAGTCATCACGCCTGAAACCGATATTTTTTTACTCATATTATTTTGATTTTAATGAAGCAAAAATAAATGCTCCGTAAATCCCTGGTCATGAATATGGTCAGCACAGAACATGATAAATGGCATCAATTTTCGAAGCCATGCACTAGCAGCTATTTGCCATGAATTACAATTGAACCATTTATAGTTGGCAGAATAGAAAGCGAGGCTCTTCATCATTATGCTGCAGTAAGCCATTCAATATGACGTGAGTGGATTGGTTGATTAATAGGCGCTATTTCCCGATACAGAAAGTGAAGACCCCTGTATTATCAAGGGTTTCAGCGTTTCGGGCAACAAATGAGCAACAAAATCCGCGATAAAAAGTAATCCCACACCAATAAAAAGTGATGTTCAGCAAATTTGCGGAGCATAGTAAAAGCCAAGCATTGCGCTGATTCATTGTGCAGGCGCACCATAACTTTATCCTCAACCAAATGCTATGTTTAGAAGATTTGTTGGAATGTAAACCCCAACCTAAGCTCAAATCAATTGCCAAAACGATTTTGAAGCCATTTTTAGCTCAATTACACACTAACATGATGCAAGGGAGCTTAACGGTGTTAAATTAGATTTTGAGGCTTAATAAATAAACTGACTAAACCCGAACTTCCATTGATTTTACGCAGCGGTTTTCTGAATGTCAAGCAAATTCCATTCAGCGGTCATACCATTAGCATCTACAATTGAATAAATAGAAGCGAATACAACATCGCCAGCCGCTATGCCTTTAGCGTCAATTAAGTCTTTAGCTGCTTGCGGAAGTTCCACAAAAACGCGAAGTTGAGAGGGCAGTTCTTTCAAAGTAATTTCATCATCGTCAATCCCTACCACTTCAAAGGACTTAAACCGAACCTGAAATTTTTCCTGCGGGTTAAATGCAATAGGAAACTTTAAGAGATGGGATACAGCATTTTTAATTTTAACCTGAACCTCATCGAAATTTCGCGCATCCGTAGTTGTCGAACTGATTTCCTCAATAATTTCTAAAAGACCTTCTTTGTCAAAAGAGCCCGTCAGCCCGATTGTTATTTTCAGGACATTTTTCAGGTTGTTGAGCACAGTTAAACTGTCCTGTTTCAATTCGGCATCGGTCTTTTGCTTAAAATCTTGGTCATAGTGTAAACAATCGTTTCTAACCTCCCTTATATTATCTAAAAGGTCAAATATCGCTTGTGTGATATATCCATTATCCAATAGCAATTTCAATCTTCGCCACTGCTTCTCCTCAGCATACGCCGCCTGCCCAACTTTAATGGATAAAAATTTGCTAAAATCTTCCGCTGATACTCCAATAAGTGCAATGCAACTCGTATAAAAGCCTAATTCATAAATCGTTTCAGCTTCGCGCAATAGTTTAATAAAATCGCTAACGTCTTTAAGGAAATATATCTCCTCCACTTCCCATTTCCTATTAACGATGTCATTTAAATTATCTTCAAGCCATTTTCGAAGCACGGACTTGTAAGATTCTTTGTCACGGTCAATATAGCCCTGCTTATCGGTGGCTGATACAAGGTCGTAGTTATACTTATGAAAGTCTATATACATTATGGTTTTTTTTGGTAATTAGATAATTTTTTGCGATTTGAATTTCGTGCGAAATTTAATAGCTAATTCGAGTAAAAAATAATTTATCATAATTTTTTTAGCTGAATTGGGCTTCTTCGGTTTTATGGAATATATTGGATAACAAATTAGACGCATGATGATAATTAAGAAATTCCTATACAACTTAGGCTTGGATTTTTTTGACCTTTACCATCTTTTTCCTAAGCAAGAAAGGTCTCTAAAAAAGATACTTGAATACAAACAATTCGTAGAGTCAAACCCAATAAAAGAACGCCAATTGCTTCTGAGCAAATGGGAGGAAGCTGTTGTAGCTTTTTTATCCGAAGATGTGCGAATGAGTAAAATACTTGTCTATGCGGAAAGCAGACAAAGAAAGCCGAGACCATTATCGGAGCATATGGAGGACTATGATAAACCATGCAAATACACCATCATAAAAACTTACTATGACCGAGGGGAGTTGCCATTTGATGTAGATAACAGCCTGATTGAATTTATCAAAGCAGCCGAATTGAGGCGTTGCTTATAGAAATAAAAATGGGCAACGGCTATTGAAAGCGATTTTGCTTTCTTACCGTTGCCCATTATGCTTAGAGAATATTTCTTTAATAAACGTATTGAACAGTTAACTGAAAGGTAAGCCCTGCGCCATTATCAAGGTTTATGGTTGTAGGGAAATTATTGGAACTGTTGTAAATTATTTTTGTAATTGAACCCATGTTGTCATCGGCGGCTACGCTATTCCAATTAAATAAAGTAAACGTGTAAGAACTCAACGGATTTGAAAGAATGATAGGAGTGCTTAGAGTAAAAATATTATTATTTGCGTTGCTTGCATTCGATAGATATACCGAGCGGAAGGTAAAAACCACGTTACCACTTGAATCCGCAATTGTAGGATAGATGTCGGCATGTCCCGCAGACTCAGTCAAATTCCAATCAGTGCCATCAAGTCTTGTTGAGGGAAAATTTGTAACAGTTACTTTAGTAACCTGAATTTGAACAGGGTTTTTTTGTTGGGAGCAATTAGAGCCTGTAAATCCGTTTGGACAGCTATCGTTTTTAGAACACGAAGAAACTGTCATTAGCAATACGCTCATTAACAGCAAAAACAAGGAGGACATTTTTTTCATACTAAATTTTTTATGGGGTTTGAAAAATATTTTCGCAAAGCAACATCTTTAGTGTTTGAAAAATCCTTTACTTAGTTGTTGTTTAGTCGCATGCGTTATATTTTATAAACCAATACATGTCCCATGAATAAGTTAGGAACCAAAATCAAGAACATCCGTGAGCTTAGAAACTATACTCAAGAGTTCATGGCGAAGAAGCTGCATATAACTCAAGCGGGTTACAGTAAAATTGAGGGCGGAGAAACTGATGTAACGTTCGCAAAGCTTGAAGAGATTGCAAAGGTTTTAGGTGTTAGCGTTGAAGAGTTGATAGCCTTTGACCAACAGAAGCTCTTCAATAGTCAAACTAATATTAAAGGCAACAATAATGGCATAATTATAACCGACATGTCGAAGGAAATGAAGAAGCTATACGAAGACAAGGTTTTTCTTCTTGAAAAACTGCTCAAGGACAAGGAAGAAGCTTTGCTTCGCTATCAAGAAAAATTTGGAGATATTTAAACACTCCTTTTATTTAGAATATTTACAAATCCGCAATGGATGTTTAGTTTAGCTCAAGCTTAACGCCGCCTTCGAATAAAGGATGCGGAAGACTGTCCGACAATGCAACGCCGTAGAAATTAAAAGAGTTATTACCTCCCCATTCTTTTTCGATAATGTCAATTCGCTTTGCGCTTGATGGCGGAAGGATAAAATATAGGGAATATTTAAGCTCGGAATCTTTGGTCTCGAAGTAGTATTTATTCGGCGCGAGAGGAATATTTGCGACTTCGCACATTGGCAATCTTATTTTAGTGCCCGTTACTTGAATGAACGTTCGGTATTCAATATTAATCCACCATGCGTAGTCATACAGCAAATCGGGCTTAGCTATAAAATCAATTCGCAATTGCTCTGCTTCGAACTCAATCATGGATATTTCGATTCTATCCGCGAGCTTATACTTATACGTGGGCTTCAAAATTATACTGTTCTTCCGCATGTCCTTTTATATTTATGTCAGATTAAAAGGACGAAATAGGAAATCAATAATCAGAATAGCAAGAAATAAATTCCGATTTAATTTTATTTAATTTTTGAAAAAATTCAGGTCGAATTAATTGGCAATTAAAAAACTACGTTAATATGAAATTTGGTTTCCGTCAGCCCTCACTTAGCCGAATGATTGGCGCCCGCACCTCGCCAAAGCGAATTATAAAAAACGCGTTGGGCATTCGAGCGCCGAGGGGATGGGGTTGGTTAACGAATCCGAATAAAGCCGCATACAACCGAGTGTATGACCGAACTTCTTTTAGTCTGCTCGGTATGCTAAAGAGATTATTCGGAAAATAATGCCTATGCGTAACTTTCATAGGCTGTGCTAAACCTTATCGGGATTATTCGCCTTCACCCACTTCGTCTAAGTCATAATCTACATGTAGGAAGCTGCCGCATTCAGGGCAAAGAGTGTATTCAGGACTCACGCCTTGAATACTTGGCGGGTAATGCCCGTCGCTATCATATTGCTGCCTCTCGTGCCATGAGCTTATATTGTCTTCATACCCGCATTTGGTGCATTTCAGATTTTCCTCTTTAGTTTTCATTTGATGTGTTTTAAGTGATGAATTTAAAAATATTTCGACTGACCTATTTCTCCTGTCCTTTAATTGACTAATTCCTGGACTTGATAATTTACTACCTTTTTAAGCCCGATTTGCTGCTATGATTTTGTGGACAGCGCTTTTAGATATGGGGCGACCATTTTTGTTGCCATCGTAAATTTGCACTTGCGCGGCTATTGCACGAATAGATTTACCCTCAGCATAAAGTTCAAGCACTCGGTTTTCTGTTTGCTTCGGTAACGCCTTCCGTCCCCATTTGTTTCCCTTGTATGAGAATGTTCCTTTTTCAGTTTCTCGCACAGACATCTTCACTCTTTCCGATTTGGTCTTCGACTCATCTTCTGCCATCCATCCCAAAATTTGCAGCATAAAATCAAACATGGCTTCATTGAACGGCTCAGGCATTCTTTGTATGGCATCGAGCCACTTTTGATTGAAACTGCAAATTTTTACACCCTGAACTTTACAAAGTGATAAAAACTCAATTAGCCGTTTCCTATTGCGATAAAGTCTGTCCAAATGCCAAACGTAGAGTGTGCTGACGTTGCCCACTTTAATCATATCCCTCAGATTAATAATTGCAGGTCGGACAACGTTTTCCTTCCAAGCGGACAACGTTTCTTCTAAAATGATTGCATCGTTGGGCGGCTCAAGAGAAGATATGTCCCGCAATTGCAATTCGGGAGTCTGCTTATCTGTGGAAGTCCGTATATATATCACTGAGTTTTTCATCGGTAAAAATTTTTCCGTTTATACTTTACGCTTCAACGCTGAGCGCATGTCTTTAAAATCATTCGCCGTTTTTGCAACGACTTTGAAAATCTTGCCCGAAACATACACAAGACCAATCGTTCCTATAATTGTCCCAACGGTAAGTATTAGCCTCTTGTGCGAGTCGTAGAACTCAAGGAGAACATCTTTTAAGCCTTCATTTTCTTTGTCGTCCATTTTAATTAGGTTTTAATTTTTTGCATAATTGATTTTGAATTCCACCCCCCCCCCCTTTGATTCCTTCGGTATTTGTTCGGCAAACGCTCTTTACACAAACAAGGTTTTTACTCGGCTCTTTATTTCCTGCTAATTAATTTGCCGAAGGATATTAAATTCAGATGCTAATTCCATTTCTTCGGCAATCCTTCGGTAATTCCGCCCGCGCGTCATCACTTCCGCTTCGCATTTCCGCTTTCGATATACAGCGATGCTATGCCTATTGCCATTGCTACTAAGGCTAATTGCGCCATGATGGCGACCATGTTTCCGTTGGACTCTAATTCATCCATTTTATTCGACCTTTTTTATTGAAAGAATTTCCCTCCTAATTAATTTACAATTGCGCTACTTCTGCTTCTATTCCTTCGGCAAAGCCGAACACAGGTTTTCTTGACCTCCATTAATTTGTTCCCCCACTTCGGCAAAATCAAAATCATAATAATCGCTCATAGTAAATATTTCCTTCGTCAAGTAGTGTCCTGCATTTAATTCTTTTTTGTATGGCTGTATATAAACCACAGCAGACGTTTTATCCTTTTTCGCGCCCGACAAGCCTTGCCACAAATCGAAGACATACTTATCTGCGCCTTGACCTTTCATGTCAAGCAACAGGTGAATATGTCTACCTTCTTTACCGTTGAATCGTTCGGCTACCCAATACATATTTTGCGAGCCTGCTGCCCTCAGCGACTTCCGCATCCTTTCCATAATCCATATGCATCTGCTAACTGAGAGATACTTATGCGACGTAAAAACTATAAAGAAATCCCAATCGAACCGAGAGGCATGGTTGATAAACTCTTCGTAAGCTGCAAGCACTTCAATGGCAGGGACACAAGTGTTACCTGATGATATTTCCTTTGCAGTAATGTTCGGAACAGTGCAGATTAAATAGTCGCGACCTTCGTTTACAGGGCATTTTGTTATCAGTTTCTTTTTGGGTCGTCCCTTTTGCGGCGGGCTTTCTTGGAAGAGCACAATAAGTTTTTCGAATCGCCTTCCATCAGGATGCTTAAAGTCATCAATTATCACAACGACCAAACCACCATCGTATATAGCAATTGAAATCCGTTCGTAATGAAAGTATCTGACACCGTTCTCGTATTGTGTTTCTAATTGAACAGGAATTTCCATGATAATTTATTTTTGAATTTCGGGGTTCGAGCGGGCACACTGAGATTCAAGGAAAAAGCTTCGAATTTCCCAACTTCACATTTTGTTTCTTCTACGAATACCTCTCCTATTTCTTCCCGCGCATATATTTAGCGGGGTTCAGGTTCACATAATCCGCCGCGCGTCTCTCACTTTCAGCTATTTTGTTCGTAATGTCCTCGGAAGTTTCAATTGGGTTAGATAACATGTAACTATCTAAATCCTCTCTCTTGAAAAAACACATAGTGCCTTTGCCGTTTGGTTGCGAATATTTAATTTTTTTATTGTCCTTTAATTTATGCAATGTGGTTACAGCTATATTGCAATAAGAGGCGGCTCGCTTTATGTCATAGACATTTTTTAAGAGGATATTTTGCAGGTCTATTTTTTGTTCAACTCGGTTCAACACTGCAATCAAGCTTTCCTCTTTGTCTTCGTGGTTAAAAGCCTTTTCCTTCTTCATGGCGGTGATATATTTAAGCGTATTTGTAATATGGTTGAAGCAATTACTGAATGTGCTAAAACCTGCCACGAAAATAAATCACGCCCAATCGGAAGGGGGTGTTGCAGTTGGAATTATATTGGAATTATATTGGAAAGAGACGCGCCTGTTATTTAATATCGAGATATGCTAAAATTTGGTCAATCGTTATAATTGACGGAGGCAGTATATCGGCTCGATTTTTCTTCAAAAGGAAATCATTAATTAACATGTTTAAGGAGGAGGATAAATTTTTAGCGGTAACGGTTTTGCCTTTGACTGTAAAGCGTCCACTAACAAATTCATAGATGCTTTGATTGTTGATTTTCATTTTTGTTCCTGCAATTTTATATAACATATATATCAAGGCTACTTGGTCTCCTTTCCAATTTGCCTTTTGAGCATCATTCACAATATGATTGGAGAACAATGGAATCAAATTGGAATTTATTTCCAATAAAGGGGCGGGAAGACCTTTCAATTTCTGCTCAAGCAGCCTAAGATTTTGAAAACCGAATTCCCAAAACATTAAATCAGGTTCGGAAGCAATCTGTTCCGCATTCCGTCCGAGCGAATCTATCTTAGCCTGCATAAAATCAAATTGCTCCGCAATACCAAATGGGATGCTACCCATTTCTATTGACCAATAATCAGACAGTGCCGTTTGGGAACTTTCAAGTATTTGCAACCTTTTTGTTGCGGGCATCTTCTCATCCGCATAATATTCATGGATTATTGCTCTCTGAAATTTTGCAAGTTTTCTCCCGTTCAGTGGAGTATCAAAAGATGGATTTTGTTGGAGAAACTCCAAAATATATTCCCCTACAATTGCAGATACTTCATACAGAAAATTATTGTCAATCTTGACTTCGCCTTCATCCGATATTACTTGGCTCTTAGCAAAAGCGTATTGGGCATGGACATCAGCAAGCCCTTTGATAAACCGAAGGAAGAGCTCGTCCTCATCTTTGAAGTAAATTTCGACTATATATTTAAATTGTTGTGCGTAATGGCGTTGCCAAAATCGCATATCCTTAATCACCGTGTCCCAAATTTAAGGTCAATCTGATTGGCAGCGTCTTGCTTCGTCTTAGGTATTATATGAGCATAAGTTCGCTCCGTTGTGGCAACATTTTTATGTCCCAACATTTTAGATACCACATAAATACCCACTCCCTTGTTAAGAAGGATACAGGTATAGGTGTGCCTTGACGAATGGAACGTGGGCGATTTATTAATCCCCGATTTTTTGACCCAATTATCAAATTTCGGACTCCTTGTAAGTCCATAATAAAGTCCTTGAAAGACGCGGTCGTCAGGGTTGCCCCTTTCACCTAAGAGGTGTATGAAGTCAATTTTAAATGGATGAATCAGAAACTGCTCTTGAACTTTCTTTTGGCGGAAGTGAATGTTGCAGCCTTCTTCATGTATATGCAATTCCGACCAAGTTAACTTTTCAATATCGCAATATCTTAACCCTGTTACACAAGCAAACATAAATGCTCGTTTTAAAACAGGCGAGACGCATTCTGCATCCGCCATCTTTTGTGCCTCCTCTTCGGTAAGATAGCACATCTCCGATTGTTCTCCCTTAATAGGTTCAACCTTCTCGGCGGGGTTGTGTAGCAGAATTTCATCCATAAAGGCTTCTTTAATAGCCGCCCGAACCTTATTAAAATATGACGATTGAGAATTTGGCGCTAACGGTTCGCCATTTGGCTTTACTGCTTCCTCTTGCAAGTAAGCGCGAAAGTCTTCAAGCCATTTTT
This sequence comes from uncultured Bacteroidota bacterium, assembly GCA_903861145.1. Taxonomy (GTDB): domain Bacteria; phylum Bacteroidota; class Bacteroidia; order Chitinophagales; family LD1; genus Bog-950. Next base: position 52,151 of record CAIOTH010000046.1, on the reverse strand, counting down.
TGTTTATATCGGCGAAAGTAATTTCCTTACAAAATGCTTTGAGATGCCGCAGGGCGCTCAACCAATTTTGGTAGTTATTCTTATTTCTTCTTCTTTTCTCAGCAAGCATTTCAGCATACTTTATAAAACTTCCTTTCAGCTTTTTGGTATCCTTTATGCCGAACCTGCCTTTAAGCATGTCTCCTTTTCTGATTGTCGCAATAGATTCTGCCGTTTCAAGTTCCTGCTTATTTCTTTCCTTTTGCTCGGCTGTTAAGTTGTCGCCTGCAATCAAATGAATAGGCAAGTTTTCGTAAGTGCGCTTGCCGTTTTCGTAGTATTCAAGGTAGAGACTAATTCTTTTTGGTCTAATTCTTTGTCTTAATGTGATTGTCATATAATATTTATTTAAATAGGTTATCAATCTCTGAACGTTTAATTATTGTCCTTCTCCCGACTTTTCCAACAGTCAGTTTTTTAGCTTTTATTAAGCGCTGAATTGTCCAACGGCTTGCCCCCAACAGTAGGGCGACCTCTTTTAAACTCAAAAACTCCTTGTTATACACGCTCGTTGAAGAAGCACCTATGTTGGATGTGCTGTCCTGCAAAACATAATGTTGCATTTTTACGGCATCCTTAATTTTATCCTGCCTCATTCGGAGTTTATAAGCGCGAGCCGCGCAAGGATGCCCACAATATTTAGTTGAAAATTTCTGTGCAATAAAGGCTTTGCCACAATGCTGACAGGTTTTGGGAAGGCTTAGATTACTGCTCATTGTAGCTTGATGTGGTTAGTTGGTGCATATTGGTGCAGAATGGTGCATTATTATTGTTAAAATTTATTTGACCACATTTGAGCAACATTGCATCAGCCGCGAGCAACAAATCGTAACAAATCTAAAAATAAAAATTGACCAAAAACAACAAAAAATGAATGTTTTTTGTGTTAAATGATGGAAAATGACGTAAAATTACGGAAAATGTAAGAAATTATTTGCCGATACAAAACTTCGAAAATATGTTTCCCAATATTTCATCATTAGTAACCTCGCCCGATATCTCACCCAGGTATTCAAGCGCCCGTTTAATATCAAATGCTACCAGCTCGCCGGTATTTTGATTTTCGATGCCGGTTTTAACGAGGCTTAAAGCCTCGCTGGCTTTAACTAAAGCTTCATAATGCCTCAGGTTAGTTATAATCGTATCCTGCGAACCTACTTTCGCCGAACTGGTTACCAGTTGATAAAGCTTCTCTTTAAACAATGGCAGGTTGTAATGTGTGTTGGCTGAAACAAACATGATTTCGGGAAAATGATGCTTGCCTTTTGAAAATTCAATGGCGCTGTAAAACGGCGCCGTGGTTTTCCAGTTGGCCTTATCTATTTTGTTGCCCACAATAAGGCCGCTAAAGCCTAGTAGCTCCAATTCTTTAAGCTCTTGTAGCAGTTCTTGCGGCGTAGTTTTGTTTACATCAAACAAATAAATGTAAACTGCACTTTGCCGTAGCTTTTCCATCGTACGTTCAACTCCTTGCTGTTCTATTGCATCTGTTGTAACCCTTATACCCGCAGTATCAATAAACCGAAACTGGATACCGTTAATGTTCATCACCTCTTCAATCGTATCACGCGTGGTGCCAGGAATTTCAGAAACAATAGCACGCTCTTCGTTCAGTAGTGCATTCAGCAAGGTTGATTTACCCGCATTGGGTTTGCCGGCAATTACAGTGTTAACGCCATTCTTAATAACATTACCCAGCTTAAAAGATTCAGCTAAAGGTTTAAGTAGGTGCTGTATCCTGTCTATTAGTGCAATTAACTGTTCGCGGTTTGCAAACTCCACATCCTCTTCCGAAAAATCAAGCTCCAATTCAATCAGCGAAGCAAAGTTGAGTAGCTGGGTGCGTAGGTCTTTTATTTGGTTAGAGAAACCACCGCGCATTTGTTGCAGGGCCAATTGTTGAGATGCTGAGGATGAAGAAGCTATTAAATCAGCCACAGCTTCGGCCTGCGAAAGGTCGATACGGCCATGCATAAAAGCGCGCAAAGTAAACTCACCGGGCTTAGCTGACCTGGCACCTTTTTGAATCAACAACCTGATAATTTGCTCGGCCACAAACGGAGAGCCATGGCAAGATATTTCAACCACATCTTCGGTAGTAAAACTTTTGGGCGCACGGAACAGGCTTACCATTACCTCATCCAATATCTTTTCATCATCAATAATATGGCCGTAATGAATGGTATGCGATTTTTGTTGCGTAAGGTTTTTCCCTTTAAAAACCTTTTCAACTATTTCAATTGCCTGTGGGCCCGATAAGCGGATAACGCCAATAGCCCCCACACCGGGTGCCGTAGCAAGCGCAACAATAGTATCGCTGGTAATCATGGCTGAAAATTAATACAAATAGGTTCTTTACCGCTAAATACGCAGTTGTAATTGTATGGATTAAGGGAAGGCTTATTTTTTAGCGGTCAACAACTCGTTATACTTAGTGGGGTTGTTAATCAGTTCAATCGCTTTGGCTACCTCTATATCGTTTTGATTGCCCTTTTTTACACGGCCATAAGCATAATAGTAACGGCCGGCAATTTCATTTTCAAGCAGGGTAACAATCTCACTTTTGTTTTTGATGATATCCTGCCCTTTATCATGGGCCAGTTTCTTTTTAATGGTTTCGTACTGCTCCTTTAAAGCATCAAAATATTTCTCTTCGGTCGAAGCATCTTTAAGTGCATCCAATTTTTCTTCGCTTTCTGTTTTGTACGAAAGGTCTTTCGATTTTACGTAGGCTACAAAATCATCAAAGTCCTTATCGCTCAACCTGAATTTTGCCGGATCGTCAATGCTTGTATGTAATATGCTGTAGGTGGTAGCAAATTCGAAAATGTAGTTTTGTGAAATCAGTTTGTCAACCAGTTTACTTGCCTCGGGCAAGGTCAGTTGCAGGTCGGGGTCAATACCCCCGCCATCATAAACTGTCCTACCCTTATTAATAGTTTTGAAGGCGACCTTCAATGAATCGGGAATATGCTTAACACTTCCGTCTGCATTTCTTTCGGCGTAATTAATGGCTTGTATGCAGCGGCCGGTAGGTATATAATATTTGGCTGTAGTAACCTTAAGCATGGTGTTGTAGCTAAGGTTACGCGTAATCTGCACCAGGCCTTTGCCGTAAGTTCTTTGCCCAATAATAACGCCGCGGTCATAATCCTGAATGGTGCCTGATACAATTTCGGAAGCTGATGCCGAACCCGAATTTGCTATAATAACGATAGGGATGGCTGTATCGCTTGGTTCGTCAACCGTTTTAAAAGTATTGTTCCACTCATCTACCTTACCACGCGTGTTTACTACCAGTTGATTTTTGCTGACGAATATATTTACAATATTAACTGCCTCATTCAACAAGCCACCGGGGTTGCCACGTAGGTCGAGAATAATCCCTTTCATATTAGGAGTGGCACGTTTTAAACTATCAAAAGCCTGTTTTACATCACGGCCTGCATGCTCATTAAATATCTTTAGCTTAATACAACCCACCTCCGGCGAAACCATACCGTAAAACGGAACATTTGTTTCCTGTATTTCTTCACGCGCAATCAAAAAACTTTGCTGTTTGGTATCAAACAACGATGTCTTCCTTTCTATCTGCAGTGTAACCTTTGTTTTGGGTTCGCCAATCAATATTTTATTTACTTCTTCCTTGGTCCGCTTTTCAGTGGGGTTACCGTCAATACCTTTAATAACATCACCCACCTTTAAACCACTTTTATCGGCCGGCTGGTTTTGGGTTACTGAAGTAATAACCGGGTATCCGTTCATAATTTCAATTTCAATACCGAGGCCACCAAACTTGCCTCCCTGTTGTATCCTGGCATTCTCAATCTGCGATTCGGAAAAGTAATTGGTAAAGGGGTCCAGTGTCTTCAGCATCCCGTCAATGCAGGTGCGCATTAGTTTTGAAGGCTCAACATCATCTACATAAAATGTATTTACCTCTTTAAAAAGTGACGAGAAAATATCGATGTTCTTCGAAATTTCGAAATAGTAATCGGCAAACGACATAGAGCCTACAGCAATTACCACAAGCAATATCCATGTGCGCCCTCTTTTTAAAAAGGATAAAACCAACGATGATTTATTTTTAGATGGACTCATTTCTTTCAGTTGATTCTGCCGCCGGCAGAGATTTGTTCAAACTTTTAATTCACTAATTATTTCTTAGCTAATATCTCGTTCATCTTCCTGGTATCGCTTAGCACGTCAATAGCCTTTTTGATTTCAAGGTCGTTTTTGAATGAGGCTTGAATTCTACCGCCATTCAAATAATAACGGGCGGCAATTTCCTCTTCCAAAATGCTCTTAATCTGTACTTTTTCTTTTTGTAAGTCGTTGGCTTTATCATGCATCATGGTTTTTTTCATACCATCATAATCATCCTTCACAACATCGTAATATTTCTCCTTCTCGGCTGCCGCTTTAAACTCATCCAATAGCTTTTCGCTTTTAGTAGTATAGTCGTAATCCTTTTTCGAAACCCAGGTTACAAAGTCATTATACTCAGCATCGGTTAAGGTAAAAGTAGCAGCATCACTTATTTTATCGTGGTTCATACGATACTCAGTAGCGTAATCCGAAATCAGGCTTTTGGTAATCAGGCTAATGGTTATGCGGGCATATTTCTCCGGTTCAATTGTAATATCAGGGTCAATACCGCCACCGTCCATAACCTTACGGCCATTTTTGGTTTTGAAAGCCACTTTTAAAGAATCGGGAGTGCGTACTGCGCTGCCATCGGCATTGCGCTCCGCATAATTAAGCGCTTGTATACACCGGCCTGATGGGATATAATATTTTGCCGTTGTTATTTTAAGCTTGGCATTAAAAGGCAATGAGCGGGTTGATTGAACAAGCCCTTTGCCAAAAGTTCTTTGCCCCACAATAACCGCGCGGTCTAAATCCTGTAGTGAGCCCGAAACAATTTCGGCTGCTGATGCTGAGCCGCCATCCGCTAACACTACCATTGGCAACCGTAAATCAACCGGTTCATTTAACGAGAAGAAGGCCTTATTCCACTCCTGAATTTTGCCTTTGGTTGCTACAATTTGCAGGTTCTTGTCAACAAAAACATTGGCTACATTAATTGCCTCGTTTAGTAGCCCACCGGGATTGCCTCTTAAATCAAACACAAGACCGGTAATATGATGGTTGGTTTCCAGCGACTCCAGTGCATTCTTTACTTCGGCTCCAGCGCGTTCAGTAAATCCACCCAAACGTATATATCCAATATGGTCGTTCAACAAGCCAAAATAGGGCACGTTTTTAATCTTAATTTCTTCGCGCACCATTTTAACCGTAAAGTCTTCTTCCTTTCCTTCTTTATTTTTTCTTCTAAGTTTTACCTGTACCTCGGTTCCGGGTTTGCCCTTAAGCATGGCACTTACCTGGTCGGTTTTATAGTTTTTAGCGTCTTTACCGTCAATCGATAAAATCTGATCGCCTGCTCTCAATCCGGCCTTATCAGCCGGAAAGCCTTCATAAGGCTCACTCACTATTACCCAATCGCCCCGGGTACCAATCACCGCGCCAATGCCACCATATTGCCCTGTTGTTTGGGTACGGTAGTCGTCCATTTCTTCTTCAGGTATGAAATCTGTGTAAGGATCAAGGCCATCCAGCATTTGGTTGATGCCGGCGTGCATCAATTTTTGGGGATTTAGGGTATCAACATAATAGGTATTCAGCTCTTTATAGAGCGTAGTGAAAATGTCGAGGTTCTTTGTAATCTCGAAATACGAACTATTTGTAAAAGCCAAAGGCACAAATGCCATTGCCAGCAAACAACCTATAAACAAAAACTTTTTAAATCTCTTCATCGCGTATTGTTCATGAACCGAATTAAAACACATTGCGGGGAAAGTTGGTTCTGACAACTATAATGTCCTTTACCCTTTAGCAACCCTTTATGTTTGTAAACATAATTTTTAACGCCGAGATATTGAAATTGTTGCCGACACGCCGGTTGTATTTAGATGATTTTAGGAAATCGGCCTCTCTATGATTGGCATTTTGACAATATTTGCGGGCGCAATAACCGCTGGAGTTAAAACGAAGTTAAAATCAACGCGCAGATATGCATCCTTAATTCATACTACGATGAGCAATTCTCAAATCCCTATAATTGATTTTGGAAAGATAAAAAACGACTTGGGGCGTGCCGAAGTTGCGCAAGAAATTTCAAGCGCCTGTCGTGAAAACGGCTTTTTTTATGTGGCCGGACACGGCGTTAGTTTAGAGTTACAAAAGCGTATTGCAAAACTTAGTCATGAATTTTTTGCCCTACCCGAAGAAGATAAACTACAAATAGCCATGACAAAAGGTGGCAGGGCATGGCGTGGTTACTTTGCCGTAAATGACGAGCTAACAAGTGGTAAACCCGATAAGAAAGAGGGCATTTATTTTGGTACGGAGTTGAGCGCCAATGATGCCCGCGTAAAAGCCCAACTACCGCTTCACGGCTCTAATTTATTTCCCCAAAGTCCCATTGGTTTTAAAGAAACAGTTTTAGAATATATAGATGTGGTTACCGAAGTAGGACATACTGTTATGCAAGGAGTTTCGTTAAGCCTGAATTTGCCGGCAGATTATTTTTACCAAAAATATAACCGCGATCCGCTGATTCTGTTTCGTATTTTTCATTATCCGCCCCAGCCCATTAACACTAATAGTTGGGGTGTTGGTGAACATACCGATTATGGATTGCTTACCATTCTGTTGCAGGATTCGGTGGGTGGTTTGCAGGTTAAAAGCCGTGGTGAATGGATAGCCGCACCACCTATTGAAAATACCTTTATCTGCAACATTGGCGATATGCTTGATAAAATGACGGGCGGAGTATATAGATCAACTCCACATAGGGTTTTGAATGTTTCGGGTAAAAGCCGTTTATCATTCCCTTTATTTTTCGATCCTGGTTTTGATACGGTGATAGAGCGCATTGAAAATATCCCGCAAACAAGTACCGGCGACGAAGCGCCACGGTGGGACAACGCCAACCCGCATCAATTTGGTGGTACGTACGGTGAATATTTGTTGAACAAAGTCGGGAAGGTGTTCCCGGGGCTAAAAGATCAGGTTTTGTAATGCGGGTTACGGTACAGGGTCATAGCCATGGCCACCCCAGGGGTGACAACGCAAAACACGCTTTAGAGCTAACCACCCGCCTTTAAAAGGGCCGTACTTTTGAATGGCCTGTATGCCATAATCAGAGCACGTTGGCAAATAGCGACAACTAGGAGGCAATATTGGTGAGAGCAAGGTTTTATACGCCTTGATAAAAAGAAGCAGCAAAAAGCTCACAACCTTCGAAATCATACTTTCAATTTATTAAGACAAGCCACCACAGATTCTGTCACTGCTTTATAATCGGGAATTACTTTTCCTTTAAAGACGAACATAGCGGCCATTTGTTGTTTGCTTGAAGTCAATTTTTGGTAAACCACCAATTTGTTAAGTCGATAAGCTTCACGCATTAACCGCTTAATACGATTGCGGTCAACTGCGTGTTTAAAGTATTTTTTGGGAACTGTAAACCCTGCCTGGACAGGATAAAATGAGTTGAGCTCCCCAATCAAATAAACGAGGGTAAACCCGTTTTGTGAAACAGATTTACCCTCGTTAAAAAGTTTATCGATAATCTTTTTGCTCTTGAGCTTTTCTAGTGCGCCAAATTTGTTACCTGCACTTTTGGCAAGGTCAAAATCGGCAAAAGCCTTACCGGCAAGAGATCTATTTAAGTCTCTTTTCGTCAGAAACCGTGAGCTTTTTTCTGCCCCGTGCTCTTCTTCTTGTAAGAACTTTTCTTCCATTTTTTGTGCTCATTCTTTCTCTAAAGCCGTGTTTGTTAATTCTTTTCTTGCGGCTTGGCTGGAATGTCCGTTTCATTTCGTACTAATTTATATTTCGTTTAAGGGACGGCAAAATTAATTATTACTTTGAGAAAAGCAACTTCTAAACACCCTAATTAGCTGGATTATCTTTTGCATTTCGCCCTTTTCATGCCGATTTTTAGATAATTTCAAAAATTACCTGTCTTGCAATGCTTAATTTACCACAAAAGAAGTATAAACGTTATCGCAACCGATGGGTTGAATTAGTTTTACCTATTTCTTAAAGCCCAGCGCACTAGCAAGCTTTTTTATTCCTGCCACAATTCGCAGTGCTTTTGACCTACGCAAGTCGTTCAACTCTTCGCGTAAAACATAACTTTCATAATTGATAATCAGAGGGTTGTGAATATGGTTGGCAATAAAGAATTTATGCTTCTGCCATATATAATCGAAACCCTTATATTCCTCATCTTTTGTCATGCTTGTAAGCATTGAGTTGGGCTTTATGTGATAATAAAACAGAACCTCCTCTATTTTCACAACTTCGCAGCCATGCTGAACCAGCGACAACCAAAATTCCCAGTCAGACCATGCGGATTTAACGTTAGAATCATAGCCACCCACCTTTAACCAGGTAGATTTGCGATAAAATGCCGAGCAAAATATCATATTATACAAACACAGCTCACTTACATTAAAGGGGTCCAATTTCCAGGGCCCGGTTTGAAAGCCAAAGTACTCGGCATTGCAATAAACAATGAAATCATTTTTGTTTCCTTCAAAATATCGCATTCCCTTTTCAAGGTAGGTTGGGGCAATCTTATCATCCGCATCAAGGGGCAAAATTACCTCGCCGGTTGACCGTTCAACACCATAGTTTCTTGCAGATGCCAGGCCACCGTTTTCCTTTTTATAAACTTTAATTAAGTCACTCTTCTGTGCCAGTGCCGATGCCACTTCAAACGCATTATCGGGTGAACCATCAATAACTATAATAATCTCATAGTTTTTATAAGTTTGATTAATTACACTTTCCACAGCAACAGTTAAATAGGCTGCCTGGTTATAACAAGGAATAATTACGCTACACTTCATAACAGAGCTCTTGTTTGCTTCGACTTTTCCGCGTCAAAATTGTTATCATTCTGTGTTCACATTTGCAATCTTCGGCTTTATTACTTATTCCTTCCCCCAAAAAGATTTTTCCTTAACAGCCAAAAGTCGTCTTTCAATTTGAATTGTTCGAATTTTTTTATTGAGGCGATATGCTTCAAATAATATTTTACAAAATTTCTCACCTCTCCATTTTCCAAATATACAAATGCCAGTTCACGATACTCCCACCATAAATTTCCAAACCGGTTGTTGTATTTAAAATCAAGGTGTTTATTTATTGCCATGGCCGTATTAATGCCATTTAATAAAACCCTTATCCTGTCTTTAGACATAAAAACGGCTCCAGGATGACGGCGATATGCCAGCGTTACGATGTCAATATAACCCATTTTGCCGTGCAAGGATTGCATAATGTGTAGTACCCAATCCCAGTTAAGGCAACTATAATACCAATCGGGAAAAGTGGCCTGTTGAACTTCACGGCGAAACATCTTGGTGTTGTTTGGAATAATGGTGTTGTGCTCAATAAAAAAATCGAGGTCAAATTTTTGAGGGGGCTTATTCTGGTCGGTAAAAAAGAGCTTCATTGTGCCCGGATCTTCCTCTAAAAAGGTATAATTATTTGTAAAGCAAAATGCGCAATCGGCATTATTATCTAAATAATCAGCCTGTACCTGTAGTTTATTGCTATCAATCCAAAAATCATCGCCCTCCATAAGCGCAATGTATTCGCCCGTACACGACTCAATGGTGCTAACAGCATTTTTTACCAGTCCCAGATTCTGTTTTCTTAAAATTGGCCTTATAAGCCCGGGGTATCTAACTGCATAATCCGAAACTATTTCGGCGGTGCCATCGGTGGAGCAGTCGTCTGATACTACTATTTCTAAGTCAAAACCAACAATTTGATTAACTACTGAGTCGAGACAAGCAGAAATATACTTTTCGTGATTGTAAGTAATTAAGCTAACACTGACTTTTGGACGCTTCATGATTTACGGTCGCGCTGATGATACAAGCGGGGGACAGCAAGATAATAATTCGCGTGATGATGTATTAACTGGTTCTTGCCCTATGTTAGCTATTCATAGCCACTAAAAACTCTTCGTTGGTCTTAGTGCCTTTCATTTGGCCAATCAGGAAGTTCATGGCTTCTTCCGAAGTCATATCAGCGGTGTGGTTTCTTAAAATCCACATACGCTGTAAAACATCCTTATCCAATAACAGGTCATCGCGACGGGTCGATGATGATACGATATCGATAGCCGGATAAATACGGCGGTTAGACAATTTACGGTCCAATTGTAACTCCATGTTACCGGTACCTTTGAATTCTTCAAAGATAACTTCGTCCATTTTAGAACCCGTGTCAATCAATGCAGTGGCAAGAATAGTTAATGAACCACCGTTTTCAATTTTACGTGCAGCACCAAAGAACTGTTTAGGTTTTTGCATAGCGTTAGCCTCAACACCACCTGATAATACCTTACCTGAAGACGGTGCTACGGTGTTGTATGCACGTGCTAAACGAGTAATAGAATCTAATAGTATCACAACATCGTGTCCACATTCAACCAATCTCTTGGCTTTCTGTAAAACTATATTGGTAACCTTTACGTGTTTTTCGGCCGGCTCATCGAAGGTTGAGGCAATTACTTCCCCATTCACGCTTCTTTCCATATCTGTTACTTCCTCAGGGCGCTCATCAATCAGTAAAACGATTAGGTAAACCTCCGGGTGATTCTTGGCAATCGCATTCGCTATTTCCTTAAGAATAGTTGTTTTCCCGGTTTTAGGCTGAGATACAATCATACCTCTTTGGCCTTTACCGATGGGGGTAAACAAATCTATAATACGGGTAGTTAAATTGCTTGGGTGTGTAAAAAGATTCAACTTCTCGTGTGGGAAAAGCGGAGTCAAATAATCAAAAGATACGCGGTCACGCACCTCTTCTGGCGAACGGCCATTTAGAGTATCAACCTTCAGTAAGGCAAAATATTTTTCGCCCGACTTTGGAGGGCGGATGTACCCTTTTACAGTATCGCCTGTTTTTAAACCAAAAAGTTTTATTTGCGATGGCGAAACGTAAATATCATCGGGTGATGATAGATAACTGTAATCAGACGAGCGCAAGAAACCATAGCCATCGGGCATCATTTCAAGTACACCTTCGCCTTCAATAATGGCGTCAGATTCTACACTAAAAATATTGCCTCTGCGGTACTGGTCTTCTCTAGCCTGATTTTCATCTCTTGGGGTCTCTTCATTACCACCATTTCCGTTCCCGTTTCCTTCGCCATCAGCCACCGGCTGAGTTATTTGGTCGGCCCTGTTATGATCGGTTTGTTGATGACGGGGATTATTATGTTGGCGGCGTTCTTCATTTTGCGGTTGACGGCGCTCTTCATTTTGTGGTTGCCTACGTTCTTCGTGCTGCGGCCCTTGGCGACGTTCTTCTGTCCTGTCCTCTGGTTTGCCTTGCCTCAACTCAACGGCCGATTTTTGCACTTCCTCTTCACCTTCCGCCGGAGGAGTTGTTTCCTCTTCGTCCCCATCTTTTTTAGTCTTCAATTCAGGGTCGATGGGTTTGCGTGTTCTTGGTTTTTTAGCCTTGTCTTTTGCTTTGTGGGCTTCTTCTTGCACCGCTGGGTTGAGGGCCTGGGCATCGAGAATTTTTAGGATTAAATCCTGCTTTTCCATTTTTTCGGAAGCCTTGACTTTTAGCTTTTCAGCAATTTCCCTTAATTCGGGAACGATCATGTCGTTCAGTTGGAGAATATCGTACATGCTTTAAATGATTTGCGTAAGTTTAAATTAGATAGTATGTTTTCGAAAAAAATTCATGTATAGCTAAAAAACACGTTGGGTGTTCTTCGGGAAAACTTATTTGCGATTCGGGATTTTTTGAACAGTATGCGCCAGTTGGATATAACTAACTACTGTGGGAATTACAACAGATAACGTTGCAATGTTAGGTAAAGTTTCTGAATCACCAAATTTTTTTCGGTTAATCTGTTAAAGCCAAATTTTATCTTCGCAGTCTTAAATTAAGATAAGATGCTTGAAATTGCGACTATTAGAAATAATGCGGAAGAAGTAAAAAGCCGGCTGGCGGTAAAAAACTTTAAGGATTTACACCTTGTGGATGACGCTATAACAGTAGATGGTAAGCGCCGCTCAATACAACTAACTTTAGATGATAATCTGAATAAGCAAAACATTATTGCCAAAGAGATTGGTGAGTTGTTTAAGCAGGGCAAAAAGGCAGAAGCCGAAAGCCGTAAAAATGACAGTGCTTCGTTAAAAGAAAAAAGTAAAGAACTGGAGGCCGAATTGGCAAAATGTGAAGAAGAACTGAAAGATATTTTGGTTCGTATACCAAATACGCCAAGCAAATTGGTGCCGGCCGGTAAAACACCCGAAGATAACGTGGTAGTAAAACAGGTTGGTGAAATACCTACCTTACCTGAAACCGCTGTGCCGCATTGGGATTTGGCAAAAAAATACGACCTGTTCGACCTTGAGTTGGGAGTTAAAATAACCGGTGCCGGTTTCCCGGTGTATAAGGGTAAGGGAGCCAAGTTACAACGTGCTTTGGTTGCATTCTTTTTAGACCACGCCATTGGCGCGGGTTACCTGGAAGTAATTCCACCCCACATGGTTAATGCTGAATCTGCTTTTGGTACCGGGCAATTGCCTGATAAAGAAGGGCAAATGTACTACATCGGCCTCGACCAGTTTTATATGATACCCACTGCCGAGGTACCGGTTACCAATATAGTGCGCGATGAAATAGTAGATGCCTTGCCCAAAAAATTTGTTGCACACTCGCCATGCTTTAGAAGGGAAGCCGGTAGTTATGGTAAAGATGTTAGGGGTTTAAACCGGGTACACCAGTTTGAAAAGGTGGAAATAGTTCAAATAGCACATCCCGAAAAGAGCTATGATGTTTTAGATGAAATGGTTAAACATGTTGAAGGGTTACTTCAAAAACTTGAATTGCCCTATCGAATACTTAGATTATGTGGTGGAGATATGAGTTTTGGTTCTGCGCTTACCTATGATTTTGAGGTGTACAGTGCCGCACAAAAACGCTGGCTGGAAGTAAGTTCAGTATCTAATTTTGAGACCTTTCAGAGCAACCGAATGAAAGTAAGGTTCCGTGATGAACAGAAGAAAACACGCCTCGTGCATACTTTAAACGGAAGCGCTTTGGCCCTACCACGTATTGTTGCTTCATTACTTGAAAATCATCAAACCAATGATGGAATTAATATACCGACCGCACTACAGCCCTATACGGGCTATGTTAAAATTGTATAGTATTTAAAAGCCAGTTGTAAATAATACTCTACAATAGCCTGAATTTCAATTTTATTACAAAAAATTGATGTGGGTAACTTTTTTGCCCTAAGCTATTGAAAAACAATGCTTTATTGTCAGTTGCAATGTTAAGGAAACATGCTGTTGATATTACATTAATAGTTGGCACCATTATCGTTAATAATTTAGTGATAATGGAGGGGTTAAAACAACCAAAAAAGACAACATTGTTTTATCCGCTGCGTTAAAGAAAAAAGAGATTGTTATTTATTTAAAACCTCCCCCAGATGAAAACTGACACAAGTATGAATTTGATGCTGGTAGTTTTCTGCGTTATTTTAATCGGTTTCGTATTGCTAAACGGCAGAATGTGCGAAGCGATGAATAAAAAGCAGGTTGAGTACCAACAAAAAGTGCAACCTAAATAGGCACTTTAATTTTTGAAGTTGTAACTTCAGTTACGACCTTGCAGGCAGTGTCAGCTGTAGGTAAGAACGTTAGGACAAGCATCGCTCACTACTTCGGAAACCAAGGTATAAATGAACTGGTATTTCGCTTGTAGATGGTGTACGCATCATTCCCGTCATATTTCTTTTCCAGTAAAGTTACCCCCGATACGCGGAGAAGCAGAAAAGTTATTACAACCGGTGCAAGGATTGATTCATACCACAAGCCCGAAGGAATAGCCAAAGCAAACATAGCCCACCACTGCACCGCCTCGCCAAAATAGTTGGGGTGACGGGTATATCTCCATAAGCCGGTATTCATAATACCATGTTTATGCCTATCGGTTTTAAACATAAACATCTGCCAATCGCCAATGGCTTCAAATAAAAAACCAACCAGGCCTAATGCGGCGCCCACAGGATATAACCAGCGTAAATGAGGATAAAGCAAATGGGGTGAAGAGTTAACAATTACGATGGGCAGAGTATTGATAAACATAATTACCCCCTGCAGCATAAACACCTGGAAGAAAGAGCGGACGATTACATTTTTACCCCAATCTTTTCGCCATTGGGCGTACCTGAAATCTTCGGGCTTACCCCAATTTCTAATTAAAATATAAGCAGCAAGACGCGTACCCCAAATACAGGTTATAAAAGTTACCAGCTTTTGCGAACGCCTGTCGTAACCAAAATAAAAAAAAGTAACCAGTGCCACAATAATGAAGCCGATACCCCAGCCTATATCAACAATGCTGTTATCCCTTTTTACCTGCGCAATAACAAACATGCAACACATAAAGCAAAAAATACAAAGCGCCGAAAGCAGGAACGGATTTACCATAATACTCCTTAAAGTTAACCATGTTAAATGCCACTACCAAAAACTCAGGCAGAAAACAGGTTTTTAAGGGCAGAATTAATTTCGGGGTAAGTGAAAACAAATCCCTGGCGAAGCAAATTGGTGGGAACTACTCTTCGGCTTTTTAAAATCAATTCTGTTTCGGTACCAATTATCATAGCTCCAACAAACAGCATCGATTCCGAAGCCGGCAGGCCAAAAGGCATGCCCATAACCCGGCGCATACTGCGCATTAAATATGAGTTAGTGACAGGATTAGGAACACAGCAATTATAAACTCCTTGTTTATCGGGATTGTTGATACACCATAACATTATGCGATACAAGTCATCTTCATGTATCCAACTAAAAAATTGCGCCCCATTACCTTGCTTGCCACCCAAACCAAAACGAACCAGGTTAATTAAGCGGGGCATTACGCCATCACCTTTGCCAAGTACAATAGATATGCGCAAAGCAAATTTACTTGTAGCCGGTAGCGGAACATCGTTAAAAGATTTTTCCCAGGCCTTAACAACACCGGGCGAAAAATCATTACCCAACTCACCGGTTAATTCGTCCATATTTCTATCCTCGGAATAACGATAAACTGTGGCTGATGATGAATTAAGCCAGACCTTTGGTGCTTGTTTAAGTTGCAGTAACGCAGTACCTAATATACCGGTGCTATGTGTTCTCGACTCAATTATTTCGTGTTTGTTGGCTTCGGTATAGCGACAGTTTACGCTTTTTCCGGTCAGGTTTATCAGTGCTTCGGCGCCTTCAAGTTCGTTGGTCCATGGGCCGAGGGTTTTTGCATCCCAAAGCACTTCCTTCACGCCATCATCACGCTTTTGGGGGTTGCGGGTTAGTATTACAAAATCAAAATCTGCTTGCCCGAAGTATTGGATAATGCCTCTTCCGATAAAACCGGTGCCACCTGCTAACACTATTTTCTTTTTCATACATGCAAATTTTGATTTTTAAAAACGGCGATTAACACCACCAAAGCAATAGCCCCAAATGCAAAGGCGTAATTTAAGCTTTTCGCATAACGGTTATTCTTTACCCTTTTAGCGTGAAGCCAAATGGCGAACAAGCGACCGGCACCCTGGCCTGCAAACATTAAACCGGTAAGGCCGGTTAACCTGGCCAACAATGCAGTTATTACAAATAAAGTTCCTTCAATAAAACCAAGTACTGCGAGATGCGCCAGGTAATCCCATTGGCTTTCGCGGGTTTTATTGCCGTTCAAATCAAAACCAAGCAGCAATAAAAAATAAAGTGTTACACAACTAAGTAACAATACCGGGCTAAGCGCCATGAGCAGGGCAAAAACATAAATACAGAGGGCCGTGTAGCCGAAACCTACGGCAATTAAGGCCAGGCGCCAACCCAAATTAAAATCGGGTGCAAAGCTAAAAGTGCCGGGCCGTTCCGGTGCACCACCGGCAATAATGCGGCGATTATAACTGATAAAATAATAGAGTGGTTTCAACACTGCTTTGAACCAATTGCGGTTAATAAGAGGTTTTAAAACGGGATAACTGTTTGCGAAAACTACGGTAAGGGCGTCTAAACCATAAAGCACTACACCGGTGGTTTGGTCTATCATCGGTATTTCATGGCGTGCACGTTTTAAATCAAGCCGGCATTGATTATCTATATCCAATTGCTCAAATGGCACGCGTCCGTTTTTTTCAATCATTCCTGTGTTTACCATTTTGCTGATATACCAGGTGCACATGGGGCAATTTTCATCGTAAACCAGTGTTTTTGTTTTGAGGGTTTCCATACTATATGTTTTAAACTATGCGGCAATAATTTCACTAGCGAAGAATATGGAACTCGCGGCTTTGTAAAAAGCGCAATTCCTTAAAGCAGAGAAAAAAATATGCGTAAAAGATAACTTGAGGGATAAGGAAAAACATGATAAACCAAACCATGCCATCGTTGTATTTGCTGAAAAGTATGAACACAGTAGCCAAATAAATCAATGAACCATAAAAATGTAGCCTTCTCCAAAAAGCAAACCCGAGGCTTTTATGTTGTAGCCGCAGGTGTATACCGCTACCGGTTAATTGTGCGGCGCCACCTATAAACTGCATTATGAGGATGTAAAAGAAAAAGCCTTTAGTAATCAGAAAGGCCAGCACCACAAACAATATATTGGCCGCAATCATAAATTCCTGGAACATCACATCCCATTTTAAGATTTTCGTTTTCATACCTCTCTTATTTAACTTTCAGAAAATATTGAAACTATATTGGCAAAAAAATAGCTCGCGCTACTTTATCATCAATTTCATCATCGTTCCAAAAAACCAGTTCTTGTCTGCCAGCACCATTTTGTCGGTAATCTTATCGGCTGAATCGGCAAAGCCATCAATGTCATCCAGCAACTTCATAAACTTTTGATACTCCTCTTTCTTGTCTTCTTTATCGTCAATCATTTTCAAATCGCGGAGGGTTGCGCGCAGGGGATCAATTTCGCGTTTACGCCGTTCGCGTATTATTTTTACGGCTACCTTCCAAATGTCCTTTTCGCCCACGAAGAACTCCATTCTTTCACCCAACTTTATTTTGCGCTCGGCTAAGCCCCAATCAATCAATGCGCGGGTATTCATATTGGCGTTGCCGCGGCTTATGTCGAGAATCTCCATTATTTCATCGGTGCTTAAAGGCTGTTCGCTTACCATTAACAAAGCATGTATTTGAGCCATGGTGCGATTAATGCCCCAGTTGGTGCCTAAGGTGCCCCAGGCTTCAACAAAGTTTCTTTTGGCTTCTTCTAATTTCATTGTGTCATCAATTACAGTGTAAAGGTAAGCAGCAGTTTTCGAACTTTCAAAATAAATTGAAAATTAATTTTCTTTTCCCGATTTCCCCAACTCTCAAAGCTTTTTACCGTAGAGCGCAAGTTTGAGAGTGATTACAGCGTCTAACCTTTAATTACGCATCTTTAAAGCGATTAAACCCAATCATTTGATATGAGAAAAGCACTATTAGGATTACTACTGTTTTGCGCCCTTTTTGGTAAAGCGCAGCTTAGCCCAACAATCACATCGTGGATTCAAAACCCCGATACCACTTTAGCAGCCAATAGAGGTTATGGCAACATTCCATCTAACTGTATCAAAATTCAATACTCAACTACCGATGTGTATGTTAGTTGCTTTTGCATACCCGGTTACAGCATTGGGCCATGGAGCAACCCTAACGTAGCGGAGAACCAAAACTTTGTTTACAAAATAACCCTTACCCCTCAAAAAAACACGGGCAACCCTACCGCTATAGGGTTGGGGCATATCGGGGTGCTAACCAATGGCGTTAGCATTTTTAATGCTAATGATGCACAGTTTGTAAATACTGTATGGTCGCGCAATGGTTACTTTTTTGAATTCCCAAGCTTCGACAATTGCATTGGCCACCCGCAGCAACAGGGCGAGTACCACCATCACGTAAGCCCAAAATGTTTGTACGACCAAACCGATAGTACCCACCACTCGCCTATTATAGGTTACATGTTTGATGGTTACCCGGTTTACGGCGCGTATGGTTATGCTGATACCAATGGAACCGGTGGTATAAAAAGAATGAGATCGTCATACCGCTTACGCGCTGACCAATCAAGAACTAAAGACCCTTGGGGCAATACAGCATCGAGCGCAGGGCCTGCAGTTAGCACCCAATACGCTATGGGCTGCTTGCTTTGGGATTGGGAATATGTACCCGGATTAGGTGATTTGGATTCGATTAACGGAAGGTGGTGTGTTACGCCTGAGTATCCTCAAGGTACTTATGCCTACTTTATGACGCTTGATAGCACACTTGCACCCGCCTACCCATACACCAGTGCAGGTTCTTATTACGGTGTGGTGCAGGCTGGCAACACCGGTGGTGGCCCAAACAGCGGCGGCCATAATACTATAACCGTATCCACTACCGTTTATGTTGATTCGGTTACAACCGGTGTTACCGGGCTGGGCCAGGAAATAGATTTTAAAGTAGTACCAAACCCAACCGAGGCTTATGTTTATATATACATGGGCAACAACAGCATTAACAATGTTACCGCTAAGTTGTACGATTTGAAAGGTGCCATGTTGCAAGACCTTGGATATATGCAACCGACAATTGCTTACACTGTAGACCTTACAAAATACTCATCGGGTGTTTACCTGATGCGATTAACCGATGGCACAAATAGTGTTGTTAAGCGTATTGTAAAGCAGTAATTAACCACTGATTAAACTTTTAATACTGAGCAGTTGGGAGGGTATTATTTGCAACCGGGGGGTTCGCCTCCCGCTGCTCAAATTTTAAATTATCGCTTCGCCTTTAGCTTGTAATTGGGCAAATTACTTCGCCTTCGCCCAACCCATCGTCAACGTAACGGCCTTTTTCCAACCGGCGTAAAGCTTTTCTCTATCAACCGGTTTCATTTCGGGTTTAAACTGGCGGTCAACCTTCCATTGTTTTACAATGTTGGGCTTTTTGTAAAAGCCAACGGCAAGGCCTGCAAGGTAAGCTGCACCAAGGGCAGTTGTTTCAGTTACCTTAGGTCGGTCAACCGGTACTCCCAGCATATCACTTTGAAACTGCATCAGGAAGTTGTTCGAAGCAGCGCCTCCATCTACGCGGAGTGACTTCAATTTAATGCCGCTATCTTGTTGCATAGCATTCAGTACATCGCGCACCTGGTAGGCAATAGATTCAAGCGTGGCGCGTACCAAATGCGATTTGGTGGTGCCTCGTGTTAAACCAAAAATGGTTCCGCGAGCGTGCATATCCCAATACGGTGCACCAAGGCCCGCAAAGGCTGGCACCATGTAAACTCCATCACTACTGGTTACTGCATTTGCGTGATATTCCGAATCGGCAGATGAGTCGATAACTTTCAATCCATCGCGCAGCCATTGTACGGCAGCTCCTGCTATAAATACACTACCCTCTAAGGCATATTCAACCTTTCCGTTTAAGCCCCAGGCAATGGTGGTAAGCAAACCGCGTTTCGATTTTACCATTTTGTTGCCTGTATTCATCAATAAAAAGCAACCGGTGCCATAAGTGTTTTTAGCCATACCCGCATTAAAGCAAGTCTGCCCGAAAAGCGCCGCCTGTTGGTCGCCCGCAATACCGGCTATAGGTATCTCCACATCAAAAATGCCGCGATGCGTAAAGCCGTAAATACGGCTACTATCAGTAACATAGGGTAGCATTAACGATGGTATGCCCATAGCATCCAACATCTTAACATCCCACTTTAAAGTTTTAATATTGAACAGCATGGTGCGGCTGGCGTTGCTGTAATCAGTAATGTGCAGACTGCCATCCGTTAGTTTCCAAACCAGCCATGAGTCGATGGTACCAAAAAGCAGTTCACCGTTCTCTGCCCTTTTGCGCGCACCCTTAACATTATCTAAAATCCACTTTATTTTAGTGCCCGAGAAGTACGCATCAATCACCAGGCCGGTGTTATCGTGCACGTATTTTTCAAGCCCTTTCTTCTTCAGTCCTTCGCAAATTTCGGCGGTTCTTCTATCCTGCCAAACAATGGCGTTGTGTATAGGTATCCCCGTTTTTTTATCCCAAACCACGGTCGTTTCGCGCTGGTTGGTAATACCTATAGATGCAATTTGCCCTGGGTTAATACCCGCTTTGCGCAAGGCTTCTTTGGCTGTATAAAGTTGCGAGTTCCAAATTTCTTCGGGGTCGTGCTCAACCCAACCTGGCTGAGGGAATATTTGCGAAAACTCTTTTTGCGCCACCGCCACTATACCTCCCTGGTCGTCAAATATGATAGTCCTGCTACTGGTAGTACCCTGGTCTAAAGCCATTATGTATTTTCTGTTATCAGGCATAAGTTTGACAGATTAGGGGTTTGTTAATAATTTAGCGAAACTAATATAGAAAGAACTAATAACCCGTATAGTGACTTATGAACTTTTTTTATAGAAACAGAAGGAGCTTTTTTTGGCGGTTTGCCTTTCTTGTTGTTGTTTAGAGCTTGAAAACATCCCCTGTTTATTGATAATCAATTATTTATGCGAAAAGGTAAACAAATACGCCTATTAGAAGTGAAGAGTGAAGTGGGTGCCGGCACCCGCGGGGCCAGCTTGGGCATTGATGCCATTAAAATTGCCGCCCTGGATTTTAGAAGCGATTTTTTTAAGACCCACCGGAGCATTAACATACCCGACGATAACGCTGCCCTTTTTGGCATGATTGAAAGCCGCTACGCCAAGCGTATACGTAGCGTATTAAAGATGTACGAACGCGTAGGTGCGGCAGTGCGCGATACTCTAAAAGACGGCAAGTTCCCTATCATCTTATCCGGCGACCATAGCACCTCCGGCGGTAGTATTGCCGGGGTTAAAATGGCCTACCCCGACTCACGCCTCGGCGTTATCTGGATTGATGCCCATGCCGATTTGCACTCTCCCTATACTTCTCCATCCGGCAACATGCACGGCATGCCTTTAGCCACCGCTTTGGCCGAAGATAATATTGAAAACAAGGTAAATAACCTTGATTATGAGACGATTGAACTTTGGGAGCGCCTTAAAAACGTAGGCGATATTACCCCCAAAGTGGAGTACCCCGACCTGCTTTTTATGACCCTCCGCGACTTTGAGGAGCAGGAAGGATATCTTATAAAACAACACCGCGTTAAAAACTACAGCACCGCCGAAATCCGCAAAACCGGCGTAACCAAAATATGCCGCGAGGCCCTAAAGTACCTATCCCAATGCGATAAAATCTACATCACCTTCGATGTTGACTCGCTCGACCCATCTATCAGCCGCGGAACGGGCACCCCTGTTAAAGGCGGTTTGAACGAACGCGAAGCCGCCGATATTATCCTCGAGTTTGTACAAAACGAAAAAGTTTGCTGCCTCGAGTTTACCGAAATAAACCCCACCCTCGATAGCGAAAACGTTATGGCGGAAACCGTATTTGAAATTTTGCAGAAGGTGGCCAGGCAGGTGGAAATTATTTAGTGCCGGATATGCAATCGGAAATCTTGCTGCATTTGGGGTCGAAGTTGCGCCTAAAACTCGGTCAGTAATGAATTATTTAAATCCATAATCGGCACGATTGTATACATATTCGAATGAAGTAAATCGCGGACCAACATATCCCGGTTGAAGAGAGTTATAATAATCGGCAATGTCTTCGGAAAAAGAAGTTACAGTTATTGATTGTTTTGGATGCTTCTTTTCATTTTGAATAATTGCTTCTATCTCGGCCGCCTTTTTGGGTTCCATTTGCTTTAAAATATCCTTGTAGTTATGAATTTTGACTAATTCGCCATTTATACCCTTTGAGAGATATGGATATCGATTATCAATTTTATGATAAATAATTTCGTTGCCCTTAATTTGAATTGAATCCTTAATACCTGAGTAGATATACAGTGCTCCCTTCGTAGCTATGAAATAAGGTTCTCCGTCAATGATCCTGTAATCTCTATTGCCTTTTTTATAACCCCAAATGCTTTTTGCGTCAAACTTCTGTTTGTCTTTACCATTATGCAATGTAAACGACCACTTACCAAAAACCATTTCTGAATTTATCCAATCACCGGTTTTTGATGGCGTACCCCTTTTATATTCTTCGATGGTTTGATAGATACCTACTTGTGCAACACAAGCCATGGTTGAAAACATAAACATCAAAACAATAGCAGAAATAACGAAAGGGAAAAAAGTCTTGCTTTTCATATATTTTTTGTTTCAGTAGTTGTAAAGCTATAAAAAATTATTTGCGTTTGAGCGTAGCATAAAACCACGGCCTGAGCCAGGTTAGATAGCTTCGCTCAACATAACTTTCGCAATACGCGCACAAAAGCCAACTCCTAAATTCTACAACTTATTTATTTAATTGTGTAACCGCGGCCATAGCGCAGGCAATACCTTTGTAGTGTCGTTAAACAGGATACTAAAATCAGCGCTATGAAAACTACTAAGAATATATGGAACACCTTCCTGAAAAACTGGATGAGAGTACCGTCGGATAATTTAGGAACAATGAAAACCGCAATGAAAGAATCACTAGGTAATTTAGCGCACATTAGGGCAACTGATATTAACGTGCATTTTGGTGAGGGTTAGTTTTGAGCAAACGTTTCCTCCCGGTTGGCGGGGACGCCAACCGGCATAGCACACTTGCTCTCCGCGCACAGAATTTGTAACCTTTTGTAACCCTTTGTAACCTTTTTTGCCAGACTGCGTTTTACTTGCACTCAACATGCAATGAAATCGCAATCCACTCAAGTCTTCTTTTAATCCTTCAATCAAGGTTCAAACATTTGCTATTATGTCAATGAACTGTCAAACTGCAAAAATCACAATACCACCATTTAGTATTATAATACGAAATTACGGTAACGAAAATTTAAAAACAAGGGGTGGGGATAAGTAGTTTAACAATACCGTTTCGGGTAAATAAAAAAAGCAAGCCGTTCGGGCTTGCTTTTTTAAATACTGCAGCATCGCTGCTTAATGTTTTTAGTTGGTAGTGTAAGTGTATGAAGTAACGTCGCTCGTAGTTCCCGATGTCCACATTTGAGTTTGCACTCTTCCTTTACCATCAAAGGTATACGAAAAAGTGTAAGTTGAGCTTGTAGGGTTGCTGACGGTTTCTGCGTTGATTAGGTCAACGCTGTTTTTACCCAAAAAATCCAGGCCGTATTCTCTGTAGTCTTTGGTTGAAAGATAAGTGTAGCTATAAGTTGAAGCTACCCCGTTTGTTGTTTGCGTGCTTGAGGCCACGTTACCGCTATTGATAGTGTTTACCACCGAGGTAGCACCTGGAGAAGAGTTGGAAACGACGGTATTATAACCGTTGTTATCATAAACATAGGTACTCGAACCATCAGATGTTGCATATCCTGCGCTATTAAGCGTAAATACTGTTGGAGTGGAAGTGCCCGAGGTTGCTGTCACCTGGCCGTTGCTATAACTTAAAGACACTGGTGATTTGCCTGTAACCTGTTGTAAAACCAAACGGCCTTGGGAATCATAGGTACTGGTAGTAACCGTTGTGGTGGTTCCGGTTGGTGTAGTATAGTTTTCTGTTGAAGAAGCAACGTGGCCATCTATGGTGGCGGCTTTCTTGCATCCGCCAATCAATAACATGGTTGTTAGTAAAGTTAAGCCAAGTGTAGTATTAAATATTTTTTTCATATATATTGCTGTTTAATTGAATGCAATAAACAAAAAAAAGCAATACCATGCAAAAGGGGGTTATAACCCATTGTACCTCAAACCTAAGCCCTCTCTGCTCTTTCTTTTAAAGCCTTGTTCATAGCAATAAATCCATTGCGCGTTTGCTCGCCAATTTTGCTCATAATTAAGCCCGCCAACAAGCCGGTAAATTCTTCGCCATGTATAAACTTAACCTGCGCATTGCTTATTGCCTCTATCCTGAAATAATGATGACCGTTAAACAAACCCGGTATGGGCAGGCTGCCCAGCCACTCAAAAGCGGTGCTTTTCTCGACCACAAGTACGTTGGGTTTAAAAACGCTAACGCCATTGCCGTTTTTCAGTTCAGCCCGTAAGCGGGTATTCACCTCAGGCTTCCCTTCAAGCTTAACTATAAAAGGATTCCATTGTGGGAATTTTTCAAAGTCGGTTAAAATAGACCAAACTTTTTCTGCCGTAGCATTAATTACTATTTTTGTTTGTAGTGCTTTCATGTTCTTTATATTTTATACAAACATACTGTCTGCGCTAGGCCCAAAGCATTATCTAAAGATAACAAATCACCTACGGCGATATTCTGCCCCTGATGCGGCTTAACGAAACCGGTGTTACGCCTAAATAAGAGGCAATCATATGTTGCGGAACGCGCTCAAGCATATTGGGCCGTTCATTCAACATGTTCACGTATCGCTCCTCAGGCGAATCAAGTATAAATGATGACGCTCTGCGTTGCAGTGTAATAAAAGCAAATTCGGCAAGGGCTTTCGAGAAGATATTGAAGCTCGGATAGGTTGCAGTTAATTCATCCAGTTTTACTTTGTTAATCACCAGCAATTCGCACTCTTCTATGGTTTCTACAGCCTGCCGGCTTTTGGTTTTTAGCAAAACGCTTTCCAGCGATGCTATAAAACCATTTTCAAAAACAAAGTTTGCGCTTATTTCTTCGCCCTCCTTTAAAAAATACAATCGTGCCAGCCCTTTATTAATAAAATATGCCTCGCGGGCAATCTCACCCACATCTGTTAACCTGAATTTTTTAGGCACTTCCCGATATATGAGCATATCAAAAAAAGCCTGCCACTCTTCATCAGTCAATTCAACCATACGGCTTACAACAGCATGAAGTGCAGCATACAAAGGAGGTATTTTCATGCATTGAATTTATTACAATTGCCGAAAGCGAAAGCCTGTTATTTTAGCGCCGGTATTATGCATCCAAAAAACCTTTCAATAGCAGATTTTATATACCCTTTGCCCGATGAGCGAATTGCCAAATACCCCTTGGCCGAACGCGACCTCTCAAAGCTTTTGATTTATAAGGATGGGCAAATATCGGAAGATATTTACCGCAACCTCGCTCAGCGCATACCGCAAAACTCGTTGCTGGTTTTTAATAATACCCGGGTAATACCCGCGCGTTTGTTTTTCAAAAATGCTACCGGTGCTAAAATTGAGATATTTTGTTTGGACCCGGCACCCATTCCGTCCTCTAAAGGGGAGACCAAAGCCGAAAAGGCACGGGACATGGCCAGTGCCATGTCACAAACCGGAAGCGCGCGTTGGAACTGTTTGATTGGACGCGCCAATAAATGGAAGGAAAAACAGCTCAATTTAGCACTTGGAGACTTTACTTTGACCGCTGAAATAGTTTCACGAACCGCAGATTCGTTTGTTGTTGAGT
Source organism: uncultured Bacteroidota bacterium (assembly GCA_903861145.1). Lineage (GTDB taxonomy): Bacteria > Bacteroidota > Bacteroidia > Chitinophagales > LD1 > Bog-950. The sequence goes on along the minus strand of CAIOTH010000046.1, from coordinate 26,661 downwards.
TTACCTGGCAACCCGCGCACTACACCTTTGCCGAAATACTTGACAAAACGGGCATGATGCCCATACCGCCTTACTTAAGGCGCGAATCGGAAGAGGTTGACCAATTGCGCTACCAAACAGTGTACGCAGCTCAAAAGGGCTCGGTAGCCGCGCCCACTGCCGGGCTCCACTTTACTGAAGAGGTAATGAATACTCTAAAAGCAAAGAATGTCCAAAGTGCGTATGTAACCCTGCACGTTGGCGCCGGTACCTTTAAACCGGTAAAAGCCGAAAAAATGGAAGGCCACGAAATGCATGCGGAAATGATTGATATAGATGTGGCCACCATTCAATCGCTCATTCAATCGCTCAATAACAACATTATTGCCGTAGGCACTACTTCACTTCGCACCATCGAGTCGCTGTTTTGGATGGGGATTAAGGCGCAGCATAATACTGATGCATCGATCAACCAACTTGAGGTGAAGCAATGGGACCCTTATGAGCTACCTACCGGTAACGCGGGAAAGGAACAAACTCGTTTAGTGTTACAGGCATTGCTTGATTGGATGAACAAACAAGAGCTTAACCGCTTGCTTTGCAAAACCCAAATTATGATTGCTCCTGGTTATAAATTACGCGTGGCCAATGCTATTATCACCAATTTTCATCAGCCCGCATCCACACTGTTACTATTAGTTGCTGCTGTAATTGGAAACGATAGTGAGGGGTGGAAACGAATTTATGAGTATGCTTTACAAAACCAATTCCGGTTTTTAAGCTATGGCGATGGATCACTGCTGTGGGCCAATAAGTAAGTTTATTTTTTAGCGTCTTTCTCCTTCTTCTCGCCAAATATCTTCTCCCTGAATCTCCTCTGCCCGCGAATGTTATACCATATTAAAACACAAAACACCGCGCAGAAAAGCGGAAAATAAACATGGCTATCGAAAACCCTTAGGGTAATAAGGTTATAAAGCATAACCACTAATGCGCTTACCGCAGCTACTATCCAGGCCTTTTCTAAATATTTAAGTATACCCATGTTGTTTATTTAATGCTTGTGTATTCCTTCGCATTTTTCTCTGTGCCTTTGTGGCCAAAAATGCATTTGCTTTACATGTTACTCGAATTAACTTTAATAGTGCCGGTAATGTTTTTAATAACGTAACCGGTAAAATTCTCGTTAGCCGTCATACCGTTACCATAAATAATTTCATCTTTGGTTCTAATCTTTACAAACGAATTTGAGTAGATAATTTTCTTGTCCTCGTCCCAAATCAATTCGTCGGTATTCAAAATTTCGCCCTTATCATTAACCACTACCACACTATCGCGCGCTGTCATACTGTGGCTGTTTTCATACGCAGTAGCGTACTTAGCGGTAAGCGTGCTTTCAATATTATGCTGCTCGTTATAAAACTGAATTTTAATGCCGTCCGAAAATTCGAGATAAGGCCTGTTGTTGTTAAACCGGGTTGCGGTGGGAGCCACAGCCTTGATGCGTACAACTCCTTTATCCGAATAATTAATCTCTACCTGTTTACCCTTTTCAATATTTACATTGGCGCGGGCAAACACCAGCCTTGCCTGGTCAAGGTCGTTTTTGCACGAAACCAATTGCAGCGAAAAAAAAGCACAGGCAGCTAAAACCAATAAGTTATAACGTAGAAAAAAGCAACCAATTCGTTTAAGCATAGTTTGGCGCTTGAAATAGGGTATTAATCAAATTTGCGCTTAATAAACCAAATGTCGTTAAGCACAAAACCTATAGTAAAGCGGTAATAGGTTTCTTGTAAAGCTGTTGCATTTCCGGGGCTGCCCAACGAGCCAAAATCGCCGGTAATATTTAAGTGCGCAACCGATTTAAACGGAAAGCCCACACCCAACGTAGCACCCGCCTGTGTAAGCTGGCTACCACCTATTGAAATTTCGCTTTTGCCGTAGTACATCCCCATGCGGTACTGCATATGTAAAAAGTAGTTCCGGTCATCGTACTTAGGTGTTATCTGTCCACCAACCGATAGTTGCCAGCTATTTACAAGGCCACCATTATCCAGCGGGGTTGTGTAAGTTCCCCAACCGGTATATTTAAAATCGGCACCAGCCATCCAAAACCTTTCGTTACCAAACATTAAACCGGCACCCACGTTATACGGAAGCGTAATTTTGCCCACCTGCGGTACTTGTTGCTCAAGGGTATCAATAATTTGCTGGCTACTGGTAGAAGTATTGAAAACCGAACGGTACCAATAGTTGCTCACCTTGGTATTCATCTGCATACCGCTTGAACCATAGGCCCCGAAAAATGCCATAATATCCCTTCTTGCATCCGGGTCATCACGATTATGATAAATCAGTTTTTGGTACTGTATGCCTACGTTGTAAGTAAAGCCCTTTGCATTAACCGTAGTAACATTTTCTGTTGTATACGAAGCAAAACTATCTTGAGGAAAGCTGATGGCCTTTTGATATTGAAGTTTGCCAAAAAGAAAACCAAGGTTAGCGCCAATCGAAAACCCTTTTACTTTAACAGCCCCGCCTACATAAGCCTGGTACAGCGAACCCGAACCAAAGTAACTTTCAGAATACTGACCGATGGATGGGTCGTTGAAATTCTGAACAAAGTTATAGTTAACGTTTGAGTAAGGCAGCATGCCAAAGCAAATAGCCCATGCGTTATGCTTGGCCGAAGGCACCAAAGCAATAGCAAAATGATTAACGCCACCACTTCCCGAACGATAACTTGAATCGCCCGAAGTAAGATGATTGCCATCCATAAGCACTCCAATTTCGATAGTAGTACGGGTTAATGATGCGTAAGAAGCCGGGTTGGCGTAATTAATGTTGACGGCACTTGCATAAGGTGCTGCAAGATAACCCATACCCATATTTGCTGAAAACACCGGGTTACGAATTAAGCCTAACCCATATCTTGAGTAAGGCGATTCGGCCTGCGAAAAGCCATTTACACTTGCGCACAGCAGGATGAAGGCAAAAATGATTTGCAGTGCAAAACCAGTAACCTTCACTTTATAATTCGACTTTGCTTTCACGCTATATGTTATAATTCAGAATTCGGTTTAAACCTTCTAATACCAGATAAGGGCGGGCAAATATCTCATTTTTGAGCAGAGTAACAAAAAAACCCGCATCGCCGCCCGTTGCCACCACTTGCAGATTGCCAAAACGTGTATCGTATTCTTTTATTATCCCGGTAACCTCTTCTTTTATGCCATTTACCACTCCGCTGAGTATAGAAGTGTCGGTATCAGTGCCTGTCAGCTCGTAAGTTAGGTGCTGCATGGGGTCAACTAATGGAAGCTTGGCGGTGTAGTTATGCAATGCTTTAAAACGCATTATCATACCCGGCGAAATAGCCCCACCCATAAATTGTTGCTTATTATTAACAAAATCGTAGGTAACACAGGTGCCAAAATCAATCTTTAAAACGTTCTTATCAGCAAAAAGAGCCTTGGCCGCTACCGAACCCGCAATCCTATCGGCCCCCAAAGTTTGAGGCGTTTTATATAATATCTCTATCGGAAGTTTTAGCTGATGCGATAAAACCACCGTTTTTATTTTGTTGGCCTTTAGGTAGTATTCCACCTCATCATTAACTCCTGTTTTCGAAATAATGGCGTGCTTGATTTTCCGGTTAGCCAAAACAAACTCAATCCCCTCATGTTGGGTAAACACTTCCTTCAACTCGTCTTTTACAAACAAGCCGAATTTTATTTGGGTATTTCCTATGTCAATGGCTAAGTTCAAAACCGTGTGTTAATATTAAAGTGATGTATCCCTATTTCAGCGCCCTTTTTCCATTAATAAACTTAACAATAAAGCTTTGCTTATACCTGGGTTGTATTTGTTCCTTCCAAAAAGCAGCACACTTCTCAATACTTTTAAACTTGCCTATTACGTATTTGTATAGGCCTCCTTCCTGGTAAACCTCGTAACCTTTTAAGTGGGTATAATAGGTGGTATCCAACGGCTCATAAACTTTAAGGGCATAAAACTGAATCCGGTAAACAGTGTCCGAAACAGTGGGTATCTCTTCCACTTTTTCCTCCGTCAGCACTGGTTGAACCTCCGGCTTGTTTGTGGCACTTACCTCAGTTGTTTTTGGGGCAACAACCGGGGCAACAACAACTGGCTTTTTAGCAACAGTATCTATAGGTTTTGTTGCCGGTTTAGCAGGAGCGCTGACAAAAATATCTTCAGCCTTCGCTTTTTCCTTTATGTAAGTCTTTGACTTCTTCTTATCTGTGGAAGCCTCTTGCACCAGGGCTTCTGAGGGCCCTGCAGATTGCTCGTAAACCCTTTCAAGCGAAGCCGCACTCTTAGGGTCAGTAGCGGTTAATGGTGCCGCAGGCGGGGCACTTGGCTTTAAGTCGCTACTATGCACTACGCTAAATTTGTTGTTTAATGATGCACTGGTAATTTCTATCGTCTCCTTAATATTATTTACAATCAGCTCATTCAGGTTGTATTGAACTTCATCTGCATTGGCCCCCAGCATTTGCCTAACCTGGTAAGCTCCGTTAACCACCCGGCGCTTTTCTATATAAGGTATATTCGGAAAAATATCGCCGTTTTCTATCGCCCAACACGGCACTGAATATACATTGGTTTTACCCTTTACAGTGGTGGTATCGTAATAGGTATAAACCGGTATAATGCCCCAATCGGTAATATGGGTTTCATTGGTAAAAATATTTTTCTTCACCTCCATATCCATCAAAAAACCATTGCGGTTTTTAACCTGTTGGTCGCTGGCCAGTAAATTTCCCAACGAATAGGCTACCACACCCTCGCGGGCGACACCTTTATAGAAGTAATTCACGTAGTCAATACGCATGGGTACGTTAGGGCAAGTCCCCACCACCAGGTCGGCTCCCTTTTCAAAAACGTACTTCGAAAGCTCTTGTTGGGTAGGGCTCGGAATATCCTTAAAATTATCGCTCCAGTCAAAATACACAATAATAAAATCTGGCTTGTAAGCCTGTGCCAGCCGCATATCCTTATCAATAGCACTTTTGTCAACCTCATTAATTACAAACGACCTTGAACTCTCGGGCCGGCTTGGCAATTTGGTATAGTTCAGTATCGCTATTCTAAACCCCTTCTTATCCATAATAAGCGGATAATTACCTGTGCGCTCCATTTGGTCAATAAATGCACCGGTGTGGTACATGTCGTACTGGTTCAAAACATCCCGGGTGCGTTTTAGGGTTGCCTTGTCCACGTTGGCGGTATGCATATTGGCGTGCATTACGGCATTAATACCCGCATATTTAAGTGTAAGCGCAAATTCATCGGGCGATGAAAACATATCGCCGCTGTTATCGCCAAACGATGTTTTTAAGTTCACAATACTAATGTCGCCCAAATTCAAAAGTGGCTGCACGTATTTAAACTCATGCGTAAAATCGTACTTACCGGTTTGTGCATCGTAGGCATAATTTACGTGCTTTTCGGTTTGATAAACGTTGCCGCCAATCATCAGGTGCAACTGGTGAAATGAATCTACCACCTCCTTCAACTCCTGCGGTTTGCGCTGCAAAAGCTGCTGCCTTACGTTAATTACATTTTTCTTATCCTGCGAAAAAGAAACCAGCGCATTCAACAAAAGCAAAAAAAATATCAGTCCCTTTCTGTTCATTCAATTCACTTTTCGGCTATCGCAAATATTTCATCGTTCTCTACAATTTGTACACCTGCTTTGTCTCCATTAGCCATCTTAATCATTACACCGGCCAGCAAATCAACAGGCGTTCCTTTATACTTAGCTAAAGGGCCGGCAAATAAAAACGAAAGCTTCTCAGCGGCAAATCTGCCGATAGCCTCACCGGTTCTTTGCTCCTTTCTATCGCCCAACAAAATAGAAGGCCGCACAACAATAACCGCTTTGTATTTCAATTTTGCCAAAGCCTGCTCCAACTCGCCCTTAGTCCTTGAGTAGAATATACCCGACCTTGCATTTGCACCCATCGATGACACAAGAATAAATTTAGTGGCCCCGTTTTTCACAGCAAATCCCGCCACGCTTAGCGGTATTTCGTAATCTACTTTTTTAAATGCCGCCTGGCTGCCGGCTTTGCCAATGGTGGTGCCCATAGCACAAAACACATCATCGGCCTTTATGTTATTGTATTGTTCCGGCTTATCGAAATCAACTACGGGGTTTTCCAGCTTTGCGTTCTTTATGCTTAAAGGTTTGCGGGGTAGGGCAATCACTTTATTGTAGTCGGCACATTTAAGTAATTGCTTCAGGGTTTCTTCGCCAACCAAACCGGTGGCGCCTATAACTAAGGCTGTTTTATTTGTCATTTGCTCCAAAAATAGCAATTGCCATTAAAGTGTTTTGTAACTAAACTTATTTAAGCCGCTGTTTCGTTCTTATTGGCTAATTGTCCGCAGGCGGCATCTATGTCCTTTCCCCGGCTACGCCTTACTGCAACATTTACACCCCTATTGCGCAGGTAGGCCACAAACTCATTGCGCTTTTCCGATTTTGCCTTTTTCAAAGTAACGCCTTCAACATTGTTGTACTCAATCAAATTAATAAATGATGGCACCTTGTTATAAAGCTTTACCAGGTTATCGGCGTCCTCCATTGTATCGTTAAACTTGTCAAACAGTATGTATTCAAACGTTACTTTATTACCGGTTTTTTGATGAAAGTAAGTAAGGGCATTCATTACCGTTTCAAGATTATTAGAGTGGTTAATTTCCATAATCTTATCGCGCTTTTCATCGGTTGCCGCATGCAGCGATAGTGCCAGGTTAAATTTCATTCCCTCATCGGTTAAGCGCGTAATACCCTTTGCAATGCCGGATGTAGAGACCGTAATTCTTTTTTGCGCCATGTTCAATCCCTCCGGCGAGGTAATGATTCGTATGCTCTTCATTACGTTATCGTAGTTAAGCAAAGGCTCGCCCATACCCATATACACTATATTGGTAAGCGGCTTATTGGTGTATTCAAGCGCGTACTTATTCAATAAAATCACCTGGTCATATATCTCGCCCCAATCAAGGTTTCGGTCACGCTTTAAAAATCCCGTAGCACAAAAACTGCAACTTAACGAGCAACCCACTTGCGAGGAAACACAGGCCGTATTTCTGTCATCATCAGGTATCATAACGCCTTCAATCAAACGCTTGTCGTGTAGGCTCATGCCCAGCTTTACGGTGCCATCTTTGCTTTTCTGCACAATATGCTCCTGCACAGCCTGCAATAAAAACCGCTCCTGCATTTTAATCCTCAACTCTTTTGACAGGCTGGTCATTTCGTCAAAGCTGCGGGCCGATTTTTTCCATAGCCATTCGTACACCTGCCTGGCCCTGAATTTAGGTTCCTGCAGCTGCTCAAACTCAGTTATCATTTCTTCCAAACTAAATTTCCGTATATCCTTCTTCGCGTTCATTATACTGCAAATTTAAGCAACAATTATCCGGGCTGCTTTAAAAATAAAAAAGGGTTCAACCTAAGTTAAACCCTTTTTTTATGTCATTTCTTCTCAAATCTTAGTGAGGAGAAGTTGGTGCCGGTTGAACTGGCGTCGGTTGAACCGGAGTAGTGCCGGTAGCCGGAGTAGTTTTGCCTGCATCAGGATCATTCACTACACCACGAATTTTTAGAGTTTCGTTTGGTGATTTAGCGTTTGATGTAACAGTTACAGTTTTAGTAAACTCACCTACGCGGTTAATATCGTAGTGCACTTTGATGGTACCTTTTGCACCTGGCAAAATTGGCTCAGTAGGGCATGTAGGCACAGTGCAACCACAACTTCCTCTGCAGCTTGATATAATCAAGGCAGATTTGCCGGCGTTGGTAAATTTAAACTCGCGAACGCCATTGCTTTCGTCGCCTTTCTTCACAGTACCGTAGTCAATTGTAGTTCCGGTTTCCCACTTAAAATCCGGTGCATTAGGATCTGGAGCCGGTGTTGCGGTGGTCTGCGGTGCAGTTTGTGCAAATGCAAAGATACTTGCACCGGCAAAACTTAACATCAGAAATAATTTTTTCATTAGTCGTTGTTTTAATTGTTTTAAAATTGGGTTATCGTTTCTGGTATAAACAAATGTAATGCCTTTTTTCACTTTTAATAGTTCAACCCTACCATGGTTTAACGTTTTTTTAGAGGTAATGTAATATACTGTTCATTTAAACTGCCACATTCAGCTTCGCACATTTTAAATGCAGCCTCCAGGTTACTTGTTTCACTTCATCAACTTTCCATAGCGGCTTTAACTCAGGTAACAGCATACTAATAGGGTCGTTATTGTGCTTTACTATGTAATTGTTGTACGATGACCAACTTTTAATATAATCCAGCCAATGTTGCAGGCCCCAATCCATCTTGCAAAAAAACTGACGCGTTGGCAGCACTGCAAACGGAAATGGCAGATTATTATAGCCATTCCTAACGTAGCCCCTTCCCTTGGGCCAGTAATCAAGCAATAAATCGTACATAAACCATTCCATCAATACATCAATTTCGGGCGTAATGTTAGCCTCCGAGTATGTCCATACAGCAAGTACCCCATTCGCTTTGGCAACCCGTTGCGCTTCGGCATAAAAAGCGCCGTGGTCAAACCAATGCGCAGCTGTAGCTACGGTTATCAGGTCTGCCGAGTTGTCGGGCAACCCACTTTGTTCGGCCGTTGCAACTCTATATTCAATGTTAGGCCGCTGCATGGCATTTTCAATTTGTTGCGGGCTTCCATCTGTAGCAATAACCTGTTTAAAATGACCAGCTATTGAAATAGCAGCTTGTCCATTACCGGTGGCACAATCCCAGCACAAATCCTTAGATGGTGCAAGGCTTGCCAGGTACGAAAACAATTCGTCGGGGTAAGTTGGCCGGGCTTTCAAATACATTTCTGCCTGGCGCGAAAAATGGTCTTGAAACGACATACGTTAATTTTTGATTCAGCTTTGCGAATGTATAAGTAATATTTCTATTGCTGGAAATAGCTGGCTTGCTATAATTTTAGCTTTATACTTTGTCGTAGAATTAAAAATAGAGATTATGCAGAAATTAGATATAAGGGATTGGCAGGGCGCGCATATCGGCGTGTAACATTTAGCTCATAAAACTCTCAGTTGGCCTGCTTATTATGATTTATATTATGTCAGGTTAAAACCATAATCATAGTAATAAGGCCCGTTTTAGCGTTGTTTTGCTCAAAAACAGCGAATTATCTGCAAAAAAAGATATGGAAACTCTGAGACGTTTTTTTGTTTCCATGCTTTTCTTCCCGTACATTTGCCGCCCGATTTTATGAAGGACGAAAAACAATATAAAGCCCTTTTATTGAAGAGCCGTGAACTGTTTCTGAAACATGGTGTTAAAAGCCTTACCATGGATGAAATAGCGAAGGAGATGGGAATGAGTAAAAAAACCATTTACCAGTTTGTTGAAAATAAAGGAGAACTGGTAAATCTTACCATGCAGGATTTTTTGAACCAGGAACGACAGCTTATGGAAATCATTCTTAAAAACTCAACCAACTCGGTTGATGAAATGATTAGCATGATTGAATATTGGCTACAGGTAGTGCGCGAGTTTAATGCCAATACGCTGAACGAAATACAAAAGTATTATCCCGAGGCATGGAAATTGTATAACGAGTACCGGTTCAGCTTTATGTTGGGCCTTATTAAAGGGAATTTAGAACACGGCGTAAAAGAGGGTTATTACAGGGACAATCTGGACACAGACATTATTTCAAAAATATATATTTTGGCGGTGGAAGTTTTATTAAACCAGGCTTTGTTTCCGACCAAACAGTATACGTACCTCAATATTTACCGCGAGTTTTTAAGTTATCACTTACGCGGCATTGTATCTACCGAAGGTTTAAAATACCTCGAAGGCCACAATTTATTCAGGAACTAAACGACAGTAAAAAGAAGTGGAATGAAAAAGACGATTATAGGCAGTATTATCTTACTTATCACAGCTACGTTGTTTGCGCAGGAAAGCGGAGTTCAGTCATTTACGCAAAAAGAAGCGGTTGATTACGCCCTTAAGAATAATCACGATGCCAAAAATGCCAAGCTTGATATGCAAAAGGCTAAAGCATTTAACTGGGAAATTATGACCCAGGGTTTGCCACAGGTTAATGGGAGCTTTGAGTACGATTATTATTTTAAAACACCGCAGGTTCCCGCCGTAAGCGGCATTTTTAGCGCTAGTAGCCCATTCGGCCAATCATTGTCGCAATTGCGCCAAAACAGTAATGACCCGGCGCTTATAAATACTTTAAATAGTATTGGCAGTGGGTTTGGCAACATCTCTTTTGTTTTACCTAATGATATCAGCACCGGCCTTACTGTAACTCAATTATTATTCGATGCTCGCTACATGTTTGGGATTCAGGCCCGCAAGGAATTATATCTCACAAGTCGCTTACAATCGGACCTAACCGACCAGGAAATTCGCTATAACATCATAAAGGCATACAACCAGGCCGAAACTGCACAAGAGGCAAAAAGCCTGTTGCAGGATAACATGAAAATAATTGATAAACTGTTGAGCGACACACGAGCAGTATTCGCACAGGGCTTAACCGAAGATTTAGATGTAACCCGCTTGGAGTTGGCTCAAGCCAATCTGCAAAGCCAGATTACTATGCAAAATAATATGGGCGATGTGGCGCTGGCCAATCTTAAATTTCAAATGGGGGTTCCTTTAAATGCAGTCATTATTTTAAAGGATAAGTTAGACGATTTAAAAAGCAACGCAGTGCCCCAGGAAAATAAATTCGACGCGCAAAACCGCGTTGAATATCAGTTGCTCACTACCGGTATTACTTTAAAAGGGTATGATGTTGCACAGAAACGCAGTGGCTATTATCCAACCTTAGCAGGCTTTTTAAATTATTCGGGCAACGTACAAACCCAGGCTTTTGGCGATATGTTTAAAGCCAGCAACTGGTACCCACAAGGTATTATTGGCCTCAAGCTCAATGTGCCCATTTTCGATTCGGGTTTAAAGATGATGCAGGTTAAGCAAACAAAGCTTGAGCAGATGAAACTTAAAAATGATTTCGAAAACTTTAAAAATGCTGCACAACTTCAATACCAATCGGCGCAATCAACCTACAGTGCCGCTTTAGCCGATGAGGCAAACGCACAAAAAGCTTTAGACCTAAGCAAGAAAATTTTTGATAAAAACCAAATCAAATTTAAAGCCGGTGCCGGCTCAAGTTTTGAGCTTCAACAAACCGAACAGGAGTTTACAACTAACCAGTTAAAGCACGTTCAAAGCGTAATGAGCCTGCTTAACGCCAAAGCAGATTTAGATAAAGCAATGGGAGTAAAATAAATATTTTAAACAGCCTATAACATAAAGATCATAAAATGAAGTTTCACAAATTCTCACTTATCGTTTTCTCTGCTGTATTACTACTTGCATCTTGCCGCGATACCGACAAGAAAGACCTTGAAAGCAAGAAAAAAGAATTGGCCGACGACAAAGCCCAATTGAAAGACATTACCGGTAAAATCGAAACCCTTGAAAAGGAAATAGCCAAACTCGATACCTCTTTTAAAGTTGACCAGAAATCGAAACTGGTGCAGATAGATGAATTGAAGAAAGAGAACTTCAAACATTATATTGAAGTACAAGGCAACGTTGATGCGGAAGAAAATATTACAGCCCTGCCTCAACAACCGGGCCTGGTAACCGCCATTAATGTAAAAATAGGCGATAGGGTTACCAAAGGCGAAATATTGGGATTAACCGCCACCACAGCAGCAGTATCAGACCAACTTGCGGCTGCCCAATTGCAACAAAACCTTGCTACTACTGCATATGACAAACAGAAAACTTTATGGGACCAAAAAATAGGCAGCGAAATACAATTTCTGCAGGCTAAAACACAAAAAGAAGCTGCAGAAAAAAATATTGATGCCTTAAAAAATCAGTTGGAGATGACCAAAATAATTTCTCCGATTAATGGTACTGTTGATGCGGTTAACCTACGCATTGGCGACATGGCTGCTCCTAGCCAAATGATGCCCGGCATTCGCATTGTAAATGGCGAAAAACTAAAAGTAAAGGCCAAACTTGCTGATAGCGATTTCGGAAAAATTAAAAAAGACGATGTGGTTTCTATCGAGTTTCCTGATATCAATAAAACCATTCAGGCACCGGTTAATTATGTATCAAATACGATTGACCCACGCTCGCGCACTTTTAGTATCGAAGTTAAACTGAACAACGACCACAACGAATACGCAAGCAACCTGATTGCCAAGTTGAAGATTAATGATGAAACCCTGAAAAATGTTTTGGTAGTCCCGTCAAACGTAATTCAAAAGTCGGCTGATGGCACTTATGTTTTAATTGCCGAAGTGAAGAATGGCATTAAAACTGTTCACAAGCGTATGGTTACACCGGGAGTGGATTACAATGGCGAAACCGTAATTACCAGCGGATTGAATGAGGGTGACAAGATTATAACCTTTGGTTATAGCGAAATAGTAGACGGACAGAGAATTGATTATTAGTGGTGATAAATAAATATAGCCACGAAGGCACTAAGACACAAAGTTTTTTGACGGGTAGAGACAGCTTTTCTACTTTGTATTTCTTAGTGTCTTTGTGCCTTTGTGGCAAAACATACATACGATGAATACTGAAAGATTAAAAGAGTTTTGGCTTACCCGTTGGTGCATTGACAATGCCACCAGCATTTACGTTTTTTCTGTCATCATCATCTTTGCGGGTATGACGGTTTACAATAGCCTGCCCAAGGAGTTGTACCCCGATGTAGTAGTGCCAACCATCTCTATCGTTACTATTTACCCTGGTGCAAGCCCTGAAGATGTTGAAACACTTATTACCAAGCCAATTGAAAAGCAGGTAAAGGGTTTAAATGGTGTAAAGAAAGTAACCAGCAATTCGCTATCCGATGTTTCGATTATGACGGTTGAGTTTGGCACCGATCGCGACCCCGCCGTATGTAAACAAAAAGTAACCGACGCTGTTGCCAAAGGAAAGAAAGACCTGCCTAGCGATTTAAAAAACGACCCGCAAATACAGGAGTTCGATATTAACGAGCAGCCTATCATGAACATCAACCTTTCGGGCGATTTTCCTCTTGATCAAATCAAGAAGTATGCAAAAGACCTGAAAGACCGTGTTGAGAGCATGAAAGAAATTACCCGCGTTGATATTGTGGGTGGTGTTGATCGCGAAATACATATTGATGTCGACCTGTTTAAAATGACAGCCGCCGGTATTTCGTTTATGGATATTGAAAACACCATACAACGCGAAAACCTGAACATATCGGGAGGTGAAGTAAGGGTGGATGAAATGCGCCGTAACCTGCGTGTTACAGGGCAGTTTAAAGACCCCAAAGAAATTGAAAATGTTGTGGTGCGCTCGTTTATGGGTACCACCGTTTTTTTGAAAGATATTGCCCGCATAACCGATACCTACGCCGATAAGCAGGACTTTGCCCACCTGGACCACAAACCGGTTGTTACCCTAAACGTAGTTAAGCGAAGCGGCGAAAACCTGATTAATGCCACCGACCAGATTTACACCATACTCGATGATTATAAAACTTCAAAATTCCCGCAAGGCCTGCAGGTAAAAGTAACCGGTGACCAGTCAGAACAGACGAGAGTACAATTACACGATTTGTTGAACACCGTTATCCTCGGTTTCATTTTTGTGGTGTTTATCCTGATGTTCTTTATGGGCTTTACCAACGCGTTTTTCGTTGGCCTCTCGGTGCCTTTGGCAACTTTAGTAGCGTTCTTATTTATGCCAAGCCTTGGTATGACCATGAATATCATGGTGCTCTTCTCGCTACTGTTGGCATTGGGAATTGTGGTTGATGATGCTATTGTGGTAATTGAAAACACACACCGTATTTATAATAAGTATGATTTCCCTTTGCCGCAGGCTGCTAAGTTTGCTGCGGGCGAAGTATTTATACCTGTGCTGGCCGGAACGCTAACAACGCTGGCGCCTTTCTTCCCGCTTTTATTCTGGCCCGGTGTTATTGGCAAGTTTATGAAGCATTTGCCTATTACGCTTATCATAACCTTGGGAGCTTCGCTATTTGTGGCATTTGTAATGAACCCGGTTTTTGCCGTATCATTTATGACCAAAGACGATCACAACAGCAAGGCTAAACTGCGCGACTATTTAAAAGGGTTTATCTTTTTTACAGTTGCAGCTATTATAGCCTACGCCACAAAACATAATGGCATCGGCAATTTGTCGGTCACGTTTATCGTTTTAATTGTGCTTTACCATTTTGCTTTGTCAAGAGCAATAAAAGCATGGCAGGAAACTATATGGCCAAAAGTAACCAACGCTTACCGTAAAATTGTTCGTGTATTCATTAAAGGCTGGGGGCCTATCATCGTTCCTTGCGTAACGCTGCTTTTGTTAGCTGCAAGTATTGGTATTTTTATTGCCAGCAAGCCCAAAGTCGAACTTTTCCCCAGCGGCGATCCTAACTTTGTTTACGTCTACTGCAAGCTGCCCATGGGTACCGATGCGAACGTAACCGATTCGGTTACACGCTTAATAGAGAAACGCGTTTACAAAATAATTGGTGACCATAATCCCGACGTAACCTCTGTAATTTCGAACGTGGGCTTAGGTGCCGGCGACCCTCAAAACCCCGATAAAGTTGCCACGCCTAATAAGAGTAAAGTAACCGTAGCGTTCATAAAATATTCATATCGTAAAGTCCAGCATACAGCCATATGGCTCGATTCGTTGCAGAAGACTTTCCAAAAAGAAGGCGTAGCTGGTGCTGAAATAAGCGTTGAAAAAGAAGCCAACGGCCCACCGGTGGGCAAGCCTATTAACATTGAAGTAAGTGGCGATGATTTTGCAGTAATGCAGCGCCTTACTGCCCAATTAAAAACTCAAATCGATAAAGAAAACATTCCGGGTATTGAGGAGTTGAAGAGTGACTTACAAATCAGCAAGCCCGAAATTATTATTGATATAGATAAAGAGAAAATGCAGCGCGAAGGCATTTCGCTTGGCCAGGTGGGTGCCGAGTTGCGCACCGCTTTATTCGGAAAAGAAGTTTCAAAATTCCGTGATAAAAATGAAGATGCCCCTATTCAATTGCGCTTAAGGGCTGAAGACAGAAAGCAGGTTGAGCAATTGCTAAACGTAAACATTTCGTTTATGGATATGAGCATTGGCGCCTTCCGCCAGGTGCCGGTTTCGGCTATTGCTACCGTTCATTACGATAACTCCATCAGCGTAATTAACCGCAAAAACCAAAAGCGCGTAGTAACGCTTGCTTCTGATTTGGTAACCGGCCACACGGCTAACGAAATCATTCCGCAAATTGAATTGATTATTGCCAACATGGATATACCTGAAGGTTATACTATTAAAATGACCGGGCAGGAGGAGCAAATGGCCGATACCATGAACTTCCTTATAGTAGCGTTTGGCGGTGCATTTGCGCTTATGTTCCTTATCCTG
Source organism: uncultured Bacteroidota bacterium (assembly GCA_903861145.1). GTDB lineage: Bacteria > Bacteroidota > Bacteroidia > Chitinophagales > LD1 > Bog-950. The sequence goes on along the minus strand of CAIOTH010000046.1, from coordinate 11,188 downwards.
GTTACCCAGTTTAACTCGGTTGTTAAACCTATGATTATTGCCACTACCGTACTTTTCTCAGTAATCGGCATCTTCATTGGTTTTACAATCACCCACAAAACCATGTCAATCATTATGACCGGGGTAGGTTTGTTTGCGCTGGCAGGAATTGTTATCCGAAACGGAATTTTGTTGATTGAGTTTATTGACGAATTACGAGAGCGCGGCCTTGAAGTGAGCGAAGCCGTAGTTGAAGGCGGTGCCACGCGTATGACGCCCGTTATATTAACGGCATCGGCAGCCATATTAGGTTTAATACCTCTTGCGATAGGCCTTAATATGGATTTCGAAAGCCTCTTCTCAAGGCTCAACCCACAATTCTATTTGGGTGGCGATAACGTAGTGTTCTGGGGCCCGTTGGCATGGACCATGATTTATGGTTTATTGATGGCAACCTTCCTTACATTATTAGTTGTGCCAAGTATGTATATGCTAGGCCATAATGTTCGCGCGCGGGTAAAGAAGTATGCACCCTGGGTTAAATATTTGTAGAAAAACCTTATTTGATGTTATTCTTTCGGCATAAGGCTAAACTGTCTACCATTGGTATTTGCCCGGCTTGTTTCGGCACCGTGGGAGATTTTAAGAGTTACGACCCAACAAATCTTGATGAGTTTTATAAAAACATTTGCCCGGAGTGCTGTTCGGAAGCACTCGATGTTGGATACGAAAATCTATTCAGTTATCTAATTAGTAATAGTAAAGAAGCTATTGAGGCAAAAGAAAAACACTGGAATAAACCCGAAACGAAGAAATACTTCGACTGGTTTTATTGGCGTAAGACTATAGGACGAATACGCTGGCTAAAAAAACTAAAGCAAACGTTTACAATAGCACAAAATCAGGATATCGAAATAAAAATATAGCCGTTACGACTAGTAAGGCAATCATATTTTAAAGTCCTCCCTTCACCGCAATCCCCAACTCATCCAACTGTTTCTTATCTACTATGGTTGGTGCATCCATCATTAAATCGCGGCCGCCGGCTGTTTTAGGGAATGCTATTACGTCGCGAATGGTTTCTCCACCCGAGAGTAACATAATAACCCTATCAACACCAAAAGCACAACCACCGTGCGGAGGTGCGCCAAAACGGAAGGCATTTAGCATAAAGCCAAATTTCTTCTCACGGTCCTCGGGGGTTAAGCCTAGGTTATTAAATACTTTTTCCTGTATATCGCGCTGGTGGATACGCACTGAACCCGAAAGGATTTCATTGCCATTCATTACCATATCGTAAGTCTGAGCACGTACCCTTGTTGGGTCGGTATCAAAATACTGCATGTCATCAGGGTGTGGTGAGCAGAATGGGTGGTGCGCAAAAGTAATTTCGCCACTCTCCTCATCTTTTTCGAACAAAGGAAAATCAACTACCCATATAACGCTCCACGCATTAGGGTCCATCCAGTTATTCTTCTTACCCAATTCCAAACGTAAATCGCCTAACGATTTACGAACTTTAGATGTTTTATCGGCAGCAATTAAAAGCAAGTCGCCTTTTTGTGCGTTGAAGGCTTTACCTATTTCGCGTAATTGCTCTTCGTTAAAGAATTTATCTACCGAAGATTTAACGGTGCCATCTTCATTAAAACGAATATTCACTAAGCCACTCAATCCACGGTGGCTGGCTTTTACAAACTCAACCAACTCATCAAACTGTTTGCGCGAATAAGCTGCACAGCCTGTTGCATTTATGCCTGCAACTAATCCACCGCTTTCAATCGCATTATTAAACACGCCAAATTCAGATTTAGGCAATACTGTATTCAGGTCAACTATTTTGCAATCAAAACGCAAATCGGGTTTGTCAGAGCCGTAATACTTTATTGCATCATCATACTTAATACGCGGTAGCTCGGGTAAATCGTAATTCTTGATTTTTTTAAACACATGCTGCATCATACCCCCGAAAACTTCAAAAATATCTTCCTGGTGCATAAAGCTCATCTCGCAGTCTACTTGCGTAAACTCGGGTTGGCGGTCGCCTCTAAAGTCCTCATCCCTAAAGCATCTTACAATCTGGTAATAGCGGTCCATACCGGCTACCATCAATAACTGCTTTAATATTTGCGGCGATTGAGGTAAGGCATAAAAACTACCATGCATCAGGCGCGATGGCACTAAAAAATCACGTGCACCTTCGGGTGTCGACTTAATAAGGTTCGGTGTTTCAATTTCAAGAAAATCCCTGGCATCAAGGTATTCGCGCACCGCAGCATTAAACTTCGCGCGCATAATAAGGCGATCTTTTAATTCCGGCCTTCTAATATCAAGGTATCTGTATTTTAATCTCAACTCTTCACTACCGTCTGTAGCGTTCTCAATCAAAAATGGCGGCGTTTCCGACTCGCTGATTATGTTTAACTCTTTAACGTCAATTTCAATTTCACCCGTGGGTATATTCAAATTTTTGCTGGTGCGCTCAATTACTTTGCCTTTTATCTGTATTACAAATTCGCGGCCTAGTTTGTTTGCTCTATCGCACAAAGCAACATCGGTATCATTATTAAACACCAACTGGGTAATGCCGTAACGGTCGCGTAAATCAACAAAGGTCATACCGCCCAGGGCGCGGGTTTTCTGCACCCAACCACTTAAAGTAACCTGCTCTCCTACTTTCGAAATATTTAATTCGCCACAAGTATGCGTTCTATACATAATTCATTTTTTGAGGGCGCTAAAATAGTGATTTGCGCCACAAACACTTAATTAACCCCAGCCCAAACAAATACAAATAGAACGCTGATTTATTATGATGGTTATGATAAATACAATGATCATAAGCAATCATAAAAACCATAATAAATCAGCGTTCTATTGCTTTTTGCAGTTAATTATTTTGCAGTTTGCAGCCTTTTAAGCAAAGCTTGCGTCTTTAGTGCTTTGGAAGGTATTACAGGATATTTTTTGTTCTCAGTAGCATCCAACCAAAGCGATAGTAATAACGTCTTGAAATAGTTGCCGGTACAACAAAACAATGTGTTATTCCGTTTTAAAAAAGTAGTAGATAGGTATTGTTAAATTGCGGTTTTGCAGGTTAATTTCAGCCTTATTGATTGAAAGTGTAACTTTTAACAGGCATTTTCGATAAAGAATAAAGGGAAAACTGATTTTTTTTTGTGGCAAAGGTTTGCATAACCAAATTTTTTCTATTTTAGATAACTATTTAAACCCTGAGATAATGAAGAAAGTTTTACAATTATTCGTACTGACCTTAGTGGTGTTTAGAGCATCTGCTCAAGACCCGCATTTTTCGCAATTCTATATGACCCCCATGTATTTAAATCCTGCAATGGTGGGTGCTTTTGATGGCAATTATCGTTTATCAGGGTTATTCCGCGGACAGTGGGGTTCAGTATTACAAAACGAGTCAACTCCTATGTATCGTACTTATACAGCCTCTGCCGAGTTCAGAACCAACAAGGGTTTTGCTTCGGGCGATGCTTTCGGTTTTGGTGCTTCTTTTTTGGGCGACCAGGCCGGCGAATCTAAGTTTGGTTACAACGTAGCAGGTATAGGTATTGCTTACCACAAATCGCTAAACCGCACAAACACTAACTACCTTGCAATAGGTTTCTCTTCTCAGATTTATGATCAAACCATTGATTACACTAACCTGCAATTTGGCAGCCAGTGGGATGGTGCTTCATACAATCCGTTATTACCTACCAACGAGTTTTTGGTTGATAACAAAAAGCTTTACTGGGATGTAAACGCAGGTTTACTTTGGTATATGAAATTAGCCCGCAGAACCAACATTTACGTGGGTATGTCGGCTTACCACGTAAACATGCCTAGTATTTCAATGCTGGGTAACAACAACGTAAAGTTGAATATTAAATACACCGCAACCGGTGGTATTGAATTCCCAATCAATAATCGTTTTTCTTTACAGCCTAAGTTTATTGTATTATCTCAAGGCCAGTCTATCGAAATGTTATTGGCCAGCGACATAAGAATTTTGTTTGAAGAAAGAGAGCCTGAAGGAAGCAACTTCCACTTCGGCGCTATGTTCCGTATGGTAGGTGGCGATCCTAACGCACCATGGGCTGATAAAAGATTAGTTCCTGAGTCTGTAGTGTTAGATGCCGGTGTTGAATGGCAACATGTTACACTTAGCGTTGCTTACGATATCAACGTATCGCAGTTAATCCAGGCTTCATCTTCGCGTGGTGCGTTTGAAGTAGGTGTTGCTTATGTTGGCAGATGGACACGCAGAGGCCCACAAACTATTTACTGCCCTCACTTCTAAAACATATTGCTCCGCTTAATGCGGATTAAAAGAAAAGCACTTCGGTTTCGGGGTGCTTTTCTTTTTTTAAGTGGTGCCATAGGTATTTGAATTGCCCCAAACAAACGCCATCTTCGTTTATCTTTAAATTCAAATCTAAAACGCACTATGCTCAACTATAAATCGCTTGAAGAATTAGTAAATATTGATTCGCCTACGGGCTATACGGCTAAAGCTTGTAAATATATTTTCGACCAGCTTACTGCCATTGGTTATAAGCCCGAATACACCCAAAAAGGGACCGTTAAATGCAGCCTGGGCAAAAACCCTACACTTGCTATAGCTGCGCACGTAGACACGCTAGGAGCTATTGTTTCGGGCATTAAAGGCGATGGCACTTTAAGCTTTAGCCCGCTGGGTGGTTTGCTACTAACAAGCGCCGAAGGTGAGTATGTAAACGTTATTACATTAAAGGATAAGGTATATACCGGCACCCTGCTTTTCAATAATCCATCGGCACACGCTAATAAAGACCGCGAAACAACTAATCGCTCGTTAGATAACATGCACATCAGGTTAGACGAGGAAGTATATAACAAAGCCGATGTAACTAAACTGGGTATAAACACCGGTGACATAATTGCTTTTGAACCGCGCTACCGCGAATACAAAAACGGCTTTATTAAATCGCGCTTTATGGATAACAAGGCCGGCTGCTTTGTGCTGTTTGAAATTGCGCGCTATTGCAAGGCAAAAAAAATTGCCCCACCGGTTGAATTGTTCTTTAGTAACTATGAAGAAGTAGGCCACGGTGGCACCGTAGGTTATAGCGATACCGTTAACGAGTTGCTGGTAATTGATATGGGCGTTTTGGGCGATGCCTGCCAGGGTAATGAAGTAAAATGTTCTATCTGCGCAAAAGATTCATCAGGGCCTTACGATTACGAATTCAGAAAGAAGCTGGTGCAGTTGGCTGAGGCCAATAAAATACCTTTTGCTATTGATGTTTATCCTTATTACGGCAGCGATGGCAGTGCAGCATTACGTGCCGGTAAAGATTATAAAGTAGCACTTATCGGCCCCGGTGTTGCTGCATCGCATGGTGTTGAGCGAACCCACAAAAAAGGAATTGAGGCCACTATAGATTTATGTATTAAGTATATAGCGAGCAAGAAAAATTAATCGCCATGAAAAATGTACTGCTGATAATTTTATGCCTTATTGTAACCGTTGGAAAAACGCAAATACCTGCCCCCATTGAGGAAAGGCCAGCTGAAAAGCAAGGCCCGATGGGCAAGGCATATATTTCTGAACAGAAAAAAATTGGCGGCATAACTTACAGTTCCGATATCAATATAAATATCAGCATACGTAAAGAGCGCGATTTATCAAGCAATCACATCTCAAAAACAATATTCTTTAACGGCACTACGGCCGAAGGCCCCTGCGAGGGATTTGTTGATGAAAGCGAGGCCGATGAAGCCATTAATGCGCTGAAATATATTAGCGACAGTTTGCTAACCCGCTCGCCTGAAAATGAAATGCATTTTGCCAAGCGATTTACAAATTCAACTTTTGTTATTTATGCTTCGTTTGTGCCCAAGTCGGGTACTCTATTTGCAAAAGCTGATTGGGATATCAATATAGTGGTGAATGAACATGAAGGTGAGCTTAACCAGGGTTCAGTCCATTTAAAAAAATCTGATTTAGGCAGCCTTATTCAAATGTTACAAACCGGTAGGGAACGGTTAAAAACATTTTAAGCTTTTGTATCAAATTGCAATTTTAGATTAGTTACTACCTTGCGCCTGTTTTAATAACGCACCATGTATTTATACGTTAAGGCTTTACACATCATATTTATAGTAACCTGGTTTAGCGGCCTGTTTTATATAGTTCGCTTGTTTATTTACAATGCCGAAGCCGGAGAAAAGCCGGAGCCTGAAAAGGCAATTTTACGCGCACAATTCGGCATGATGACGAGGCGCCTTTGGTATGGCATAACATGGCCATCGGCCATTCTTACACTCATTTTCGGGCCATGGATGTTTTACCTGCTTTATGCTTTACCGGATTGGTTAATGGTGAAACTTTGCTTTGTAATAGGATTGTATGCTTACCATTTATTACTGCATCGTATTTTCAAACAACAAATGGCAGGTGTATTTATCTGGAACTCTCAACAGCTTCGCATATTAAATGAGGTAGCAACTATCTTTTTAGTGGCAATAGTGTTACTGGCCGTTGTAAAAGAAAGCCTGAGCGCCGTTTGGGGCCTTATAGGCTTAGTGTTGTTCATTATCATATTAATGAGCGCTATCCGCATTTACAATATGGTAAGAGAGAAGAAATAAGCGGCTATTTGACATCCCTGGTTTTCCTTAAACCCAAATGTCATATTTCAACCAGGGGCTGCCACTGATACCCCCTAATACATTAAATTATTGATTATCAATTATTTAGCAATAAAAGTGATACCCCCCCTCCATTGAACCGGCGGTTTTAATTCCACAAAGCGGCATACTTTCCTTCGTGTTCAGTGCAATAAGCAACAAAGGTATTTACCCATGTTGGGCTGGTATTCATGCAGGGCGCATTAACCAGTAGTTCACCACCATTTTCTAAAAAGCTTTCCTTACCCCGCACATTTATTTCCTCAAGCGTTTCAAGGCAATCGGCTACAAATGCCGGGCATAAAACTAACAGCTTCTTAACTCCTTGTTTCGGCGACTCCTCTAAATATTTATCGGTATAAGGTTGCACCCACTTATCGCCTTCTAACCTTGATTGAAAGGTTAGCACAACCTTACTTTTATCCAGTTGCAGTTTTTCAGTAACCAAACGGGTAGTTTCTTTAACCTGATGCTTATAGCAGGTCTCCCAGGCAACAGATTTCAGCTCACAGCAATCACCTGACATATAACAGTGCTTCCCTGTAGTGTCCGCCTTCTTCAAATGCCTGATGGGCAGGCCATGGTAGCTAAACAAGTAAGCATCAAAATTCTGTTGCTCTAAATAGGGCCTTATGCTATCAGCCAGAGAAGTTATATAGGCGGGTTCGTTGTAAAAAGGCTTGAGTATTCTCAGTTTTACGTTCTTTCTATTTGCAACGATGTAATCTTTAACATGGTCAACAGCCGTTTCGGTTGAGCTCATTGCGTAGTGCGGGTACATGGGTGCCAGTAGTATTTCATCCAGCGGGCCACCGGCTTTCTTTTCCAAATCTGCCAGTGCCATCGCCGGCGTTGGTTGGCCATATCGCATGGCAACTGCAACGGGCATGTCAAGTTGTTTTTGAACCAGCTCACTAAACTCCTGGGTAATAACTTTTAGTGGCGAGCCCTTATCGGTCCATACTGTTTTGTACGCTTCCGCCGAGTTTTTGGCCCTAAAAGGGATAATAAAGCCTTTTACAAGGATTGATCTTATTATTGGTGGAACATCGATTACCTTCTCATCCATCAAAAATTCACGTAGGTAAATCTTTACGTCTTTTACGGAATAACTCTCAGGCGATCCCAAATTGATAATTATCAGTCCTTTTTTGCTCATTTTTTGCGTTAAAATGTATCTTATTATAAAAAATTTAAGGAAATATCAAAAAAACGAATTGTCATGGTTTTGTCATTTTTTGCAGGGATGACATTTTTCATGTTCTTGGAAAGTCCATGCCAATATATTTGCGTTTGTATTATAGACAACAAGAAACGAGATATCATGGACTGTAACATTAGTTTGATTGTAGCGGGTGTAAGCTTTCGGAAGACCACACTGGAAATAAGAAATAAGTTTGCTTTAACTTCAGAGCGTATAAAAAGAATATACTCTGATGGCACAGGCAAATATCCTAAAGATTTCTTTATTCTTTCTACCTGTAACCGTACTGAAATATACGCCACCGGCACCGACCACGAAACCCTATTGAACCTGTTGGTAGAAAACACATCGGCAACCTACGAAGAAGTTCGTGAATATGCCTTTGTAAAAGAAGGCGACGAAGCGGTTAAACATCTTTTCCGAGTAGCAGCCGGTATGGACTCGCAGATTTTAGGCGATTATGAAATTATAGGTCAGATGAAGAACGCCTTTAATTTTTCGAAGGCCAATGGCTGCGCCAGTGGATATATGGAGAAGCTTTTCAATTCTTCGCTGCAATCGTCAAGACAAGTAAAGAGCCGCACAGCTTTGTCTGACGGAACAACTTCTGTCTCTTATGCTGTTATCCAGTTATTGAAAGAAACTATTGGGGCGCAAACGCCGATGAATGTTTGCCTGATAGGCCTGGGTAAAATTGGAACTTTAACGCTGAAGAACCTGACTCATTACCTGCCTCAGCATAAAGTAACCCTGATAAACAGAAACGAATCAAAGGCCGAAGAAGCGGCAGGTGAGTATAAAGTTGACTACGCTCCGTTCGCAAACCAGCAAGACGTGCTTGAAACTGCCGATGTTTTAATTGTAGCTACCGGTGCTGACCATGCTCTTATTTCTAAGAAAGACCTGGTATCGACTAAGCTTAGAATGATATTTGACCTTTCTGTTCCGTCAAACGTTCATCCTGATGTAAAAGAAATTGACGGCCTGCTGCATTATAATATTGATGAGCTATCGCAAATAGTTAACCAGGCCATTGAAGCCCGCAGAAGCGAAATACCTGTTGCTGAGGCTATCATTGCTGAGCATTTTGATGAGTTCCGTAAATGGGAATTGCGCAGGGCACAATACACATCTCATGCCACTAACAACGAAGTGAGAGCAATTTCGAAAGTTGCTTAAACAGCTTTGCCATTAATCCATTAGCCAACGCCCCTAACCTAAAGTGAGTTCTATCCGTACCATAAAAATTGCCTCGCGCACCAGCAAACTTGCCATGTGGCAAACCGAATTGGTTAAAGCCCGGCTTGAAGCATATGGCCACCACTGCGAAATAGTTGCTATGGAAAGCACCGGCGATATGCAGCTAACCCAGCCCATTTATGCGTTGGGCATTTCGGGGGTTTTTACAAAACAGTTAGATGTAGCATTGCTAAATAAGCAAGCCGACATTGCCGTTCACTCATTAAAAGATGTGCCCACACAATTAGCCGAAGGCCTTGTTATTTCGGCAGTTTTAGAGCGCGGGCCATCGGAAGACTTAGTGATATTAAAAGACAAAAGCATTTTGGATAACCCTTTGTCCGAAGCAGTAATAGCCTCAGGCAGTTTAAGAAGGCGCGGGCAATGGCTGGCGAAATACCCTAACCATAAGTTGGTGGGCATTCGTGGCAACGTGCAAACCCGGTTAAAAAAATTTGCTGAGGGGGAAGAGATGAAGGGCGTAATATTTGCCAAAGCAGGTTTAGAAAGATTAGGCCTTATACCCGATAACGCCGTTGTGTTAGATTGGATGTTACCGGCGCCGGCCCAGGGTATAATTGGCATTGCGTGTAGGGAAGAAGATGCCGAAATACAGGAAATACTCGCCACTATCAACCACCAGGAAACATTCATTGCTGCATCAGTAGAAAGACAATTTATGAGAACCATGATGGGCGGTTGCTCAGTGCCAATCAGCGCCTTGGCCGAAATAAGCGGAAGTGAACTGGAGTTTAAAGGCGCCATGCATTCGTACGATGGTAAAAGGGCATTTGAAGTGCACCGGATGATGCTTATTTCAGAATGGGCCGATGCCGGAAAAGTATGTGCCGATAAGTTGCTTCAACAACCCGGAGCCGGTGAATTAATAGAAGAGATTCGAAATAAAAAGTGGGATGAAGACGGTGCTGTCAACTAAAACGCTTGACGGCGAAACGCTTGCCTTTGCCCAAACCCTGAACCTCGATGTTCAGTGCATCGATTTTATCGAAACAACCGCCTTACCTTTTAATCTTGATTCTACCGGACTTCAAACCTTTGATGCAATTGCCTTTACGAGTGCCAACGCGGTAAAGTTCTTTTTTGAAAATGAATTGGCCTCTTCCATGATAAATGGAAAAGCTGTTTTTGCTCTGCGCGGAAAAACAAGTGAAGAACTTTTAGCAAGAGGAATAAAAGCTAATACAGATGCTTCATCGGCTAATGAACTTGCAGATGAAATTGTGAGTGGAAGGGTTATTAAATCTGTCTTGCACATATGCGGAAATCTCAGGTTACCGGTTCTTGAAAACAAATTAAAAGTGGCCGGTGTTGACTATAACAACCTCGTGGTTTATCAAACGAAAGTACTTGCCAATAAGAAAGTGAATCAACCATATGAAGCCATTTTATTTTTCAGTCCGAGTGGGGTGGAAGGTTTTATGGGGTCAAACAATTTTGAAGCCGAAACGATTTGTTGCTGCGTAGGGCAAACAACGGCAAATGCCCTGAAGGAAAAGAAAAGCACTGCAAACCTTATTATATCAAACGAACCATCGCCCAAGGCAATGCTTACTGCGGTGGCAGATTATTTCAACAACAACTAATTAGTATTATGAGTGATTTAAAAAACGACCTGTTTTTAAAGGCTTTAAGAGGCGAAATAGTTTCGCGCCCACCTGTTTGGATGATGCGCCAGGCAGGCCGCTATTTGCCTGAATATTTAAAGCTTAAAGCCAAATACGATTTCTTTACCCGAGTAGAAACGCCTGAGCTTGCCTGCGAAATAACCCTACAGCCAATTGATATTGTGGGGCCCGATGCGGCTATTATTTTTTCCGACATCCTGGTTATACCTCAAGCGCTGGGCCTTGAAGTATTGATGGAGGAAGGCCGCGGGCCATTGCTTCCCAAAACAGTAACAACGCAGGCCGACATTAACAATTTGCAGGTAGATGGTGCTGCGGAGAGATTAGATTACGTATGCAGAGCCATATCACTCACCAAAAAGGAATTGAATGGCAGAGTGCCATTAATCGGTTTTGCCGGTGCACCATTTACTATACTTTGTTATATGGTTGAAGG
>CAIOTH010000045.1 GCA_903861145.1 uncultured Bacteroidota bacterium | reverse complement strand
GGGATCAATCAACTTACCTACTCCAACCACCTGATGGGGTGTATAATCCCAATCTTTAAACGTACCAAAGGTATCTCTTGCCGAACCCAACACATGTGCCAGCATGAATATTAAAGTCAATATAAAAATCCATTTTGGCTGGTATCGTTTCTGCATCTTTCGGTTAATAATTTTATTTCATATCGAAAATCGAATATAGCAGTTTTAGATGATCGCGAGGCGAGTGTAATGCCTGGTAAAAAATCCATTGGTAACAATTACAACTCCAAGTAGCTATCGCCCCCACAAGTTATCCTCACCCCTTGCGGATGTTTTTTAATCTTTCGATTTTCGTAAAATAATACCAAATAACAATTATAGATTGTTGGTTTGGTTGTTGTTTGAAATGATGGATAGCGGGCCAGGGTTTATTATGATTCGGTCGTTTCTTGTTTTGTGTTCGATTCGCGAAGAGGCTCTCCACCCCCTCCAGCGGGGGAGATACCCTACATTTTTCTTCGCTTCGCTGGAAAAATGCAGGGCCAAGGCAAACTTTTGGACAGTTGTATAGAGAAGTGGGCAGAAAAAGTTGACAAAACTTGACAAAACCCGACAAATTCTACGCGCGTTTAGGCTATTCGCTTTTTGCGCCGCGCACCATTACCTCAATAGCATCCCACTGTTCCTGGGTTATTTCGCCGAACATGTTGAACTCGCCGGCGCCTTGTAGCCATTCGCCGCCATCAATGGTTATAACATCGCCGTTAATGTAGCCGGAGTAGTCGGAAATAAGGTAAGCTGCCAGGTTGCAGAGTTCCTGGTGCTCTCCTACCCTGCCCAGTGGCACGCGGTTTTTGAGGTCAAATTTTTCGCGAAATTCGCCGGGCACTAAACGGTCCCATGCGCCTTTGGTTGGGAACGGGCCGGGTGCAATGGCGTTGGTGCGTATGCCGTACCTGGCCCACTCAACAGCGAGTGAGCGGGTCATGGCCAGCACACCTGCCTTAGCACATGCCGATGGCACAACGTAGGCCGAACCGGTCCATGCATATGTAGTTACAATGCTGAGGATGGTTTTGTTGGTTTGTTTTTCTTTTATCCAGTGCTTGCCGAGTGCAAGGGTGCAGTTGTACGAGCCGCGCAAAACAATATCTACAATGGTATCGAAGGCGCGTGCAGAGAGCCTTTCGGTAGGGCTTATGAAATTGCCTGCGGCGTTATTGAGCAGCGTATCGACCTTGCCAAATTTAGCAACGGTGGCTTCAACCATCTTTTCTACTTCAAGGTATTTGCGCACATCGCATTGCACGGCTAACACCTGCCCACCGGTTTCTTTCATCAGTTCATCGGCAGTGGCTTGTAGTACATCAAGCTTACGGCTGGTAATAACCACGTTGGCGCCCAGTTGTAAAAAGTACCGGCTCATTGATTTTCCGAGACCGGTGCCGCCACCGGTAATGATAATTGTTCTGTCTTTTAACGAGCCCTCTTTGAGCATGCCTTCGGTATTGTTCATGGTGTAGGTTTATGTGTTTAGGTTGTAAATTTAGTATTGTCCGGTGTTCAGCAAAACAAGCGTGCAGGCTTCTTCGGTTTGAATGCCGTTTTGAGCGGCCAGTTTTTCGAGTTCGCTGTTTTCGGTGCCGGGGTTAAAAATGATGCGGCGGGGTTTTAGCTTCATTATTTTATCGTAATAAGCGGCCTGCCGTTTGGGATTTAAGTAGAGGGTAACAGTATCTACCGACTCGTTGGCAGGTATATCATGTATTATATCAACCCCGGCTACGTTGCCTTCATCAAGGCCCACGGCAACAACCTCGTGGTTATGTACGCGTAGCAGTTTAATAGCGCGGTTAGCGTAGCGGGAAGTATCGGTAGAGGCGCCAAGAACCAGTGTTTTCATAAAGCAGTTTATACTTACAACAAACGTAAGTTAAATATGGTTGGTTTAAAACAGCCTGACCCCTTCGGTCCCCCTAAAGGGGAAACCTAAGCCGGGGACAGACGAAACATTGAACAAACCCTGGTTTGTGTGCTTAGATTCAAGTGTTAAACCGGAAACTTTAACCTAATGCTGCCGTAAAAAACAAGCGTTATGTTAACCACGAGCAACCACGTAAAAAAGATAAGTGTAGAGCAATTGCGTTCTGTTACTTTTTGTAACAGCGTAGGTGGTTTTACCGATGGTGAACAGCGCGAAAACAACCGTAACCTGCAGCTATCTATACTTATGGCCAACCAGGCAGGGGGCAACCTAAAAATTGTATTTAATACCGTTAATGGCTATCGCGAATTAAGCGCGGCCATTTGGGGCACTAGCGAAAAGCACATATTGGTAAAAGGCGGAAGCTTTATACCGGTTGAAGCTGTGGCTTATGTTTACCTAGATTAGTAAACGAAGCGGTTCTTCCAGCATCTTTTTGAGCGTCTGTAAAAATTTGGCACCGGTGGCTCCATCAACAGCGCGGTGGTCGCAACTCATGGTTACTTTCATTTTGTTTACCACTTTAATTTCGCCGTTTACAACACCGGGCTCTTGCCGTATGCCGCCAATTGCCAAAATGCAGGCATCGGGTGGATTGATGATTGCCGTGAACTCGTCAATACCAAACATGCCGAGGTTAGAGATGGTGAAGGTATTGCCTTCCATATCGGGCGGTAATAGCTTTTTGTTGGCGGCCTTTTCGGCAAAGGCTTTGGCCTCAACCGATATTTGCTGAATGGTTTTGCCATCGGCAAACTTAATAACCGGTACTAATAAGCCATCTTCAACCGCAACGGCCATACCAATATGTATGTGGTCGTAATAACGAATGGTATCGCCCAACCAGCTGCAATTTACATTGGGGTTTTGACGAAGGGCCAGCGCTACGGCTTTTATCACAAGGTCGTTAAACGATATTTTGCTTGTGCCAATGGCATTTAACTGGCTACGGATATCCATGGCACGGTCCATATTAATATCGTAGGTAAGATAGAAATGGGGAGCGCCGTTTTTGCTCTCTAACAAGCGGCGGGCAATGGTTTTGCGCATTTGGCTAACGCGCACATCGCGTTGGCCTTCTTTGCCGGTAAACGTTGCAGTTGCCGGTTGCTGTTCAATGTCACGTTTTACAATGCGGCCATCCTCGCCGCTGCCTTTTACCCGGGCCAGGTCAATGCCTTTCTCTTTTGCAATAACACGGGCGAGTGGGGAAGCCTTTAACCTATCGCCTGCACCGGTTGCTTCCTCTTCTTTATGTTCAATAGGAGCAACTTGCTTGGGTTCTTCTTTGGTTACAACCGTTGCAGTTTCGGCAGGTACTTGTTTAACCTCGGACTGTTGCTTACCGCCACTGCTACCTGCGTTTAAAAGGGCCGAAAAGTTCTCGCCCTCTTTACCTATAATGCCTATTAAATCGCCAATTTTAAGGGTATCGCCTTTTTTGGCAGCTACATGCAAAACAACGCCATTGAAGTACGACTCCAGAGGCAGCGTGGCTTTATCGGTTTCAATTTCGGCCAAAGTATCGCCGGATTTTACTTTATCGCCAACCTTCATGCTCAGTTCGGCTAAAAAACCTTCCTCCATGGTGTCTGTCATTCTGCCTAACCGTACTGCTTCTGCCATATATAGCGTTTTGTGTTTGAGGCAAATTTATCTAAAAAACATGATGCTGGTATTAAAAGCTGTAGCCGGTTGACCCCACTGATTAGCTAAGGGCATCCGAAATTGATTGCGTCTTGCGTAATTTGGCTGTTTTCAATAGGTTATGTTCCATTTTTTACTTCCAGAATGGCCTTTTTGCAGATTCATTTAATAGCAATTTAAGCCCAACCCAAAAGCCTGTTAACATAATTTCATCGAAATTTTCGCTTTTCCTTTATATAACAATACATTAACCTTGCACCCGTTTATTTGTTGGTTGTAATTCAGCACTTGATAGTAGTATGGCTAAGAAAAAGATTCTGTTCATTATTGGTTCTCCTAACCAAACCAGCCAGATGCATCAAATCTCCTCATTTTTAAAGGATGATTATGACTGCTGGTTTAGCCAGTTTTATCCCGACTATGGTTTCGAGAAAATGGTTTTAAAGCTGGGCTTTGTTGAACATAGCATTATGGATGGCGAGTTTAAGCGTAAGGGAGATAAGTAT
Source organism: uncultured Bacteroidota bacterium (assembly GCA_903861145.1). Classification (GTDB taxonomy): domain Bacteria; phylum Bacteroidota; class Bacteroidia; order Chitinophagales; family LD1; genus Bog-950. The sequence goes on along the minus strand of CAIOTH010000045.1, from coordinate 33,828 downwards.
TTAGTTGATAATGGATTGCAATCGGATTATGGTGCCCGGCTGAACAACTACGATATGACCGTTTTTTGTAACGATTTGATAGTGCCGCGTAAGCTGAGAAAGGGCAAAACCGTTTGGATACAGGAGGGGATGATTGATAAAGTAACCTTTCGCACCAAGTTGATAAAGGCTATCGGGATTCCTCGGTACTTTGCCTTGGGAACCTCGCTGAATGGCTCATCAAATCTGTGCGATATTTATTGTGTTGGGTCAGAGGGTTATCACGATTTCCTGACTAAAATGGGTAGCGATCCCAACAAAATGATAACCACGGGTATCATCAATTTTGATAACATTAAGCAGTTTGAAAATAACGACTTCCCGCACCGCGATTATGTGATGGTGGCTACATCTGATAGCCGCGAGACTTATGGCTCGGACGACCGCATGGCCTTTTTAAAGAATTGTGTGAAGATTGCCGCGGGACGAAAGTTGCTTTTTAAACTACATCCTAATGAAGCATTTGAACGTGCGGTTGCTGAAATAAAGTCGGTAGCGCCAGCCGATAGTCTTATTTTTACCGATGGCAACTCAAACCACATGGTAGCTAATAGCTGTGAACTAATAACCCAATGGTCAACCCTGGTTTATTTAGGTATTGTATTGGGCAAACCGGTTCATTCTTACTTTGATGTAGAAGAGTTAAAGCGCCTTACACCAATGCAAAATGGTGGAACTACGGTTGAAAAGATAGCCGAAATATGTAGCCGCTATATGGAGTTTAACGGTAAAGGCACCGAGTTTGTAAAGCAATTCAAGTCTCGGTTAAATGAGCGTCAGCTGAATTTAAACCCCTCGTTCAATTGAAAAAGATTGTAACAGTTATCCAAGCTCGTTCAGGTTCTTCGCGTTTGCCCGGTAAGGTAAGCAAAGAGATACTTGGCAAAACGCTGCTGGTGAGAATGATTGAGCGCATACAGGTCGCTTCTTTAACCGGTACCATTGTAGTGGCAACCACTCTTGATGCCGAAGATGACTCGATTGAAAACATCTGCAAAGAGAACAGTATATTGTGCTATCGCGGTAGTTCTCTCGACCTTCTGGACCGCCATTACCATGTTGCTAAGCTGTTTGACGCTGATGCCGTAGTTAAAATACCTTCTGATTGTCCGTTAATAGACCCACAGGTTATTGATAAGGTTCTTCAATATTACCTGGATCATAATTTCGATTTTGTAAGCAATCTGCATCCCGCCACCTATCCCGATGGGAATGATGTGGAAGTGATGAGCTTCAAAACACTTGAAACAGCATGGAAAGAGGCCCAAAAGGACTTTGAGCGCGAACACACCACGCCTTATATTTGGGAGCATCCTGAGAAGTTCAGGATTGGCAATGTAGCCTGGGAAACAGGGCTCGATTACTCGATGAGCCACCGGTTTACCATTGATTATGCCGAAGATTTTACCTTTATTAAAACTGTATACGAAAAGCTGTATCCAACCAAGCCCAACTTTGGCTTAAGCGACATATTGGATTTACTGGGCTTAAATCCCGAAATTGCAGCCATTAACGAAAAATACGCTGGCGTTAATTGGTATAGAAACCACATGAACGAATTAAAGACTGTTACTGAAGCTCAAACCAAACACATCTAGTTTTATGACCTCGGAGAAATTGAAAGAGTTAAAAGAACGTGCATTAAAGGTGCGTGAACATATTGTGCGCTTATCTACAGGCGGGGGCTGCTTTACCGGCGCCTCACTTTCGTGCGCCGATTTGATTGTGTTTCTGTACTCAGGCTTTTTGAATATCAGTAAAGAAAGGCTTGATGACCCAACACGCGATTATCTGTTGTTATCCAAAGGCCACGACGTACCAGCGCTATACGGCATGTTTGTTGAAATTGGTTGGATGGAAAAAAGCAGGTTAGACAATCACCTCAAATCAAACGACCATATTTATTGGCACCCTAACCGCAATGTTCCGGGCATCGAATTTCACTCGGGCTCTTTGGGTCATTTGCCAGCTGTTTCGTTAGGTATTGCGATGGATTGCAAAATGCGCGGCACTAACAACAGGGTGATAGTAATTACGGGAGATGGAGAATTAGACGAAGGCTCAGTTTGGGAAACCCTACATGTGGCAAGCGCTTACAAAATGAACAACTTTACCTTGGTGGTTGACCGTAACCATTTTCAGGCCAACATGCGCACTGAAGATTTAATACCATTAGAGCCTTTGGAAGATAAATTCCGGGCTTTTGGTTGCGAAGTAAAGCGCATTAACGGCCACGACTTTGAGCAATTGGAAGAGACATTCTTTCAGCTTCCGTTCAGCAACACAAAGCCAAGCGTAATTATTGCAGATACTGTTCGCGGCAAAGGGCTGCCAAGTATACAAGAGCGCGCCGACAGGTGGTTCTGCAACTTTACCGGTGATGAAGTAGATAGTTTATTGAAAGAATTGCACGGCGAAAACGAAACCATATTGACCTCCGAAACTTTAATAGTGAGATAACATGAATTACCAGGAACTGATTAAGCAAACTGCACTGGCCGATGAGCGCTTTGTGGTAATGACCGCCGAAAACCGCGCCGTTATCCGCGATTTGCCTGCAATATTAGGCCCTCGTTTTATTGATACGGGCATTACCGAGCAAAACATGATTGGCATGGCCGCTGGTTTGGCTTTGCGCGGCCGTATACCGGTTTGCCATGCGTTGGCTACCTTTCTTATTTATAGGGCTTATGAGTTTGTGCGCTCCGATGTTGGTATTGGCAAACTACCGGTTAAACTAAGTAGTTGGATTGCCGGTTTTTTATCAGACGGAAACGGCCCCACACACCAGGCCATTGAAGATGTGGCTCTAATGCGTACCATACCCGGAATGACTGTGTTTTGCCCGGCTGATGAGCAGGATATGTTGGCTATGTTGCCCGAAATTTGGGCTTCGCCTTATCCTGCTTATGTAAGGTTAAACACAAGGCCCGGTGTTATTGAACATGCACCGTTTAAAACCGGTAAAGCTGAGATCATAAGTGAAGGCGAAGATGTAACCTTGTTAGTTTACGGCATGTTGTTTGAACAAGCCTATAAAGCCAAAGAAATTTTGGAGGAACAAGGCTTAAAAGTGGGATTGATAAACATGCGCTCATTAAAACCCGTAGATGAAGACGCGATATTGAAAGTAGCTGCCAACTCAAAATTGCTGGTAACTATTGAAGACCACTTTTTAACCGGTGGCTTGTACAGCATTATGGCTGAGATATTTCTTAAAAACAGAACTACTGCTAACGTATTGCCATTTGCACTGAACGAAAGATGGTTTAGGCCAGGTTTGTTAAGCGAAGTTTTGACTTACGAAGGTTTCACCGGTGCGCAGATTGCAGCAAAAGTTTCGGAAAAAATAAAAGAAGACGGCGTGGCTCAATCAAAGCCCTCATTAATGACTGCTCATAATTAAAATTTAAAGGACCCAATATGTCTAACAATACCGCATCAACGCATGGCCTGCCTAAAATTTCAAAGTCGCAGGAAATTTTAGCGAAGGCTCAAAAAATAATGCACCCGGTTACTCAAACCCTGGCCAAAGGCCCTGGTCAGTATTCAAGAGGAATAGCACCGGTTTACCTGGAGCGTGGAAAAGGTTCGCACGTATGGGATGTGGACGGCAATGAGTTTATTGATTATAATATGGCCATTGGCCCTATTTCGTTAGGCTACTGCTACGAAAAAGTAGATAATGCAATTAAAGCTCAGCTTGAAAAAGGAATTACCTTCTCGCTGATGCACCGATTGGAATATGAAGTTTGCGAATTGTTGCACGAAGTAGTGCCTAATGCAGAGAGCATCCGTATTTCAAAAACGGGTTGCGATGTTACAACTGCTGCAGTTCGTTTATCAAGGGCACACACTGGTCGTAGTAAAGTAGTTTGTTGCGGTTACCACGGCTGGCACGATTGGTACATTGGCACTACATTACGCAACGCAGGTATCCCCGAAGAAACGCGTGCGCTGACCAAAACATTTCAATACAACAACATCGAATCTCTGAAAGCAGTATTGGATAAAGATGTCGCCTGCGTAATATTAGAGCCTTACGTTTTTGAAGCTCCTAAAGATGGATTTTTGGAAGAGGTAGCGCGCCTAACAAAAGAGAACGGTTCACTATTGATTTTTGATGAAATGTGGAGCGGATTTCGAATTGCCTTAGGTGGTGCGCAAGAATACTTTGGCATCAAGGCTGATTTAGCTTGTTTCTCGAAAGCAGTAGCTAACGGTATGCCGGTATCTTTTTTAACCGGCCGGAAAGATGTGATTAGCAGAGGCGAGCAAGACGTATTTATCTTCACAACATTTGGTGGCGAAGCGCTTTCTTTAGCGGCATCTATTGCCACCATCAGCGAAATAAAAGAGAAAAATGTACCTGCCTACTTAGCAGCAAAAGGCAAAATAATTAAAGACGGATATAACGAACGCGCAGCAAAAGCGGGGGTGAATGATATTACATCATGCACCGGTTTTGATTGCAGAAGCATTATCAACTTTAACGCTACCGCCGGTGACCCGCTTGTATTAAAAACGTTGATGCAACAGGAAATGATAAAACGCGGCGTGCTATGGGGTGGATTCCACAACATGAGCTTTAGCCATACTGACCAGGATATTCAAACTACATTAAATGCCTATTCTGAGGTATTCCCTATTTTAAAAGAAGCAGTAGCCAGCGGCAAACCTGAAACTTTTTTACAGGGGGAAGTGTTAGAAATGGTTTTCAGAAAAACGAAGTATTAGAACAACATGGAGTTATTCTCTTTAAAAAATAAAACAGCAATTGTTACCGGTGCCTGTGGCCTGATAGGTAAAGAGCATTGCCGTGCCCTTAATGAAGCCGGTGCCAATGTTGTTGTATTAGATGTGACTGAAACCGAAGCGGTAAAATTTGCCGCAACACTTGGCACACAGCACCTGGGGATAAGCGCAAATGTTACTGATGAAAAATCGCTGAAAGATGCACGCGATAAAATCATCGCACGGTACGGCAGCATTGATGTGCTGGTAAACAATGCCGCCATTAATGATATGTTCGAGAACCCGGCCATGGCTGCCGAAAAATCTATGTTCGAAAACTATCCATTGGACATGTGGCAAAAATCGCTGGACGTTAACGTTACCGGTGTGTTTTTGTGTTCGCAGGTATTCGGCACGGTGATGGCAAACCAAGGTAAAGGCAGCATAATCAATATTGCTTCGACCTACGGCATTGTTGGCCCCGACCAGTCTATCTATCAAAATGAAAAGGGAGAACAAACGTTTTATAAATCACCGGCTTATCCTGCCACTAAGGGTGCAGTAGTAAACTTTACGCGTTTTTTATCGGCTTATTGGGGTAAAAAAGGGGTGAGGGTAAATACCCTATCGCCGGGTGGTGTTGAAAATAACCAGGATGAATTTTTTGTTGCTAATTACAGTCGCAAAACTGCGCTTGGGCGCATGGCGGTGCCGAGCGACTATAAAGGGGCAATTGTTTTTTTAGCAAGCGATGCATCGGCTTATATGACCGGTGCTAATTTAATTGTAGACGGCGGCTGGACCGCCATGTAAATTATGAGCGATACCTTAAAAGACAGAGCTAAAAAAATAAAACTGTTGCTAACAGATTGCGACGGTGTGTTGACTGACGGCTGCGCATATTATTCAAAGGATGGAGAAGAGCTAAAAAAATTCTCGCTACGCGATGGTATGGGTGTTGAGCGTTTAAGAAAACTATGCGGTATTGATACCGGTATTATGACGCGTGAAAATTCGGAGATAGTGAAGCGGCGTGGTGAGAAACTGAAAATGCAACATATCTATCTCGGCTCGCTTGAAAAGAGAGAAACATTGATTCAAATTCTTGAAAAACATAGCTTATCGGTTGATGAAATTGCTTACATTGGTGACGATGCCAATGATATTGAAGTTTTAGAAATTGCAGGTTTTAGCGCCTGCCCGGCTGATTCTTTTGAACCCGTAAAAAAAATTGCACATTACATCTGCAAAGCAAACGGAGGTGAAGGCGCCTTCCGCGAACTGGCTGAATTAATTATTCATTTAAGAACCGAAAACTAAACCCATGAATACAATAGCTATTGACCGACATCATGCAATAGGGCCTGATGAACCGTGTTTTATTATAGCCGAAATTGGTATTAACCATAATGGCTCAATAAAAACGGCATTAAAACTTATTGAAGAAGCTGCCAAAGCAGGTTGCAACGCAGTTAAATTTCAAAAACGTACACCCGAAATTTGCACGCCACGTGACCAGTGGGAAATTATGCGCGATACGCCGTGGGGCCGCATGAGCTATATTAACTACCGCCACAAAGTTGAGTTCGCCGAAAAAGAATATGCGTTGATTGATGAGTTTTGTAAAGAAAAGCACATCATTTGGTTTGCTTCGTGCTGGGATGAACCATCGGTAGATTTTATGGAGAAGTTTAACCCGCTGTTGTATAAAGCAGCATCGGCTTCGTTAACTGATATTAGTTTATTGAAGAAAAAGAAAGCAACCGGTAAGCCACTCATCTTATCAACCGGTATGTCAACCATGAATGAAATATTTCATGCAGTAGATGAGATTGGTACTGATAACATCATGATTGCGCATTCAACATCGGCTTATCCATGCCCGCTCGAGCAATTGAATTTGAAGATGATACCGGAATTACAAAAGCTTTTCCCAAAAGTGCCAATTGGTTACTCGGGACACGAAACAGGTTTGGCAACAACCGTTGCGGCTGTTGTGTTGGGTGCTAATTTTATTGAGAGACATTTTACAATTGACCGCGCAATGTGGGGTAGCGATCAGGCTGCGTCTGTTGAACCGATAGGTATGGCCAAGTTAGTAAAGGATATTCGCGATGTAGAAACTGCACTGGGGGATGGAGTGAAAAAACTATACGATAGTGAAATAGGACAACGCGCCAAACTAAGAAGAGTTAAAGAGATAACCGTAAAGGTTGAAAACCCTTAATATTGCGGCTTAAAGCCCGAGGGCGAACATATGAGTCACACGGAATTAATTACAACCATAATACTTTTTTGCTGGCCACCTTTAATGGTTACGCTCGAAAGGTTTTTTCCGTACACCAAAGGCTTAAAATTATTCCGCGAAGGCTTTTGGCTTGACTTTTTTTGGTACACTATTTTTCAGAGTTACTTTTTAAAGATTCTCATTTTCGATTGGATTATTGCGCCGGCTAAAACCGCATTGGGCCTTGCCGACAGTGGTTACATTTCCAGCTGGCCCATTTGGGCTTTGGTGTTGTTGTTTCTTGTTACCCACGATTTTTACATTTACTGGTTTCACCGGTTACAGCATAATACCTTTCTTTGGCGCACGCATGAGGCCCACCACTCGGTAAAAACCGTTGACTGGTTAGCAGGGTCGCGCTCACATGCCATCGAAATAATTATCAACCAAACTATTGAGTTTGCACCCATCATAATTTTGTTGGATGTAAAGACGGCTGCCATTGTTGTACCAATCAAAGCATTACTTGACGCCACCTGGGGTATGTGGATACACTCAAACGTTGACGTGCGTAGTGGTAAGCTTCAATATTTCATTAACGGGCCCGAGATGCACCAGTGGCATCACTCTAACCACCGCGAGGTTTTTTACAAAAACTATTCAACCAAGTTTGCTTTTTGGGATTGGATTTTTGGCACCGGTTTCTTACCCGGTTTAAGTCCTTTTAAATACGAGTTTTTGAAGCCCCAACAATACGGCCTTCCATACGAATATCCGCGCGAGTTCTTTTTGCAAACCGCTTTTGCCTTTAAACGATTCGATGTAAAAAAGGTGGAGCATAACCTGGGTATAAAGCCCTATGTTGAATGGCCAAATGCCCTGGTGAATTTCTTTAAGGAATCGGCCTCAGATACTTCAAAAGCAGCTAAATGATTTACTGGCTATATATAGTTATTGCCGCTGTATTTGAAGCCTGCTGGGTGTATAGCCTCAAATTTTTAAGTATGAAGGCAATAGGCGGCATAGCTGTATCAACCATGTTTTCAGAAGTTGCTCCGTGGAAAACACTTATGCCGTTGGTTGGTTACATTGTTTTCGGCCTTTGCAACATTTACTTTTTTTCGATGGCCATGAAAGGCATTCCCGCATCAACTGCTTTTGCGGTTTGGATGGCACTGGCACTTATCTTCTCAAAATTATTAGACGTATTTGTTTTTAGCGAAGCCTATAACGTACAACAAATCCTGTTTATGGGTGTGCTGTTGGTTGGTATCGTCGGATTAAAATATTACAGCAAAAGTTAGAAGTTAGGCATCACCTTGTACCATAAGGTTTAATAAGTTGCCCTTATTACTAACTTCGCAAATCATGGCATCTATAAACGTAAATGATAATTACAACCGGTTAGCTAAGTGGCTGATACTTTTGGTTGTTGTAGTATACGTGATGCCGCTTCTTTTACTTGGCTCAAATTCTTACATCCGCCTTCATGATACATTAGAGGGAGAATGGATATGGCTGAAGGTTTTGGCCGATAGCCACATGGCCTTTGACTTTCACACCTACACTATAATACCGCAAATAATGAAAGGCGTTCTCCGCGACCTTTACCCGGCAGGGTTATCACTCAATATGGTTTTGGTGCAGTGGTTTGGTGCTTATAAAGCATATATCCTTAGCAGTTTCCTTATTCGCATTATCGGTTTTACGGGCATGGTTTTGCTATTGCGTGATTATTTTATTAAAGAGCGTAAGAACCGGTTTATAGTGCTGCTGGTGGCACTGGCATTTAGTGTGCTATCAGCTTTTATTCCGTTCGGTATTTCGGTATTGGGGCAACCGCTTTTGCTGTGGGCATTTTTGAACTTCAATAGCACCCGGCGCTTAAAAGTAAGCTACCTTATCATTATACTTTTCCCTTATTACTCGAGTATAGTATGGCTTGCCATTCCTTTTTTGACCTTAATTGGGGTTATGGGATTATACTTTATATACAAGTCTAACCTTGGCAAACACTACGTAGCCGGTGCAATTTTGTTAGCGGTCGGTTTTTTTGGGGTCAATTTCTCAATGCTTGTAGCCACCTTTTCTAACAACGGTTTTGTATCTCATCGCATGGCATACAATCTTTACATGTTTGAAAAGCCCAATGTCGTTCAATCGCTCGGCGAGTCTTTTCTCGTATTTTTTACCACTCATTACCACATCGCTATTTATATAACCTCAGTTTCGTTTATTGCCATTTTGCTAACCATTAAAAAATCGGAACCACTCATACTTGCCATTTTTGTTGCTATCATCCTGATATGCCTCTTCCAGGGTTTTTATAGCTACCCGGAGTACTGGTTAAGCGATAAACTTTCGTTTATGAAAAGTTTTCGTTTTAACCGTTTTAGTGTTTTACTTCCGTTTTTATGGTTTGTGGGGTTTGCCCTGGCTCTGTACAAAATGCAGAGCTCTCCCGTTTTGAAATCTTTTGTTCTACCACTTCTGTTAATGCAGATTGTTGTAGCCATGGCCGGTAATGATGAAGTGGTACACAACTATCGCGCCCTAACCGGACATCAAAAATTTCCGAACTTCGAGAACTATAACGCCCCTAAGCAATTTGGTGAAATCGAAAAATACATTGGCAAGCCACTGGATAGTTATTACGTTGCCAGTTTCGGAATTAGCCCAAGCGTAGCTCAGTACAACGGGTTTTATACGCTTGATGGTTTAATGTCGGTTTATAGCCTGCCTTACAAAAAAGAATTCAGAAATATATTTGCAGGCGAAATTGCCAAAAGCGAAGACATAGCACAATATTTCGATGGCTGGGGCAACCGGTGCTATATTTTTAGCTCGGAGCTAGGTATAAAGCATGAGGCCTTTAATTGTTACAAGTTTTCGCATAAGCACGTTAACAACCTGGCGTTTAATGCCAAAGCTTTTGATGCCATGGGAGGTAAATACCTTATATCGGCTGTAGATATCAGAAACAGCGAATCGCAAGGCCTTCATCTTGAAAAGGTGTTTAATGATTCGCAAAGCTGGTGGACTATTTACTTGTATAGCGTAAAACCATCTATATGAAAGAAGAAGCGAGAAGACTGGCTATAGTTGCGACAATTCTATTCTTTCCTACGGCGTTAATAGGTTGGTGGTTTAATGGTAAGTCTGAAAAACTATCCCTCAATTTTTTCCGTATAAGTATTTACATATTTCTGAGTGCTGTGTTGCTGGCAGGAATAATTGTGGTTACCAAGGGCGGCCAAATCATTAAACCTATGGGTTCGTTCTTCTGATATTCGATATAGTTTATTATAACCTGGGCAATTCTACGCCATTCTGTCCCATAATTTTCGCTAAAAAGTTGATATTTATACCAAATAAGGTTAGCATCTTTGCTTTGCGCGACAAAAGTGATTAAAATCAGGTTTTAATATGGTGTTTTTCAAGGGTTTTAGCGTTTAAATTCGCAACCCTTAATTCATTTACCCGTAAGCAGTAGGGATGATTTCTTCTATAAAAAATACCTGGAATAAGCTGGCCGATACCGGCACCGCCAAAATGCTTTCCGAAGCAGAAAGGCGGGACGTTCGACTTTTTAACCGCACCTGGATAACCGTTTTAATAATTCAGGTTCTCTGTCTTTTTTCTCATGTTATTAATGGCTTACATAGTGCAGCACTTACAACCGCCTGTTTTATAGCAGGCCTTTGCTCGCTATATTTTATTGTAAAAAACGGATATATCAACCAGGCCAAAATGACGGCCATTGTTTTAATAAGCGTTGATACTATTGTTAACGGCGTGGTTTTTGGAGAGCAAACACATGTAATTGATTTTTTATTACTGGCAGCCCTTTGCCCTCTTTATTTTTTCGAGATAAAAAACAAAAGGCTCATTTTTGTGGGCATTGCCGTTTGCCTTGTTCCCTATGCCCTTTTCCATTTCGGGGCACAATACGTTGCCCAATATGCACTGCCGATTGCCACACAAAGGGGATTATATAATTTAATAACCTGGGAAAAATATTTCTGCCTGATGGTATTATTATACCTGATGTATAACAAGAACGCACATTATGAAAGGGAGATGCAACAAAAGGAGAATGAACTGCTTGGCCAGAAAAAACAATACGAATCTATACTTGAGCAAATTCCTATTGATATTGTTACTATGGATAAGGATCTAAAATACACCTACATTAATAGTGCTGCAATTAAAGATCCTTCAGTTCGTGCATGGCTTTTGGGCAAAACCAACAGCGACTATTTCAGGTTCAGAAAACTGGATATGAAAGGAGCTGAAGACCGCGAGCGCATGATGAAAGAGGCACTTGCCAAAGGCTCTACGGTACAATTTGAAGAAACCTTTATAGACAGGCATGGTAAAGCAAAAAGTTCGATAAAAGGTGTTTCGCCCATATATAACGATGCAGACCAGGGATTAACCGGGCTTGTTGGGTATGCATTTGATATCTCTGAACTTAAAGAAGCCGAAAAGAAATTAAAGGAGTACGCTATTGAACTGGAAAGAAAAAACGATGACTTGCACCACTTCGTAAATGCAACTTCGCATGACCTTAAATCGCCGTTGCGCAATATAGCTTCGCACTTGCAGCTATTGCAAAGAAAAAACAGCGATAAGCTTGACGAGGATTCGCAGGAGATGATAGCGTATACTATTAAGTCGGTAAAGCATCTAAACCAACTTATTAACGATATCTATCAATACTCTATTGCCGATAGAAACGATAAGCCACTTGAAATGGCCAACCTGAATGCCGTCCTGGAGGAAAGCCTGAAGCAAATGAATGACTTCATTACTACTAAAAATGCGGATATAACCTTCGATGTTTTGCCAACTTTAAAAATGGCTCCATCGCACATTGGTATGCTCTTTTCTAACCTTGTGGGCAATGCGCTAAAATATAATACCAACTTAAAGCCACAGGTAATGATAAGGGCAACAACCAGCGATACCACCCACATTATTTCAGTTGCCGATAACGGCATTGGTATTGCACCTGAATACCAGGAGCAGATATTTGAGATTTTCCAAAGGTTGCATACCTCATCTGAATATGAGGGGACCGGCGTTGGCCTGGCCATTTGCAGCAAAATAGTAGAAAACTACGGAGGCAAAATATGGGTAGAATCTTTGCCGGGAAAAGGCTCGACATTTTATTTTAGCCTTGAAAAGAATTTGGTTGACCCCGCAAGTACTGAAAGCCACAATATTACCGCTTACAAAAGTATGGCCATTGCAGGTTAGTATTAATGCTATGCTAATTACATTGATGATGGCTATCGGGAATAAAATTTTCGCCGGTTGGTAACTGAAGATTTACGTTACTACCGTTCCATTGCGCGTTAAAGGTGCAGGTGTCGCAATTAATTAAAATTTTAGCAGCATTTGTTGTCGAATCTTTACCGAAGAAATACCGCAACAGGCTTACGGTGCCATACAGGGTAAAGCCAGTGCCGTATAAAGTAGTGCCGGTAACTTTTAGGTTATAGCACTTTTCCGGTGCAGCCAGGCCGTAATAGCCACCATACCAAAGCGTATGACTGGCAAAACCGGGGTTTTGAAATGAATGATTATCGTAAACCATTAAAATGCTATCCACACTATCGCGAATTGTAACTATTACCCGGGCCATATTTCTTGTGTATTCAACCAGGCTGTCGTTAGCGCTAGTGCTATCGCCAGGCGCAAAGCAATTAGGAATCCAATACATAGCCGAATCGTTACCGTGGTGCTCAATAAAAACAGGGTTGTAGTTGGGGCATAATTGTTGGATAGTTACCACAGGAACCGGTTCTGGTTTACAGGCAGCTAACAGTAACAAAACACTTACAATACCAAGCCAATATTTCATTCATCCAAAATTTACATGCCAAAAATAGCCGAATTAACGTTTCGCCAGTGCGCTTAAACAAATCTTAGCTATAGCAGCCGAAAAGGAAGTTAAAATCAGCAGCCGCTAAAAAACCGCATAATTTATCGCAATTTGCAGAGCAAAACACGTTAAAGAAATGCCGCTTCGAAAAAACAGGAGGGCCTAATACTTTCAATGAGCAGCATTATTAAAAGTTTCTTATTCGGTTTTTTCTTTTGCCTTGTCGTCGCCTTGAACGGCCAGCAAGTAGGCTATATACAAATAGCACATAACAGCGCTGACCCATCGTTAGATACTATTGACCTTTATTTTAACCGGGGAGATTTAACCAGGGGCTATTCGTTTGAAGATTCGAATGTTGTTTTCCATTCGGCAACGGGGTTAATTCAATACCCGATAGACTCACCGTTTACTATCGGTGTTAACTTAAAACATTCAAATGGCAATCCCGATAATGGTTCAATACTTTCAATAACCTACCCAGGAGTAACGACTCTTAGCCCGGATGAAAGGCGGGCTTTCGTTATTTCGGGCTTACAAGGATCGGGATTTGAATTAAATCCAGATAACATAAGCACCGGTATAAGCATTCAGCAGGCGGAATTAGATAGTGTTGCGCCCGATACCGGTTATGTATCACTCAGGTTTTTGCAGGGAGTTACCGACCTTGATACTGTTAAGATTATTTATCGGGGCGGAAGCCAGGTCTTTCCGGACACCTTTGTTTATGGCGAATCGACTGCGGTAAATGATTCAATACATCACAACGAATACCAGTTCCAGGTTTTAAGCCCCGATACCTCAAAAAATTACGGCACCTTCTCTGTCGACCTTTCAGCGCTTGGGGGCACCTCTATCCTTATTCTTGGTTCAGGATTTATAAAGCCATATGCCAATGACAGTGGCCCCGCTTTTGGGTTATATGGATTATTAAATACCGGCGGGGTGATTACCTTCCCGCTAGAAGCAGCTGGATTTCAACTGCTGCATAATTGCGCCGATCCAGGGGCCGATTCGTTGGATATTTATATTAATAGCGCTAAGGCATATCCAAACCTTGGATTTAGAAATGCCACACCCGGAATTATTTTCAACGCGTATGCCAAATATGATGTGGCCATTGCACCCAAAAATTCAGCTTCAGTTGCTGATGCGTTTTGGCAAAAGTCTTTCTTCCTTCCACGCGATACGTTCTTTATTGCAACTGCGTCGGGCCTGTTAAGTCAAAGTGGCTTTGCCGCAAACCCCAGCGGTATAAGTACTGCATTTGATGTGCTAATAAAATCGCCGGCAGAGTTTAGTGCGTCGAGCCAATCGGATTTTGATTTTTATATGATAAATGGTGTTACTGATGCTCCACCACTTAACCTTATCCCCACCGGTGGTCCATACCTGTTAACCAATGTTGCTTATGCTGACCAGACCAATTACGTTTCGCTGCCTTCAGAGTTCTATACTTTAAATGTTCAGGATACATCAGGAAATACTCTTGAAACCGGGTTCGCTAATTTCCCGGCTTTTAATAGCCAAAGTGCTGTGCTTTTAACCTCAGGCTTTTTGGCCCCATCAGCCAATAATAATGGCCCGGCCATGGGTTTGTTTATGGTGCCTACAATCGGTGGGCCTTTTATTCCGCTGTTCTCTACAACGGGGATAAGCAAGATTGATGCGGATGATAAATTGAGTGTTTTTCCTAATCCGGCAAATAATCAATTGCATATAATTGTCAAAACATCGCAATCGGAACCAACATCATTACAAATTACCGATATGAGTGGTAAGATGCTGAAACAGATTTTAAATGAACCGGTGGGTGGCACCCAAAATATTACAGTTGATTTGAGCGGATTAAGTGATGGTCTTTATTTCTGCAGGTTACTTACGACCGATGGCACAAGCAATCTTAAATTTGCGATAGCCAGGTAAAAAAATAACGGCCGAACTCTTCCGAGCCCGACCGCTTCCGAACGGTAAAGGTATTTTTAGTATTTCAGTACTTTAATTTCTGTTCTGCGGTTTGCCTGGTGTTGGTTTTCATCGCAGGGAGAGTAGTTGCCCGGTTCGCAAGCACAATCATTTGTCAATTTCGATTCGCCGTATCCTATTGCAACAAAACGATGGATGTTGATTCCCTTTTTTACCACATAATCTACCGCAGATTTAGCGCGGCGGGCAGATAGCACCATGTTGTATCTTGAACCAGCACGACAATCGGTATGCGAGCTTAATTCAATTTGCAGGCTTGGATTTTGTTTCATGATGTACGCAAGCCGGTCTAACTGTTCCGAAGCATCTTTTCTAATGTTCCAGCGATTAACGTTGTAGTAAATATTGTGAACCACCGAAATTTGCCCAACGTGATAAGTACAGCTTGCAATAATTGTTGAATTGGGCCTTAATCCTTTGGTTGAAATGGTATCGCTCATTTCGCCATGCATTACAACGTATTTTCTATTAAGCTGCAGGTCGAACTGAATCTCGCCATTGGCATTCGTTGCAGCTTTGCTTTGATTCCCGGTTTTTAAATCAATAATTGTAACATCGGCACAATTGGCAGTAATGGGCACATACATACCTCTGCTCTCATTTAGCAATTTATCAGGTTGTACTGCTACAGCGGCTGGAACGTTATTAGCTACTGAAGAAGTTGCATTTGGAACCACGGCAGATGAAACTATAGGTTGACCGCTATCTACAAGCAGAGATATGATAAGCATGCCATTGCTATTAATTGGGCTAACATCTACACTACCGCTTTTATAGCCAGGGCTCCATGCTTCAACCGAGCAGGTTTTGCCACCGGTAATGGTAAACTCTTTCTCGCCGTTAGCATCTGTTAGCGTGTTGGCGGCAGTTGCAGTTTGACAATCAAGGGCGAGTGAGGCGGCGCCAATAGGATTAAGGGTATTGGCATCCAGCACTCTTATTTTAACGCTATAATCAAGCTGGTCGCCATTGTAGGTACAGCGGTAAATATCGTCTTCGCCTTTGCCACCGGGGCGGTTACTGGCAAAAAAACCTGTCTTTTGGGCATTATCAAAAATGAAAGAAAAATCATCGTTGCTTGAGTTGACCGGTGCGCCCAGGTTTTGTGGCTTGTTCCACTTGCCGTCAACAAAACGGGTTTTATAAATATCGAGGCCACCTAAACCACCGGGGGTGTTGCTGGCAAAATACAAGGTACCATCGTCCGCAATAAAAGGGAATTTTTCATCGAACGAGCTATTTACATCTGCACCCAGATTTTGAGGGTCGCTCCAAACTCCATTGGCATTTTGCGTGCTAACATAAATATCGGTTCCTCCCTGGCCACCCAACCTATCGCTGGCGAAGTAAAGGGTTTTGCCATCTTTAGAGATGGAGGGATGTGCATTTGAGAAATCGCCATTAACGGATAAGGCTACGATATTGGTAGCGTTGTTACCATCCATTATTGCCGAGTACAAATTCAATACCGGTAGTTTCTTCCCATCTTTAAGCGTAGTGCTTTTTTTCTTAAAGCTACCGGTGCTGAATATTAATTGCGAGCTTGGTAAAGTAAATGCAGAACTACTTTCAAAAGACTTCGTTTTGTGATTAAGCTTGATTCTTTCAACCTTAGCGGTGCTATCCAATGCGGTAATGTATAGTCTGCTGCATTTAGCCATCGCCCATTTATCGTAAAGCGCTTTTTTGCAATCGCGGTTTGAGGTGAAAATCAATTTGCCATCTTTATAAAATACCGGGGCATAATCGGATTTTGAGCTGTTAATGCCGAGGGATGAAATTTTGTAGGCAGGATTATCAATGGATAGTGCCGGAATTTTATCCATCTGCTCGATTGCCTTACCAAGGGTTGAGTTGGTTGAACCGGTGGCATACTGCTCGTAATATTTACGTGCGGAGGCATAATTTTTATCTACCCGTAAAAGTTCAGCGTAGTAATATTTGTTGATGTTTCCGGCCTTGGTATTATTTGCCAGCTGGGCGTAAGCCTTTTCGGCGTTTACCTGGTCGTTTAAAGCGCGGTAACAGGCTGCTATGCGCTGTTGCAGATAAATGGAATCGCCCCCTTGTTCAAGCGCATTGGTATAACGGGCTATGGCTTTAGGAAACTTCAATTTTAAATAAGCTTTATCGCCGGCAATTGTTTGCGCATTCTTTTTAGGGGCAGCGTCTGCAGCAGATATATTCAGTTTAAAAAAAACAGCAACTACGAGTATTAAAAAACGAAGTTGTATAAAGCGGTTCATCAATAACATTTTTACTTTTTGAAAACAAATTAACCATTCAACACTACGCCTAAGGTCAAAAGTGCATTATTTAATATGGGCAAAATACCATGTTACCCCTGCCCGGGTTGTTGAGTGTGCACTTTTTTCTTCAATGCTTTATTTGGGCTGTGCCAGTAGGGCCTCCCAATATTCAGCAGCACGGCGGGTATGCGGCACTACTATCGAGCCTCCTACCAGGTTGGCAATAGCGAAAACCTCGTACATCTCGGCGGTGGTGGTTCCTAAATCGTGGCATTTACCCAAATGGTATTTAATACAGTCATCGCATCTAAGCACCATGCTGGCAACCAGGCCCATCAATTCCTTCGTTTTTGAAGGCAATGCTCCATCCGCATAGGCCTGGTTATCAAGGCTCCAGAATCTTTTAAGCACTAAATTATCTTTGGCAAGTATTACATCGTTCATTTTAGAACGGTAGCTGTTAAAGTCGGTTATTAGGTCGCTCATACAATTTTACGGTTGGTAATTCGTCAAAAGTAATAATTATCATATCATAGATACCTTAGCGCTTAAAGCGCTGATGCCTGTAAAAAAAGTTTATACCTTTATCAAAAATAAAAGCACAATACATATGAAAAATTTATTTCGCCTTTTTGCCATAGTAATTATAGGTTCAACCCTTAGTAGTTGCGGGTATAATGGCTTAGTACAAAAGCGTGAAGCAGTAAATGCCCAATGGGCCAATGTTGAGGCCTCGTACCAGCGTAGGGCAGATTTAATACCTAACCTTGTTGAGACAGTAAAAGGCGGCGGAAAATATGAGCAGGAAACACTGGATAAAGTAATATCGGACCGCGCCAAGGCAACCTCGATACACCTGGATGTAAATAACCTTTCGCAAGAGCAGATTGAAAAATTTCAGCAGGCGCAAAGCCAGTTAAGTGGCAGCCTTTCGCGATTGTTAGTGGTATCTGAAAAATACCCCGAATTGCAGGCAACAAAGGGATATACCGAATTGCGTGTTGAACTGGCAAGCACCGAAGACAAGGTTAATTTTGAAAGAAAGAAATTTAACGACCTGGTGAATGAATATAACGCCAGCATACAAACGTTTCCGGAATTAGTTACGGCCAAAATGTTTGGCTTTGCTTCTAAAGGTTACTTTAAAGCTGACGAAGGAACTCAAAATGCACCCAAGGTTAAATTCTAATTGCCAAAACCGGATACTGTGTTTTCAAAAAAACAAATTTTTACCGACGAGCAAAAACAACAGATAGTTGCTGCCATTGGCGAGGCTGAAAAACAGACCTCAGGCCAGATAAGGGTGCACCTGGAAGAAAAGTGCCCCAAAGAACCACTGGCCCGTGCAGTTGATGTGTTTCATAAACTTGAAATGCATAAGACCAAACATAAAAACGGGGTGCTGATTTATATTGCCTGGGGTGATAAAAAGTTTGCCATAGCCGGCGATTCGGGAATACATGCCGTGGTGCCCGCCGATTTTTGGCATGGCACCAAAGAGGTAATGAAAGGACACTTTAAGAAAGGAGAATTTTTAGAAGGTCTTTTATTCGCTATTAAGGAAACAGGGTCGCACCTACAGCAATATTTTCCGCACAGCGATAATGATAAAAATGAATTGAGCGATGAAATCAGTGAAGGGTAATTTTATGGCTGCGTTAACCCACGTGCCCCGGATTTTCAATAAATCTGTGCTGATGTTAGTGTGCCTTTTTGCTTCGTCATTTTCCTTTGCACAAAGCATCCCTCCTGCCCCAAACCCGCCAAGGCTGGTTAACGATTTTGCGCATGTAATGAGCGGTGGCGAAGTGAACACCCTGGAAAGTAAACTGGATAGATATAATGACAGTACATCAACACAAATAGCCATTGTTACTGTTGAGACTTTAGATGGAGCAGAAGTAGGAAGTTTTGCTGCCGAACTGGGCGAAAAGTGGGGCGTTGGCACCAAAAAGAACCTGAATGGCATTATGATATTAATGGCCAAAAAGGAACATAAAGTAACTATTAGAACGGGCTACGGAGTAGAGGAAAAACTGGGTTCGATTATTTGCGACCGTATTATTAAAAACACCCTGGCGCCTAACTTTAAAAGTGGTAATTTTTATGGTGGCTTTGATGCTGCTACAACCGAAATAATTCAACGCCTGGCGGGAACTTTTGAGGACAAGCGGGAGAACGATCAAACCAAAGGAATACCTGTTTGGGTAATAATTGCAATCGTTATTTTCTTACTCTTTATACTTCCGCGTTTTTTTGGCGGTGGCGGTGGTAATAGCGGCACCTTTGGCGGTGGCGGATTTACCGGTGGCCTGATTGGAGGCTTTTTGGGAAGCGGTGGATTTGGCGGCGGTGGCGGCGGAGATAGCGGTGGCGGATTTGGTGGATTTGGCGGCGGCGGATTTAGCGGCGGCGGTGCCAGTGGCGATTGGTAGTTAATCGCGTTTAGTTGAGTATTACAAAACAAACAGATGGCCCAGGACTTAAGATATATGATGCATCCCTGGCATGGGATTGAGATTGGAGAAAATGCCCCGGGTGTTTTAACTGCTTTTATCGAAATAGTGCCCAAAGACACTGTAAAATACGAGGTAGATAAAAAAAGTGGTTGGCTTAAAGTTGACCGCCCCCAGTTATTTTCGAACGTTGTACCTGCCCTTTATGGTTTTATTCCGCAAACACTTTGCGATATACAAGTAGGTAACTTTTGCATGGAAAAAACAGGCCGCCTGAATATTACCGGCGACCAGGACCCTATGGACATTTTGGTACTTGAAGAAAAAAATATTGAAAACGGTGGCATTTTAGTGCAGGCCATACCCATTGGTGGGTTCAGGATGATTGATAAAAATGAGGCTGATGATAAAATTATTGCCGTGATGAAGGGCGATGCCATTTATGGAAATTACACGGATATAAGCCAATTGGGAGAGTCAATTATTAACCGCTTAAAGCATTACTTTTTAACCTATAAGGACATGCCCGGAGGTATTGAAAAGAGAATGGTTGAAATTTCGGCAGTATATGGCAGAGAAGAGGCCTGCGAAGTAATACGCCGCAGCCAGGTTGATTACAAAAATCGTTTTGTGGGCTTATGAATAAAATAATTGCGGCTGTACTACTGGTTGTTGTGCTATTGTTTGGTTTTTTCCTTTACCATAAATACAGGGTAGCTCCTCAAATAAAATTTGCCGATTTAGAATTGACCGATTTATCAGGTACGCCGGTTAAGCTGGATGACTATAAGGGCAAAAAGCTTTTCCTCAATTTTTTTGCAACCTGGTGCGGGCCATGCGTTGCCGAAATGCACGGGCTTGACAAAGCCGCCGAAACACTGGCAACTGATGACTTTGTATTTATCAGCATTTCGGATGAGCCCTTAGAACGCTTAAGTGCATTTAGTAGTCGTATAAATGCCGGGCACATAATTATACTACACGCGGTAAAAAACCTACACACCGTGAAAGTATTTACCTTGCCTACAAATTACCTGGTTAATAATAATGGAAAAGTTGTTTTCGAAAAAACCGGAGTAGAAAATTGGGCCGACGAGGGAGTATTAAAGCGGTTAAAACAACTGGCCAATTAACAACCACTCAATCCCGGCGATTGAGATTTTAGGAGGAAACATATACACCCCTTAAAGTGGCAAAGATAAATGCCCATGCAACAAACATTAAAATTATAAATAAAACATTGGGCATTTGCAATGAGTTATAGCGCACCAGTTGCTGCCTTGAAATTTCAACATACGATAGCGATAGCCAGCCTATTCCTAAAACTATTCCGGTAACAAAAAGGTAAATAAGGTGGGTGCTACCTAACAAAACCAAAACGCTTTTAGCCGCCTGATCTTTAGGAAACACGGCAACACAAGTTAATAGGCCGCCAATAATAAACGGTACCAGCGCTATTTCGAAAAAATATTTGCGCCGGTGGGCCGCGTTATTGACTTTAGAATAAGAGTATGAAAAAGCCAAAAAAGGACGGGAGCTGTTTACCCCTATGTAAATGATAAACAGTACAACAAAAATATTGAGCGCATAAACTAGAAATGCAGGAATTTTTAACCAGGCAAATGTTACGGCCAGGCCCTGGTAATACAGCGAATCGTACCTGTAAACGCCCAGCGCGGCGATAATAATTTGAGAAAGAAAAATAGTAAAGCCAAGAACAAAAATCCACAGTAAAAAAACGTTAAGTATTGTTTTTAGTCGCTTAAGGTTGTGGTATAGCAACAAAGCAAGCATGGACAATAGTAACATGGACAAAGGGCCAGCCGAGTATATTAGTACAATCTTCAATTTACTCCAGGCATGCCCGTTTAGCATAAACTTAATGCCGTAATAGTATACCAGCGAGTCGAACTTAAAGAAACGGCCGGCAAGGCCCGTGATATACCAAAGCAAATACGTTAATATTACGTAAGCCAGCGAAAAGCATGCGGTTGAGTTAATCGTTCTGGAAACTCTACTTAGCCAACGTTCAGATTGTTTGCGATCCACCTCGGGTTTGTTTTAACTCATTATCAACTCAAAAATAAAAATCTGCCACAACAAGCGGGGGAACTAGTTTCAAAAAACCGATTTAGCAGGACGGTATTTTGCTTTGTTCAAAATAGACTTTGCATCGTACTTTGTAATCATATCCTGCATTGAAATTTTGTGGTCGGTTTCTTTCATAAATTTATTCACTATTTGCAAACCTATCCAACTACCAATGTTACCAGGTGCTTCGGCGGGCATACCGGGGGTATTTGGCCCCTCATCAAGGTAACGTTTTTGATCCATATAGTTATTTTTGTACAGCATATCCTTTTCGTTCAAAAACTTCCATATTTCGTACTCGTTGGCCTGGCACCATTTTGTTTGGACAGCGGTGTATGCAACAATCATGCTATCGGGTGCGTCGGGTAAAACATATGAAAGGAAATACATTTTCTTTCCCTTCTCTACCATGCCTTCAATCAACGTTTCACCACGTTCTATGTCTGTACTACCAAAATTGAGGTTATAGAGCACCTCCATAGCGTTGCGGGCAATATATTCGCGCCGCATTTTGTGTTGTAGGTATTTGTATATCCCTGCACTGTCATAATCTACATTGTTAGGGCCCATATAAAGGTCGAGCCCTATACCTAACATGTCTTTATCGTAGGTAAATGCACCAAGCGCCAGGGCAGAGTTAACAGTTACCACTTTGGGAACAATTGCCTTAGGAAAGTAGTACTCATAGTATTTAAAGGAATTGGTAAGACCCTGTTCTATATCACGGGTATCGCTAAAATGACTGTTAATTGAATCCTGCAAGCTACGGATGTAGGAATCTGAAATAAATTTCATAATGGCATCGTGCATAGGAGGTACACTATCTGCTGCAGGATGCGGGCCAATGGCAAAGTGCTCTATATAAAAACCGAAAAAGGGCCCATAGGCCGTTTTCATAACAGCTAACTGCTGAGCATAATCTTTGGTATTAAAATCGTACAAATCTTTATCAAAGCGCAACAGCTTAACATCCAAATGTATGCCCGATACATCGGGTTTTTCTCTACTTTTGCTTTTGTTGCAACTGTTACAGCCTGTTAGTAAAATCAGGATGAGTGCTGTTGGTACCAGTTTCAGTATTTTCATGCTACGCTGCCATGTTAAAGTGCTAAGATGCAAAAAATGAAACGCAACGCAAGCCGAAAATATTTTCGGTTTTAATAAAAGAGTTTAAACACGGCGCCTGCCGGATATATAGAAATGAGAATTGCCCTTGCCCAACTTAACTATCACGTTGGAAATTTTTCGAGTAATACTGCCAAAATCATAAAGGCGATACAGGAGGCTGAGAGCCGGGAGGCCGAGCTGGTTGTATTTAGCGAATTGTGTATTTGCGGTTACCCTTCACGGGACTTTTTGGAGTTTGACGATTATATTAAACAATGCCAGTTTGCTATTGATGAAATTGCGAAGCATACAGGCAAAGTAGCCGTTTTAGTGGGGTGCCCCAGGATAAACCCTTCAGACCAGGGCAAACCGCTTTACAACTCGGCTTATTTTATTTATGAAAAAGAGATAAAGCACATTACCGATAAAACGCTTTTGCCTACCTACGATATTTTTGATGAGTACCGGTATTTTGAACCCAACAAAAAATTTGAACCGGTTTTATTTAAAGGCAAAAAACTGGCAGTAACCATTTGCGAGGACATTTGGAACGTGGGCAACAACAACCCATTGTACACGGCCTGCCCGATGGATGAGGTTGTAAAGCATGCACCCGATATTATCATTAATCTTTCTGCTTCGCCGTTTAATTATGGGCAGCATGAAGAAAGATTGCAGGTAATAAAAGCGAACGTGGCGAGATACCATGCGCCTATGATATATGTAAACCAGGTGGGTGCGCAAACCGAGCTTATTTTTGACGGGGGAAGCGTTGTAGTGAATGAAAAAGGCGAGGTGACCGAACAGTTGCCGTTTTTTGAGGAAGCAATACAATTGGTTGATTTTCCAATTCCATCCAAATTAAAAACTGAAAATGCGGGTGGCGAATCCTCTAAAATCGCCAGGATTCACGACGCGCTCGTACTTGGAATTAAGGATTACTTTTCGAAGCTCGGGTTTAAGAAAGCGATATTGGGTTTAAGTGGTGGGATAGACTCGGCTGTGGTTTTGTGCCTGGCGGCAGATGCCTTGGGTAAAGAAAATGTACAGAGCCTGTTATTACCCTCAGGTTTTTCGACAGAGCACTCATTAGCCGATGCCAAAAAGCTTGCTGATAACCTTGGAACGAAATATGAGGTTGTGCCGATTGAGAATGATTTTCAGGCTTTGCTTAAAACCTTAAATCCGTTTTTTAATGGCTTGCCTTTTAACGTGGCTGAAGAGAATTTACAGGCCCGCGTAAGGGGGGTATTGTTGATGGCATTCAGCAATAAGTTTGGTTACATTTTGCTGAACACCACCAATAAAAGCGAGGCGGCGGTGGGTTATGGCACTTTATACGGCGATATGTGCGGAGGCTTGTCGGTAATAGGTGATGTTTATAAAACCGAGATATATGAACTTGCCCGGTACATTAACAGGCATAGCGAAGTAATCCCCGAAAATATTCTGACCAAAGCGCCTTCGGCGGAGTTGCGGCCAGATCAAAAGGATTCGGATTCGTTGCCCGATTACGAGATTTTAGACAAGGTTCTTTATCAATATATAGAAAAGAGACAAGGGCCCGATGAGCTAATTGCAAGGGGTTTTGACCCACAATTGGTGGCAAGAGTGCTAAAAATGGTGAATTCGAACGAATGGAAGCGTTTCCAGGCACCCCCAATTTTGAGGGTATCGCCGAAGGCATTTGGCATGGGCCGAAGGATGCCGATAGAGGGAAAATACAGGATTTAAAGCCCCCCAATACCACGAGCACGCTTCCATTAGGGGTATTGGTCTTAGTTAGCTCTTTTGGACTGAAAAGAGGTAGTAAATGCTACATGCGCAAAATAATTACATTTGCCGCTCGTTTAAATGCCTTATCAATTAATCATGAAGAAATTTTTGCTTGTACTTACCATAATCATTTCAGCTTTTTCGGCGTTTGCCCAGGATGCAGCTAAGCCACAGGACACAACCAAAGTTGCCCCGAAGGTTCAGAAACCCAAAGGACCAAGTGAAGCGGTGCTTGCTGAGCGCAAGAAGATGGATAAGATGTTTGCAAAATACTCGCGCGATCATATAACCCTCGATTTGTTGGGCACTAACTGGAACTATAACTCAAATGATAAAGGTTTTGGTAACAATAACCCGGTTGGGTCTACAGGGCTGAAGACAAAATGGTTTTCTCGTGGTGTGCAGATTGGTTTTAGCTGGGATTTCAGGATTAAAGGTTCGCGTGTAAGTATTGCGCCGGGTGTTAGTTACAGTTGCTCAAACATCTACTCGCGCAGTTCAATGCAAAGAACTGATACCGGCGGCACTACCTTTCAATCGCTACGGGTTTTTGGTGCAGATACTACCGCAAAAATCAACAAACTTGTTCTTCAATACGTAAATATCCCACTTGAAATACGGATACGTTCGAACATAGATAAGTTTGGCAATTGCTTTAAATGGGCAGTAGGTGTTGTTGGTGGCGTACGTGTTGATGAGCATACCAAAACCAAAATGGTACAAAACGCTCAAACTAATGTTTACATAGTTAGAAGAGACCCTGATTTCAATTTATTCAGGTTGGCACCTACTTTCAGATTTGGTTACAGCTTTGTTAATGTAACTGCCAGTTACGACGTAATAAACGTTTTTAAACCAAACGTAGGGCCTAAAGCCAATGCCTTCTCATTGGGCATTTCGTTTACCGCGCTTTAATCTGCCCTGTTTTATTATAAATCAGTCCTTATCAAAGTGGGGCTTTCTACCGGCCGGATTATTAATGGGTAGTTTTCCGTTACCACATTGCTCCTGTCAAGGCCAAAATTCAGGTCTTCTCTAACGCTTAGGCGTTTAATTACGAAATACAGCTTCATAATCATGTTTTGAAAAAAGGGAAGGGCATTATCAAATGAAAGAAAACTGTTCATTAGAACAAACCTGATATCACCGGTTTGGGAGTCCTGATAGCTAAGCTCGGGGCGAAGTGCTAAATCCAATTCATTGGTTTTCTCTAAATCGCATATCACTTTTCTGAAGTAATAATCTATACGTGGTGCAACCCGGAAACCCATGTTAAACGTGAGGAAATAAACTTCATTTTTAGCTATTGTTTGCACTGAATACTCCAGCGTAAAAGGCTCATCGGTTATATTAACATGCAGAAACCAATACACATCGGCCCGTTTAGGTATGCCTGATAGAATAGATTTAAGGATGGTTTTTTCAATCTGTTTTGCTGACCCGGAGGTGGTTAGATAAACCAGGTTGGTGCAATATTTAGGAATAATAGCATCCTGGCTGAGATGAATAAGTTTGGGCAAATAATCACCCAGGTTAATGCGCTCGGTTATATGGCGCTTAATATTTTTACCACTCCACCAAACCACCATCAAAGCAGACAGGCAGGAACCTATTACGATAGTAATCCAACCACCCTCGTATAGCTTTTGCAGGTTGGCTATTAAAAATGTTATCTCAATACTCAGAAACACACCGGTAATTAAAACGATAAAAATTATCGGCACCCGTTTAGCATATAAATAAAAATTAATAAGAAATGTGGTTGTAAGCATCGTAAGGGTTACACTTAATCCGAACGCCGCTTCCATTTTAGTTGACTCTTTAAAGTGAAGCACCATGCCCAGGCAGCCGCACATCAACAACCAGTTAATGGCAGGGATATAAATCTGGCCCTTTATCCTGCCCGGAAAAGCAACCTGCAACCTCGGCCATATATCAAGGCGGATAGCTTCATTGATAAGCGTAAAGCAACCGCTAATCAGAGCCTGGCTGGCAATAATAGTGGCCAACGTTGCTATAATAAGTGCCGGTATATAAATGGCATGCGGAACTATGGCGTAAAACGGGCTTATGTTTGTTACGCGTTCGCCTACGTGTTGTATCAGCCACGCGGTTTGCCCTGCATAACTAAATATCAGCATCAACTTTATATAAATCCAACTTATGCGGATATTGTTTTTGCCACAATGTCCCATATCGCTATAAAGGGCCTCGGCGCCGGTGCTGCATAAAAATATACTGCCTAACAGCCAGAAGTTTTCGGGCGATTCGGCAAAAAACCGATATGTGTAATAAGGATTAAGCGCTTTAAGCACCGAGAAGTTATGACTAAGGGCCAAAAACCCGATAGCACCCATAAAAGTGAACCAGACAAGCATAACGGGACCAAAAACTTTACCAATTTTCTCAGTTCCGAATTGCTGAAATACAAAAAGGAGCACCAGGATGCCTAAAACAAAGGGAGTAATATTTAAATCGGGTTTTATAGCATAAATACCCTCCATGGCAGAGGTGACTGATATTGGTGGTGTAATAATACCATCGGCCATTAAAAATGCTCCACCGGCTATGGCCGGAATAATAAGCCACCGGCCCCAGTACCTACGAATAAGTGCGTACAAAGAAAATATTCCGCCCTCACCGTTGTTATCGGCTTGCAGTGTAAGCAGCACATATTTTAAGGTTGTTTGAAAAGTAAGCGTCCAGAATATTGCCGATAGTGTGCCAAGGGCAACGGTTTCAGTAATTATTCTGTTGTGAAAAATGGAGTCCTGGGTATATAAAGGGGAGGTACCAATATCGCCAAACACGATACCGGTTGCCACCAGCATGCCTGCCACGGTTATCCTGTTTTGAAAACTTTGATGAGTTGGGACAGTTGTCATTGGGAGTTTATGGATGCTTGTATAATTGGTAAGTTTCTATTGGGGTAAATTGCGTAATAAAAAGTCTCTCACGTTACCGCCCATTATCTGCTCAATTTCGGGGCGGGTAAAACCTTGCTTTATTAATGCCTTAACTATTACCGGAAAACCGGTTATATCGTAACTACTGTGTGTAGCTCCGTCAAAATCGCTGCCGAGGGCTACTTTATCTACGCCAATTTTATCAGCAACATATTTCATACTGCGAGCCGTTGCATCGGCATCGGTACCACATACGGCGGTTTCCCAAAGGCCAATACCAATCAAGCCATGGCGACGGCCGATTTCCAAAATTTGCTCGTCGGATAAATTGCGCACGCCATCGCAGGTTCCTTTTACACCTGTATGCGAAACGAGTAATGGGCCGCTGGTGGCTTTAAAAATATCGCTTATGGTTGCGGGGCTTGCATGTGCTAAGTCAATGGTAATATGCAGGCTATCCATTTTGTGCAAAAGCTGCTTGCCCTTTTCAGTAAGTCCGCCTTTCTTTTCTCCGTGGGCCGAGCCACCCCATTCATTATCGAAAAAGTGGGTTAAGCCAATATAGCGGACACCGGCTTTGTAAAAGTCATTCAGGTTGTTGATGTCGCCTTCCAAACAATGTGCTCCTTCTATGCCCAATAGTCCGGCGGTAAGGTTATGATTGCTACTACGGTCGGCAATGTACTTTTCTAATTCCCTTTTATTGGTAATTACCCTGAACTCGCCCTTTGAGTCTTTAGCAAATTTGTGCAGTTGCGCGCATTGATGTATACCGCGGGCTTTAAGGCTAAGCCAATCCTCAGGGGCACGTAATTGCGCAATATTTAATGAGGTAAGCTGGTCGGTTTTATCACTGTTCTTATCATAATTAATGCCCACCGGTGTTTTGGTTACCACAGTAAAAACTTCAAGTGCTACGTTTGCTTCCTGCATGCGCGGTACATCAACATGGCCGAAACTATGCCGGTCTAATAAATTTCTGTTCCACAACAACGCATCACAATGCAAATCGGCTACAAACGGAATGGAATCGTACCAACTATTCTTATCGGCAGGGCCAGAGACATGAAGCGTGCGATTAATGTACCTATCAACCATGTTAGGCACAAAGGCAAAAAAGCCGGTGAAAAGAAAAACCGATATTAAAAGTGAAAGACGTAGTGCTTTTTTAAACATATGGATGAGTTGATTTTAACCACCATCTAATATGAGAATTTTTGAGTTTAAGAGGGAGGTGAAATTACTTAATTCGAAAAACTCCACTTAATCCGCATGTTCAACGAATTGCCCAGGGCAGCAAATTTGTTATTCGCATTGTTGGCGAAGTAAGACTGGAGGATAACATCAAAATCGAGGTTGGTGGCTATGGAATATGAAACTGTTGGGGCAATTACGAATAAGTTAACTATAGGCGAATATATGAGCGCGGCATTAGCACTCACCACCGGCGATATCTGTTGTTGCCCCTGCACCATAAAGGTATACTTTGCCGGCATCAGCATTTTTGGCGAAAGATTGTCGGACTGCAATTGTGTGGTGGAGAAAATAGTATTGGATGCGATGTTATTATACAGAAACGAGCCCGCCATATAAAATCCGCTTTTGAGAGAATAATCAATGGTAACAGATGTGCTTACTGCATCGTTTATAAAGCGGTTATCGCGCCAACCATGGAAATAAGAGATTTCGCCCTTAAAACCGGCATTTTTAATATTACCGGCCCAGCCCATGCCCAAAATAATATCGCGGTAATAATTACCGCCAATAAATTGCAAATCGTAGTTATGCGTATTAAAGGCATATTTAATGGCCCCTATCAAACTATCGCGTGAACGGGATGGTGCAAATGCCGCCTCAATATTACTGAAGGAAGTAAAATTGTATTGAACTTTCGCCGCATCTACACCGGACCGTTCTTCATAATCAAAATCAAGCAGGTTATAGGAATTGAAAATATCGTTTGGGTTCCAGGTTAAATTAATGCCCCAGTTAAGCCGCTGACGGCCAACGCGCACATCCCACTTATCGTTTTGCCAATCGGCATATAACCTGTCAATGGAGGTATTAAACAACACCGGGTATTTATTCACCCAGTTAAACGACATCTTCAAAAAACCGTTATCGGCTGTGTAATAATCGGCAAAGCCGGGAACAAGATTTTGGTATTGGCTGATAAGTACCCTGGTCCTAAGGCCGGCCACGATGCTGAAGGATGATACCGGTTTAATTTTTAAGTCGATGCGATTGTGAAGAAGGTTGGCAGCAGTCATTGCGTCGACATCGTTGGTAAAGCTAATGGTGCCCATGTCTTTTACATAACCGGTAACCTGCAAATAATCTGCCACCGTTTTCTTTTGGGCCATGGAAAAATGAAATGTGAGTACAGCGAGGCACAACAAAGTATGCTTCGCGTAGCAAGTCCATTTTCCACTCAAATTCATGCGTTTTGTTGTTTGGCTATACCTGTGTCGGATGATATTTTTCCATCAACCAGTGTAATAACCCTTCGGGCGCGTTCAATTACGCGCTGGTCGTGGGTTGAAAAAATGAAGGTTATATTTTCTTCTTTATTCAGCATGGCCATAATATCAAGCAGGTTAGTGGCCGAATGAGAATCGAGGTTTGCGGTAGGTTCATCAGCCAATATAAACTGTGGTTTTGAAGCCAGCGCGCGTGCTACAGCCACACGCTGTTGCTGTCCGCCTGATAGTTGCGAAGGGCGTACATCCATTTTGTCGCCCAGCCCAACCTGCTGCAATAAATTTGTTACCCGTTTATCGCGATCAGCTTTGCAGACATTTTGCAGTAACATTATAAACTCTACATTCTCCCGTGCCGTAAGTACCGGAACCAGGTTATACGATTGAAAAATGAACCCGATATTATGCAGCCTGAAATCAATCATCGCATTGGGTTTCAGCGTAGTGATATCGGTGCCATTGATAATTATTTTACCAGTGTCGCTCTTATCAAGGCCGCCAATTAGATTCAACAGCGTTGTTTTGCCCGAA
Organism: uncultured Bacteroidota bacterium; assembly: GCA_903861145.1. Taxonomy (GTDB): domain Bacteria; phylum Bacteroidota; class Bacteroidia; order Chitinophagales; family LD1; genus Bog-950. Next base: position 3,356 of record CAIOTH010000045.1, on the reverse strand, counting down.
CCCGAAGGGCCTACTAGTGACGTAAACTCTCCGCGCTGCATTTGCAGGGTAACACCATCAACCGCCTTTACAGGAATGGTATCGGGGTTATATGTTTTGGAGATGTTGGTTGCGTCAATAACCATGTTGCTCATAATTTATTCTTTAATGGTTTCAGCCGGATTAAGTTTAAGCGCTTTTATAGCCGGAAATATGGACGATAAAAGCGCTGTAATAATCACCAGCGCAATAATTTGTAAATAATTGTGTAACGGCAACGCCGGATGCATAACACTGCTAAAGCCATAACTGGCCATAGTCGATTTAGGCGCCATTGCCGCAGTATCAATTCCTTTTGCCCCCAGGTAATCAATACTAAACCAGGCCAACAGCATACCTACCGGCCAGCCCAGCATTACCAGGAAAAAAGTTTCGTAAACTATCAATGCAAAAACTTTGGTGCGGTTCATACCAAGGGCCAAAAGCATGCCTATTTCGCGCGTGCGTTCCAGTACGGTCATCAGCATGGTATTAACAATGCCGAATGATAGCGCCAATAAAATGATAATGACAAAAACGATAGATACCTGCGACATGAGCGAAATGATAACATTTGTTTCGGGCGAAATTTCCATCCAGCTTTCAACTTTGTACTGCGGAAACTCAGTTTTGACAAGAGCGGTGGCCGTATCAATATTACGGTTGCTATTAAGTAGGATAGCAATTTCGTTAGCCGCATTGGAATCGAGGCCCAGTGTAGGATTGAAGTCGGCCTGGCGGATAAAAACATTGGCGTTGTCCCAGCCCGAATTATTGCTGGCAAAAATGCCCGCTACCCTGAACGCGCCGGAGGCGATATTATCATCCTTATCCAAAAAGGTTAGCACCACCTTTGATTTCACTTTCAACTTCATGCGCGTAGCCAACTTGGCGCCGATAATTACCTGGTTGGCCTTACCGGAGCTTAAATATTGCCCTTCAATAATTTTTGCCGCCACGTGCGTGGTTGAGTCTTCGGCTATAGGGTCAATTCCGTTTATTTGTATACCGGTGCTTCCTCCGGTGTTGGCCAGCATGCCCTGTGCAATACTGCGCGGCGACCAGGCTTTTACATTAGGGGTATTATGAAGCTTTGTTTTTAAAGCATCATCAACAGTAACTGTGTATTTGTCCTTATAGTCTTCTTTGAATTTAGGATGGTGAATTTGAATATGCGATATTTCATTCTGTATGGCAATGTTTACCCGGTCTTCGCCCATGCCATAGTATATGGCGCTTACAAAGGTGCCCACCCATAAACCTAAAACTATGGAGGTAGCAATAACCAGGCTGCGCACGCTATTGCGCCATATATTGCGCCACGCTATTTTGATTATCACACTCATTTTTTCATGGCTTTTAGTGCGTTCATTGAAAATATTTTATACAAGGGATAAACCGATAATATAAGCGATACGATCAGAATGATAATTGCCTGCCGGTAAAATATGACCGGAGTTGTGGCCATGGGAATGATAGCCTCAAAACCCATTTTTTCGTACATATTTTTCAGGTCGCCGGCAAAGCGGATGGGGTGGCTGGCCCAAAAGAAAACCATGGGTATACTGGCAGCAAGCCCCAATGCACAACCCACCAGCGAAACAAAAATGGATTCAAGCATAACTATAAAAGCAAGCTGCGCCTTTTTCATACCCACGGCCATCAGCATGCCCAATTCAAATTTCCTCTCGGCCATCATCATCAACAGCGTTGCAAACATGCCGAACGATACCAGCAGGTACAGCAATAAGGTTATCACCATCTCGCTTGATTCCTTGCTTTTTACGGTAGCCACAACATCCGGTATCATTTCCTGCCAGGTTAACACCTCATAATACCTGGAAAGATTTTTCTTTAATTGTGTTTGAACAAAATCAGCGGGTTTCTGGTCGTCAATAGATACAACTATAGAAGTGGCTTTATTCGGTGCGCTTAAAAAATCCTGGGCCTGTTTAAGGGGCATAAACAATATCCGGTCGTTCAATTGGGGCGAGCCGAAAGTCACTATCGTTTTTATCACGTACCTGTCAGCCGCAGTAGCACCCTGGTAACCCTGGCCCAATAAAATCAGCGTATCATTCAACTTAACATTCAATTTATGGGCGAGGCCTTGGGCAATTATCAGCCCGGTGCCGGTGTCGGCCAGGTAGGTTCCACCGGTAACTTTTTTGCCTAACTGTATCAGTTCGCTTTCCTGCGATGGCACAATGCCCGTCATCATACAACCTTCAGTGGTTTGACCGGTGGAAGCCAACACGAATGTTTCAAGACGAGGCGATGCCTGTTTTACATTTTTATCGGCGCGGATATTAGCAAGTAGCGTGTCATTCAGGTCCAAAACATTATCCAGCGTCTGCTCGTCAAAATATCCCTTTTTGTGCACCTGTATATAACTGCTGTAAAAGCTTACCACATCCTTAACCAGGTTATCCATGGCGCCTTTTTGCAGGGCTGTTAACAGCACCGAAAATACCACGGCAAAAAAAACGGAGCCCACGGTTATCAGTGTCCGGTACTTATTGCGCCATAAATTCCTCCAGGCAAGTTTAAATAGCATATCGGGTTACTTAGGGTTTTTCATATTCTGCGTACTGAAAAAATCATCGGAAATTGGCTTATCAAACTCCTCTGATTGATACGTGATAATTGTTTTATGCCCCGGCTTATCACTTGGTATCATTTCAAGCGTTGCCGGAAGAATCCTGCCTCCCAACATTTTTACATCCGAAGCTTTTAGCGTATTTACCAGTTTACCTTCATCATCGTACGATTCTGTTTTAAGCTCGAGGTAATCTTTCTTATCAATCCAGCAGATTACTTTGCTCCAAACTATGGCTGCACTGGGTTTGGGTATCAATTGAATTTTCCAACACATCCGGTCACCCATCATTTCTTCGCCCAGGATGGTGTGGTCATAATCGTCAACAATAGAGGTTTCTTTTACCAGGTCATCATTCGTAAAATCGGTGCCCATCCACGATTGTGACATCATAGAAGGTGGTAACTTAATTGTTCGTTCTAGTGTTGGTACCCAGTCCCACACTTCTTTTACCCTTTTCAAAAAAGTTGTGCCTTTATCTTTAGCCGGAGCGGTGACAAGTACTAATGAATATTGCGTTCCCTTCGCCCATATATTCATACTCATTTCGCGGGTATAATCGGGACGCACAATTTTAATGGTCATCTGGCCTTTCATGGTTTTGCCACGAACGTGGGCATCGGAGAGACGCACTATTTCCTTAGCATCCTGCGCATTGCCGGTAAAGGCAATAAGAAATGTTACACCGGTGATTAAAAAACTCAGCTTTTTCATTTTTTGCTCTTTTTAGGCGTGCAGT
>CAIOTH010000044.1 GCA_903861145.1 uncultured Bacteroidota bacterium | reverse complement strand
GGTTTGCCCCAATGCTGGTCATCGGTGCTGTGCGTTACCCGTGGCATAATGCCGGCAAAACCGGTGTGCACTTTTGAAACATCGCAAAGCATGGGTGTTTTAAATGCTCTTTCCAACGAGCAATTGTAGATGGTTGTTATTTGAATTTTAGTTTTCATTAATTGCTTTAAGTGGTATTGCTTTGTGCTTATTGTATAACCGCAGGGCTTCAAAGAGAACATTCTGCTTTTATAAAATCTTCGAATTATTTCGAATCGGCAAAGGGCACTGTAAAATAAAAAGTGGCGCCATCATTTACCACTCCTTCGGCCCTAACAACGCCACCGTGTTTTTCAATAATCCGTTTTACCAGCAGCAGCCCAACACCGGTGCCTTCAAACTCGCTGGAGCCATGTAGTCTTTGAAAGGCGCCAAAAAGGAGGTTATAATTTTTCATGTCGAAACCGGCGCCGTTATCCTTTACCCAATAGGTTATGGCCCCATCGCCACGCTCGAAACCTACTTTTACAACGGGAGTTTCTTTTTTCGACGAATACTTAATGGCGTTTGATAAAAGATTAACCACCACCTGCTCGATTAATGAAGCATCAACATTTGCCGGTGGCAATGCATCTATTTGAAGCACCGCTTTGTGCGGATTGTAAATGCCAATATTATCCCATATACCCTTAAATAGCCGCTGCATATCTATCTCTTTTTGCTGAGGCATTACCTTTTCGTATTTGGCAAGCGTTAAAAGGTCTTCTATTATGGCTGTCATGCGCTTACCGCTGTTTGATATGTGGGTAAACATCTCTTTCAGGTTGGGGTTGAGCGATGTGCCATAAGTTTCATCAATAATTTTGGTGAAACCGGTAATAGCCCGGGCAGGTGCGCGCAAATCGTGCGATACGGAATATGAAAATGCCTCCATTGCTTTGTTGGCTTCCTGCAGTTGCGCGGTACGGTCAATTACTTTTTGTTCAAGCGATTCGTTCAATTCGGATATTTCCTCTTCTGCTTTTTTGCGCCCGGTAATATCGCGGTAGTTAACAATAAATGCTTTCACGCTGTCGTTATGCAACAGGTTCATTACTGTTCCTTCTATCCATATGTAGTGCCCTTGCTTGTGTTTTACCCTGAATTGGCTGAAGAAAGCAACACCCGGTGCTTTGAGGGCATTTTGAAAAAAAACGAGGCCTATGCTTGCATCATCCGGGTGTATAAAATCAACTGCATTTTTGCTGCTTCCATCATCTGCGGTGTAGCCAACAATCCGTTCAACCGAAGGGCTTTGATAAATATTTTGAAAGTTTTCATCCAGCAACATAATTGCATCGCTGATATTTTCGGTTAAAGCGCGGTACTTTTCTTCACTTTGCTTTAATTTTTGTTCGGCCAGTTTACGGTCGCTAATAACCTCGGTAAATATGATGATGCCGCCAATGTCGCCACCGGCTTTGTGCCAGGGTCGAATCTCCCACCTGAACCATTCGGTGGTGCCATCGGGCCTGATAGAAAAATCTTCTTCTCTTTTTTCTACGTCGCCCTTAAGGCAACGCTGATGAATCACTTTTCGGAACTGGGGTGTTTCGGGAAAAACTTCGTAGTGGGTTTTGCCAATTAAGTTTTGCTCGCCCAGGCCGTAATCGCTTTTAAACCGGCGGCTGGTGGCAATGTACCGCATATCGGTATCAAGCATAGCCAGTGCAGCGGGGCTGTGCTCAATAAACAAGGCCATTTGTTGCTTACGCTCAACTAATTCATCAGCTATACGTTTGCGCTCGGTAATGTTTCTAAGCGATCCATCTATATGCGCTGCAATGCCATCTGTTTCGGCAATTAACCTGGCGTTAAGCGACATGCACACCGGTTGGCCGCTTGCCGACTTAAAATAGACTTCAAAATCCTTAATCTCGTTATTTTCTTTTAGCAGGTTAAGCCCTTTCTCTCTGTCGCCGGCGTTTACGTACTGGTTAAACACCGGCGTATTTATCAATTGGCTGCGCTCAAAACCGGTATGATATTTTACCGATGGGCTAACCTCGATAATATTACCGTCAAGGCTAGTTTGAAAAAATACATCCTGCACATTTTCGAAAATGCTGCGGAATTTTCTTTCACTTTCGAGAACGGCGTGCTCAGTTTTTTTGCGCTCGGTAATATCGCGTACTATGGCCAGATAACCCAGGTTGCCCAGCATTTTACGGCTTATTTCCACTTCCACTTTAGTGCCGTTTTTGCGCAGTAACCGGCGTTCGTTTATAAGTGTTTTATTCTGCCTCAATAAATCCCAGGGTATGGTTGAGGGGCTAATCTCGTCGGGTGGATACACGTCCAGCGCTTTCATGGTTTGAAATTCGCTGCGGGTGTAACCCAGTAATTCGCAGGCGCTGCGATTTACATCAATAATTGAAGAGTCTTCGCCCACCATAAAAATAGCATCGCCGGCGTGCTCAACCAACGACCGGTATTTCTCTTCCGATTCCTTCATGGCAAGCTCGGCCTTTTTGCGCTCGGTAATATCGCGTATAATGGCTATGTACCCGTATCCTTCAAGCACCCGAACGTTAACTTCGGTATCTACCAGGCTTCCGTCTTTTCTTTTAAACTTTCGCTCGTTTAATGTTTGGCCCATGCTGCGTAATACCTCGAGCCTTGAAAGGTGACTCTCTCGCTCCTCTTCGGGCAGCATGCCCGAAATTTTTAAACCGGTTAATTCATGGGTGGTATAACCCAACAGTAAACAGGCACTATTGTTTACATCGGTAATGTTAAGTTGTTGGTCGAAAATTACAATTGAGTCGCCTGCGTATTTTATAAAAGCGCGGCATTTTTGTTCGCTTACAGTTGTTTTTCTATTGCTTTCTTCAAGGGCGGTAAATAAGCGGCGCACATCGCGCACAATAAAAGCCGAAAAAATAAAAGCGGCCAGTAAAGCCAATATAATTATCACTAAAAATTTTTGCACGGTGGCGCTGTATATCTGACCGCTGTTTTGATATAACTCGCCCCCAACTTTTAATTGTAGTTGAACCAACTCATTCGCTTTTAAAATGGCTGCATTAACAGCTTTGTTCATGTTTTTATCCAGATGGCCTACCTGCTTTAAATCGTGTTTTGCAATGGCTTGCTGTATATCCGCCATCGGGGCTTTGGTAGCGGCCATTAATATTTCCATCTCATCGGCCAACTTCTTCTCCTCGGTGGTTAAGTAGGTTAGTTTGTAGGCCGCCCAGTTGGTGTCAATTCTTTTTTCGGCAGCCGATATTTGTGCGGCAGCCTGGTAAAAAGGTATTGAGTTGCTTTGCACCTGCTCAACTGCATTCAATACATCGGCAGAGTATGTATAACGGATATTGTTTAATTGGGCAATGGGATAAACCCTATCGGCATACAGCGTTTGGGTGTGCTGGTTAATGGACCGCAGTTTTGCTATACCGTAAACGCCTATGCCCACTATAACAGCGCATAAAACAATTACAAGTATATACAGCTTGGAGGTAACACTATATTTACGCAGCATAGGCGTTTATTGAGGGGCGGCCTTTAAATTGAGGTTCAAAGCCTTACTGCTATATTAGTGATTTTTGAATACTTTTTAATATGAAATATTGGGATTGTTGTTGTAGGCTTTGCGGTACCAATAGCCGATTGCGGAATACCTATGATGTGGGGGATAAAGGCAACATCGGCAGGCGAACTTTAAAAGCTGTTTACTACAAAGGACACTAAAGGCATACAGCACAAAGGCCACAAAGAAATGTATTCCCTGTGGCCTTTGTGTTTGTTAGCATTTTGGATTACAAATTTCCTCTCAAATCCTGTTCGCGCTCGATGGCTTCGAAGAGGGCTTTGAAGTTGCCTTTGCCGAAGCTTTTGGCGCCGCAGCGTTGGATGATTTCGAAGAATACAGTGGGCCTGTCCTGCATCGGTTTGGTGAAGAGTTGGAGGAGGTAGCCTTCGTCATCGCGGTCAACGAGAATGTTGAGTTTTTTGATAGCGTTAACGTCTTCGTTTATTTTGCCTACGCGTTGCCAAACTTCATCGTAATAGGCATCGGGTACGTTTAGGAACTCAATGCCGCGTTTGCGCAGCTCGGTAACGGTGCTTATAATATCGTCAGTAGCAAGAGCCATGTGCTGGCAACCGGGGCCGTGGTAAAACTCGATGTATTCTTCAATCTGCGATTTCTTTTTGCCGGCAGCCGGTTCGTTGATAGGGAACTTTACAAAGCCGCTACCGTTGCTTACTACCTTGCTCATTAGTGCAGAGTATTCGGTTGAGATATCTTCGTCGTCGAAGGTGAGTAGTAGTTTGAAGCCCATTACATCTTCGTAAAATTTAACCCAGTCGTTCATTTTGCCAAGTTCGACATTGCCCACGCAGTGGTCGACATGTTTAATGCCCACCGGTGTGCTGGTAGTTAATGCTTTTTTGGGTTGATAGCCGGGCATGAATACGCCTTTGTAATTGCGGCGCTCAATAAACTTGTGTATGGTTTCGCCATAGGTTTTAATGGCCGAGAAAACTACTTCGCCGTCGGCGTCTTTAATAACGGTTGGTTCGATAACGCTTACTGCACCGCGCTTGGTGGTTTCTTCATAGCTTTTGCGGGCATCGTCAACCCACAGGGCTAATACTTTAACACCATCGCCGTGTTGCAATACGTGTTTGCTTATTTCGCTATCGGGGTGCATGGCGCTGGTTAGCACTAAGCGTATTTTGCCTTGTTGCAAAACGTAGCTGGCGCGATCGCGCACACCGGTTTCGGGGCCGGCGTAGGCTACCAGTTCGTAACCCCAGGCGTGCTGGTAGTAGTATGCGCTTTGCTTGGCATTGCCGCAGTAAAACTCAATGTGGTCGGTGCCGTTGAGAGGGAGGAAATCTTCGGCTAGCTGATGGCCGGCGTTTTCTTTTGTCATTACTTCCATAAGTTCTTTTTTTATTGATTCAATAATTATTCTAACCAACTCTTCCAATAATCTGCCGACTCAATATGCATGGCATCTTCAGTTAGCCATAAAGGTTTAAAAGTATCTACCATTACTGCCAGTTCTTTTGTTTCGTCTTTGCCAATGCTTTTCTCTACAGTGCCGGGGTGCGGGCCGTGGGGAATGCCAATGGGGTGCAGGGTAATCATACCGCGTTCAACGCTTTTGCGGCTCATAAAATCGCCGTCAACATAGTATAGCACTTCGTCGCTATCAACATTGCTGTGGTTATAGGGGGCCGGTATTGATTGCGGGTGGTAATCGTATTTGCGGGGCACAAACGAGCAGATAACAAAGTTATGCGCCTCGAAGGTTTGGTGCACCGGTGGTGGTTGATGCACCCGGCCGGTAATAGGTTCAAAATCGTGTATTGAGAATATGTATGGGTAGTGGTTTCCATCCCAACCAATGGCATCGAAAGGGTGATGCGCGTAATGGTAGGGATAGAGCAGGCCCTGCTTTTTGATGTAGACTAAGAAGTCGCCGGCGGCATCGATGGTTTTAAAGTTATCGGGTTGGCGGATGTCGCGCTCGCAGTATGGTGAGTTCTCTAACAGTTGCCCGAAATCGTTACGATAGCGTTTAGGGTAAACGATAGGAGAGAAGGACTCAACAATAAACAAGCGGTTGTTCTCGGTATCGAATTCAATCTGGTAAATAGTTCCACGTGGTATTACAATGTAGTCGCCGTAGCTAAACTTGAGGTCGCCGAAAATGCTTTTGAGGGTACCGGTCCCTTCGTGCACAAAAATAACCTCATCGGCATCTGAGTTTTTGTAGAAGTAGTCCTTCATGCTCAATTGCGGCGCGGCGAGCACTACGTGCACATCGTTATTAACCAGCACAGGTTTGCGGCTTTTAAGGAAGTCCTTTTCGGGCGCAATTTTAAAGCCTTTGTAGCAGCGGTGCTGCATGTTTTTGGCCTGGGCAACTTTGGGTGTTACATCTATAGGTTTATCAATGCTGCTAACCATAGTGGGGGCATGGCAATGGTAAATAATTGAATACACATTGCTAAAGCCCTCGGTGCTAACCAGCTGCTCGCTGTAAAGCTTGCCATCAGGCTTGCGAAACTGCGTGTGGCGTTTATGCGGTATTTCTCCTCTTAAACAATAATGCGGCATAATATATGTTTAACGTTACGGCTGAAAGTTAGCAGGTTTTTTAAAATGAGCCCCTTTAGTCCCCTTCCCGCACAAAGCTGCGGGATGAAACAAAAGGGGAGACCGAGGCAACCAACTAGTGCTTTTCGGTTCTCGAAGTTAGGGAGATTAGGGGGATTGGGCAAGTGTGAGGTTTGGGGTGTGGTGAGCCGCGATTTGGGAGTGTGATTTGCTGATTGAGATAGTTTTTAAATTGTCGTTATATTTAAGGTACAAAGCTGTTATTAAATGAAAACGCGTTTGCATGCCTGCTTTTTGTTGTTGATAGTTGCCTGGTTGAATGGAAATGGCCAAACACCCACGCTTTGGGGTATGACTAATAGTGGTGGCGAATACAATGCAGGTTCTATCTTTGCGTATGATATAGCCTCAAATTCTTACCAGCAGGTTTTTAGTTTATTCGATGCACAAGGGTCTTATCCTATTGGCGCGCTTACGATGGGTAATAATGGTTTGCTTTACGGGCTAACCAAAGAGGGTGGAACGTGCAATGCCGGTGTTTTGTTTAGTTACAATATGCAAAGCCGGGTTTATACCGTGCTGCATAGCTTTGGCTGCGATACCGATGGATTTTACCCGGGCGCTTCGCTATACTTAGCAAATAATGGTATACTTTATGGGGTTGCTAACAACGGTGGCGCTTTTTACGGGGGTATAATTTTTAGCTACGATATTGCCACTAATAACTATGCAAGGTTTTATTCTTTTAATGGCGTTGAAGGGGCTGTACCTGTGGGCAATTTTATTACCGGCGATGGCAATTTACTATATGCCACAGCCTCTTCGGGCGGGGCCAATAATGCGGGTACTATTTTTACCTTTAACATTACTACCGGCGCTGTAAATGCGATTTACAGCTTTACTGATTCGGCTTATGAAAGCCAGCCTTCGGACAATATGGTTATGGTTGGCGATTCGCTATTGTACGGCTCCGTATTTTCGGGTGCTTTTCAAACATACGGTTATATGTTTTGCTATAATATGCGCACGGGTAATTACACCCATGTGCGCAGTTTTGATAACCCCGGCACAGGTTATGAAGGCGCGGGCCCGTTGTTGAAAGGGCGTGATGGATTAATTTATGGTGTTGCAAGCGCCGGCGGTGTTTTTGATACTTTAGGAAGCCGTGGTGGTTTGTTGTTTAGTTACAGCACCCCAAACGATAGCGAAAGTGTTTTGCACTATTTTGGGAATGGTGATGACGGGGCGTTCCCGGTTTCATCGTTAATGCAGGCTGGCAACGGTTTGATTTATGGTACCACGCACGAGGGTGGGCACTTTAGCGACGGGGTAATATTTAGCTACGACTTAAGTAGCGGGATATACTCTGTGCTATATCAATTTTCGGGACAGCCGGATGGGCAATATGCCTGGGGGCCCATGATTGAAGTAGGTTTGTCAACCGGTATACAGCCAACAACCGCGGATAGTAAGTTGCAAATATGGCCTAACCCGACAACCGGTCAGTTCAGGGTTCAATTGCCTGATAATACTACCGGTTGCGAGGTGGAGGTTTTTAATGTAATGGGGCAGAAAGTAACGAGGCAGCCTATAACAGTAGCACTTTGTAATATCAACTTAACTAACCAACCTGCCGGTATGTATTTTGTTTACCTGAATACCGCATCGGGAACTTTTACCGGCAAGGTTAGCTTGGTTAAATGAGGTGTGTAGCTATCACTCAATAACCAGTTTGCGGGTAGGGATGTGCTCCATCGCTTAATGCTACAAAGTAAGCTCCCCCCAAATCCTTTTATTCTCACATCCACTCGCGATTTATACCCACCCTGCCTATAAGTTGTTTAACAGGTGGGGTTTTTAGGGATTATATTTGTTATGTGTGTGAGTTTCGAGTTTCTGGTTTCAAGTTTCGAGTTGAAATGGGTTTTGCTGACAAGCGATGAAAAAGTATACAAAGAGTATACATTTTCCGGTTTTAAGTTTTGGGTAGTAATACGATTTGGATGGTAAGAACTTAAAAAAGTCGACAAAGAGTCGACACTTTTCAAGTTTAGGGTATAAGGCGAAGTGCATTTAAAAAACTCCCCAAAACTCCCCAAAAGTCCCCAAATGAAATGCAGGAGGGAAGGCTGTTTCGGGTTAGCGATAGAAGCGAAAACCGGCTTTGCGGTTGCAGCGGATAGCGCGACCCATGCCCCCGATAGCTATCGGGAGCATGGGGAACCCTAAAATAAAAAACGGCCGCCATTTCGGGTAGCCTCTTTTTGGGATTTAAGGAAGGTATTAAGCAAAGTGCACCTTTTAGAAGATAAGCAAGTGCTTGTTACTATAGGGCAGGCAATACCTATAAATGAGAAGATAAAAACAGGAGCATTGTAAATGCCGAAAGGCATGAGATTACTCATGTGTTTTTAATAGCCCTACGCGGGGACAATGGACTTGTTGCGTTTTAAATGTGTGAATGATGTAACGATTTGCGGGAATTGTATAACAACCGGCAGCCATACTGCAGCGACTTTTGTGGTGTGAAAATTTTTTCACTACTGCCTCGCCATTGCGGGAAATAAAATTCGAAAAAATGAACAGTACAACAGTAAAAGGAAACTGGAATGAGCAGAAAGGAAAGCTCATGAAACAATTTGCAGTTTTAACCGACAACGATTTGATGTTTGAAGAAGGCAAGAAAGATGAGATGCTGGGAAAAATTCAAATAAAACTTGGGAAAACCAAAGATGAGTGGACCAAGATTTTGGCTTCACTTTAATATCGCCTTGTTGCAAAAGATACCGTTTGGCACAGATTCTGCTTAACGGTATCTTATATTAATAGCAAGCCGCCTTAAATGCATTGATGTGAGTATAATCAATATTCAAAATGAGGTATATCATTGAAAGCGGCCCTGGCCATACTGTAAATTGCATTACGATTTTTTAAAAATACTAAAATTACAAAATTGTGAAAACGCGCTTATTAATAGTTGTTGCCTTGCTTATGTTTTTAGCCAGCTGCGAGGTGACGTTAAGAGATCCTGGTAGAAATTATCATTCGCATGACCGTGACAGGCATGAGCATCATGAGGGAGGAGAGGAGCATCATGAACATGGAGACGAGCATCATGAAGGGGGTGGTGATCATCATTAATATAACCAGCCATTTTATTAACCGTAGCCATTAAACAAACAGGTATGAGACCAATTGTGAAGATGCTTTTAGCCATTGTAGTGTTCAGTATTGGTAGCGGGTTGCAAAACCTAAGTTCAGCTTACGGTTATAAAACCGTGTTGCATGAACCAAATATTGCCAATCAATCCCTACAACAGGATAGCTTAAGCCAACCCGACGGTAAGCCGAGATTGCATAATGCCTACCCACCGGTTAATCCCGGCCAGCCTAATCCTGACCGGGTAAATCCGGCTAATAATCGCAGCCTGGTTACTCCACCGGCGGATACCAGCCATAAGCAGCAGGCCCCTCAACGCCGAAAGGCAAAGTTGGCGGGCGAGCAACAACCTGATAAAAAATGAGCGTTGATAATATGCTGGAAAGGAGGCGATGGTTGCTTATTTTATTTCAATGTATGGGTTGGCCTATGTGGGTGTGTGCCAGTAATATAGCGCTACCCAACGATAGCGCTAGTGATTTTAAAAGAGCAGTTGACGAGCGCAGTACCGCCCTCGATTTTCTTAAAACCACCACGGTTCTTTCTGATATAAGCACAATTTCGGTGTATAGCGAAATTGATTATGTAACGCCACGTGCCTGGCAAAAAAAGCCTTACGTTGCTAATATAGTAATAAATACACCGGTGCCCATAGGCGGGCGGTGGTTTAGGATACCGCACCACGGCGTATATTTTGCGATGCAAATTCACCCGGATTTTATGGTGCGCATATTGCAAAACGACCCGGCGAAAGGCGATAGCTCTTTACCGGTGCGCACACCAAGCTTTAAGCCGGGAATAACTTTTTTTGTTACCTGTAACAGGTTGTGGAATACCGGCGATGGCAAGCCAAAGCATTATTTCGGGCTTAAAATTTATCATCACTCTAACGGGCAGGATGGGTACCATATTGCACCCGATGGTTACTGGAACCGGTACAACGGTGATTTTTCGGATAACGTGATATACGAATTTATTTATGGCGGGTTTAGTGGAAATAAAGTTAAACCGGTTGAGAGCGAAGTAATGCGCCTGGGGTCGGGCCGCACCAGTGTGGCTTATAACTATTATTGGAAAGGGCTGTTTTCTCTGCATCCTCCATCGGGGCTGGCACCGGAGATGAGGCAATATCATATTTACGGTTACTACCGTACCAGCGCGCAAGCAGGTTTTATTTGGGCGCCTTATTACCAGGATTATGTTTTTAACCGCAGCACTAAACTGAGAAAGCCTAACGGCGCACCGGTGAGGAAAGAGGTTTTTAGAATATACGCAACTGTGGAATATATTTGGGATGAGGGCCTTAACACCGGTGCAGTGCAAAACTTAAGCAGGGTTAAAATGTATGATATTACCAAAAGGATGAACGCAGCATTAACTTTTTCAGCCCGTATACCCGGAACCCCTTTTGCCGGTTTGTTTTTACAAACCGGTTATTACGCCAGCGACCCGTACAATGTTTACTTTGAACAAAGCGTTTTGTTTTTACGTGCAGGCTTATCTATTGGCTACTTTGTAAACGACATGAATGCCGATAAACAAAAGGGACGGCTTAATATCGGGTTTTAGTTTTGAAAACATAAAAAGAGGCAGCGGGCCGGCTATATGCTAAGGAACTTGCGATAACCTATTTCATTAACCAATATTGGGGCGGGTATTTTTTTAGCCCCTGCCCGCTGCCATAGTTTTAGCGTGCCTTTTGTATAGGCGCGGTTTGCGATGGGCGATAAGTTGCAGGGTCGACACCGGTGGGTGGCGCGCCGCGGTATTGTTTTTGTAAATCGGTTAACCGGTTGTGGGCATTAAGGCTATCGAGGTACATGATGGCCGGTGTGGCGGTTGTTTTGCCGGTGGCCGGTGTTACGGTGTAGTAATCGTCGTGGCTGGCCTGGGCCTGCGTGGGGTTGATGTGGGCGGCAATTAAAATTGCCAGGCTTGCAATAAGCACTAACTTTTTCATGGCGTTTATGGTTTTATGAGTGAATAATATTTTTCTTTCGCAATACAAAAATGTGAAGTAACCGGACTATCTTTGTAGTCCAGATTGTATAAGTTAAATAGTCCGGTTATGCTACCATGGAAAACCATCATACGTATTGAAAAAGCGAATGAGCAGGCCGTATACCTGCAAATTGCCAACGCCATTACGCGCGAAATTAGGGCCGGTGTAATACCGCCCGGTTTTAAAATGCCGGGCACCCGCCAGCTTAGCGAAACACTGGGTGTTCACAGGCAAACAGTTGTAAAGGCCTTTGATGATTTAACCGCGCAGGGCTGGATTGTGGCTGTGCCAAGCAAGGGCGCATTTGTAAGCAACGAGCTACCCGAAACACGGCCGCGCAAATTACCGGTGGCTAAAGAGCATAAGGGCATTGCCGAAAACGCCGGTTACCGCGTTACACCTAACCTGATTTTAAAAGTTACCGGCCAAACAAACCGCGAGGTGAGGGGATTTCATGACGGGCCCGATGTGCGGTTGGTGCCTACGGTGCAATTGAGCCGTGCAGTGCATAGTGTGTTGACCCGTAAATCGTTTTTGTCGCATTTTTCGTATGTGCAGTGGATGGGTGATACTGAGTTGCGTACCGTGCTGGCTGAGTATTTAAATAACTCGCGCGGGTTGCAAACTACGGCCGATAATTTGTGCTTAACGCGTGGGTCGCAGCACGCTATTTATATGACTGCGTGTGCACTTATTGCCAAAGGCGACCGTGTTGTTGTGGGCCAAACTAATTACTACTACGCCGACCGGGTTTATATGAACCTGGGCGCTATTATGGAGCGCGTGCGTGTGGATGGGGATGGCATTGATGTTGATGAAATTGAAAGGCTTTGCCAGCGCAAAAAAATAAGGGCGGTGTATGTAACGCCGCATCACCATTACCCTACCACGGTTACACTTTGTGCCAGCCGCCGTATGCGTTTGCTGG
>CAIOTH010000043.1 GCA_903861145.1 uncultured Bacteroidota bacterium | reverse complement strand
CTAATTTATCACTGTTTAATTCGGGGTAGCCCCCTGCTTTTCACTTTTTCATCCAATTTGAACACTTTCATAGGCAATAGTTGTAATGAAAAAATATTTTTTTACTTTTATCGGACAATATAGATTCGAATATATAAAAGATTTTAAAAAGAAAATTTAAATTTTTCATTCTTAATGATAATTTCATACAACTAACTTAGCGGGTAATCAAGGTTTTTACAAACCTCTTTCGCGGTACTTTTAGCAATAAATCTCTCTGAAATTGAAATATTTTATTTTGGGCTTTGTCCTTACAGTATCAACCATTTGCAGTGCACAAAAGCTAACCTTCGATATTTACCTTTTCGGCAATGTAATAGGGCAAACCGTGGTTGAGCGGGTAATTAAAAACGATAGTATTGCCCAATATACACTCAACAGCAATTCCGAAGCCCATGTTCTGCTTACAACCCGTATAACCACGCTTAATTACGATATTACTTATAAACGCGGCCATTTATTCACTTCCTATTCTAAACATACCCGTAACGATGAGCTGCACATAACCAGCGTGCAGTGGCAGGGCGGCAAATATGTTATTACCAGCGACAAAGTAGTTTCCAACCTGGCACAAATAATAGATTGCTCCACAGTAAAACTTTTCTTTGCTGAACCGTGCAGCCCAACCTCAGTTTTCTCTGAACGGCTTGGAGAAAACCGCGCACTTAAAAAAACTGCTGATGGCGTTTACCAGGCTGATATGAAAGAAGGCATTACGTATATATACCGTTACAAAAACGGAAAATTGGTTGAGCTGGAAATGAAGAATGGAATACTTGGCTCCAGCTATATCCGTCCACACCAATAGGGCAAACCGGTTTAAAAAACGTAACCCACGTTAAGCTCTAAAAATTCCGCCTCGCCCGAGTTGGCACTGACATTCGCTCCAACAAAAACATTATTGCGCATATGTGTGTACGGGTCTAAAATGTAGTAGTGCACACCAAACCTTGTGGCCAGGTACCTACCCAGGTAGTAATTAAATTTAGTGGCCTTGCCTAAATAATCTTTGGCATACGTTTTATACGCCGGTTTATATATATCAATCCCCGCTTCAACATTAATGGCAAAATGGCCCAGTAAAAACTCGGTTCCTCCAAATATGATAAACGCCGATGAATTTAATTTTAGGTTTGAAGTATACGATGGGTCGCCTTGTATAATGCTTAAATACATTGGGTAGTACCGGTAAATAGCCCCTGCTTTTAATAAAAATACCTTCCCAACCCGCTTACTGGCATAAACTGCACCGGTATATACGGCATACTTATGTCCAAACTCTGGCCCAAAAGGGCCGCCCTTAGCCTGGTAGCCACTACCAAACCTGAAATTAGCATGCCACCTATTCTCTACCGCCATAGTGTCGTAAACATGGCTCCGCGCTACACGGCCAAATGGATAAATTGAAAGAGCCGCGAAGCCTCCGAAAGTATTCATCCCAACATTAGGCAATGCAGTATGCGAATCGGATGCGTGATACCACATGCCACCTACCTGCAGGCTGAGGTAAGGAGATATATTGTAATGAAGGTTAGCGCCAATTGTAAACTGCCAGGTAAAGTGTTCACCAACCATGTAGTTGGTGCGGTTAGTACTGTCGTTATATATTTTATTAAAACAAGCAAGGCCCAACCCATATCTAAACTCGGCATACACCTTGGCGTTCTCTTTTCGGGCAGTTGAAAAATAAACAGTTGGTACTATCGAAAACTGCTGCCCAAACACAGCATTGTTGCCCAGATTTTGATAAATAAACGACATGCCAAGCCGTGGGTAGTTAAAAATCTTATTCCACTGCGATTCGCCCGCTGTTTGATAACCAAGGTGAACCTCGACAATATTTACAAAAGTGCTTTTAGGAAAGCCACCATAAACCGACATTACTTTGCCTGCTGCATATTGCGCCTCAATAATAAATGTCTTGCGCTTTTTATGTTTCTTTTCAGCAGGCTTTTCCTGGGCATTCGCCAATAAAACCGGGCAAATTAAAAGGAATATAAAAATAGCTTTAAACCATTTTACCCGATAAGATACATGCCGATTTACCTTTGCCGGTATTGAAGATTTTGAAAGACTATAAATTGGGGTAGCGGTTTTATGCATCAGCTAAACTATATAGTTGTATTATTCTTTAAAACTTGAAAAATATGTACAAATGCCGACAATAAAAAACGTGCCCGCCTTCTAAAATAACTATCTTAAAGTTTCAAACTTTTTGCAAGTTTACCCGTCAACAAAATTGGATTGCAAAAACTAATCTTAAATACTGTATTGGCCCGTTGCCTTTCTACGGCGCTCAACTTTGGTATCGCATTGCTCATTGCGCGGCATGCAGGCCCTGCAGTAAAGGGCGATGTTACCCTATTAATTACCACCATCTGGTTCCTTATTTTTTTCAGCAACATACTAGGCGGCCAGGTATTGGTTTATTTAATTCCCCGCAGTAAAATAGAATTGTTGCTTATTCCGGCTTATGTGTGGTCAATATTCATCGCCTTGTTAGGCTTAGTGTTCCTTAAACTTACCCACGTAGTTCATGCAAATCATATTCCTTCAATCGTAGTTCTTAGCTTCCTGTCATCGGTAATCAGTATTAATCAAACTGTATTATTGGCGCGTAGGCAAATTGTAAATGCCAATACTATACTTATTGTGCCCTTGCTTGGGCAATTAATAGGGGTGCTGGTTTGCTTTTACTCAATGCATATTAAAGATGCTTACGCATATATTTACGCATCGTTAATTGCTTACCTGCTAACAGCCGCTATCAGTTTTGTAGCAGTGCGACGGTTTATTCACTTTGGTGGGCTAAAAGAATTCTTTACGGCCAAAGAGCTTAAAAACTCTTTTCGTTACGGCCTGCTTTTTCAATTAATTGAGATTCTGCAATTGCTCAATTTGCGTTATTACTTCTATCCATTGGGCCTTCAGCAAGGTAGCCGTTACCTGGGTGTTTTCTCCATTGGTATTTCTATCCTTGAAGCTGTATGGATTATTCCCCGCAGTGTGGCAACCGTTCATTACGTTCAAACATCTCACGCTGCCGATGTAAAGGCTGAAGCCGACAGAGCAGTGCAGTTATTTAAATTCAGTTTTGTTCTTTGCGGGTTCGCTCTATTCGCCATCTGGCTGGTTCCGTCGCAAGTATATATCTTTGTTTTCGGGCCGGGTTTTAGCGATGTAAAACACAGTATGCGCTTTCTTTTCCCCGGTATTTTAATCTATAGTTTCCCTTTAGTAATCAGTAGCTTTTACTTTGGCACTGGTAAATATAGGAGCCTGATTATAGCTAACGCTATGGGTTTTATCACACTGATCATTTTCAGCCGTCTGTTAATTCCTTCTTATGTAATGAGTGGTGCCGGCCTGGCAGCAACATTATCGTTCACTGTGGCAACTGTAGTATTATTCGCATTGTTTAAAAACGATGCCAAAATAAGGCTTACCGATTTTCTCTTTAAAAAAGAAGACTGGCTTCTGGCAAAAAGTAACGTGCTAAACACATTTTTTAGCACAGACAAAACCTGAGAATACTTTAGATTGTCGTTACAAATTAAAAGGCGGCACTTAAACACTAAAGTTAGCAAAAAACCGGCAAATATGGGTTTAAAAAATGCCTAAAAACGCCAACCAACATCAGTATTATAAGATGATAAAAATCACGTGATTAAGCGCCTTATATGCAAACAAAGCCCTACCTTTATATAAAATTAATCACTATGAAAAACAATACACATATAGCAACCGTTATGACGGCTTGTCCAGTTGTAGGAAACCCAACAAACAAATTTTCGCAAATACTAAGGTTGTTCACCGAATTCCCTGTTCACCACCTACCAATAGTTGATGATGACAATCAATTAATCGGAATAGTTAGTTCCAACGATTTACCCAAGGTGTTTTTATCGCTCTGTAACCGCACCGAGCCTTTAACAATGAGCCTCGAGGTTATTGATAAGGAAGTTCATATTGCCGATTTAATGACTCCCAATCCTATCACTATCAGTTCGACAGATACAGTTACAAAAGCCATGCAAATATTTGCCGAAAAGAAATTTATGGCATTACCCGTGGTTGACAATGGTACCCTGGTTGGCATCCTATCATTAAAAGACATAATCTCTTACCTGGAACATGTAGAAGCTTAATTTATCCATTTCTAAAAACGAAAAAAGCACCTCAGTAACCCGGGGTGCTTTTTTCGTTTTATGATTCATTAATCTACTAATCCTCAAATCCTTCTGAAAAGTCTGAAGGTGGTGCAGATACTGCTGCGCCCGGACTGGTATCATCTTTCTTACGGGTCATTTTTGCCTCCAGGCTTAATGTTGCATGCGGCACAATACGCAATCTTTCTTTTGGTATTAAGCGGCCGGTAACACGGCAAATACCATAAGTTTTGTTTTCAACACGCACCATGGCAAGTTCCAGGTTGCGGATGTATTGGTGTTGGCGCGAAATCTGGTTCATCAAATACTCCATTTCCGAAGTATCAGTTCCCTCTTCCATATTCCATGCTTTGTTACCAGCCTGGCTTTCGGTATGGTTATCCAAATTCTCCTTCAGGTTTTTCAACTCTTCGCGCGCTGACGTTAATTTTTTGTCAATTAATTCCCTAAATTCCTTCAGGTCTTCATCGCTGTAGCGATGGTTTAGTTCTTTTGTTTCCGGCTCCATAATCTTCTGATTCGTTTTATATAAAGGTTTTGCTACACTGTGAGCGTCTGGTTTTGAACTTGGATGAAATGCTGCAGGCTTGGCTGCTGATTTTACAGCAGGCTTACTTACTATTACTTTAGCAGGGGCTTTTGCTACTGGCTTAGCCACTACCTTTTGCACTGGCTTGGCTACAACAACCGGCTTTTTAGCTGCCGGTTTTACCTTAGCTTTAGGCGCTGGTTTAACAACAGCCTTTTTCTTTACAGCTACGGGCTTTGCCTTTGCTACCACTTTTTTCTTTACAACAGGTTTTGCTTTTTTAGCCACCACCTTTTTTGCAACAGGTTTCGCCTTTGCCTTTACCGCCGGTTTTGCTTTCGCCTTAACCACTGGTTTTGCCTTTGCTTTTGCAGCAGGTTTAACCGCTTTCTTTACGGGTTTAGAAACTTTTTTTGCAACGGGCTTGCTTTTAGCTTTTGCCGCTACCTTCTTTTTTTCCTTTCCTTTAGCCTTTGCCATTTCTAAAAATTTAGCCGCGAAGTTAACCAAATTCTTTATTGTTGCCATCTGTATTGAAAATTAGGGTAGCAAACATAATATAATGTAGCGGCTTACCCCATTAAACAACCAATTAAAAATAGGTGTGCTTTGCGCCAAAAATTCAAACCTTCAAAGAGCGATTGCTATAGTTTTATGTTATTAGAATTGAAAACGAATTCCATCCCTAAATGTTGCAGTTAACCAAAGAAGCTTTTCAACAATATTTATTTCAATTCAGGTTTCATCAAAACTCAGTTGCAACCATTACTGAAAACCGGCTTGTAAACGCAAAACCATTTCCTGTTTTTATTAACGAATTCTGGACCCCGCAGCAACGCCAGGCTAATGCCCTACACGAGGTTTCTTACCGCGCATGCTTCAAGCCCCAGTTGCCACGTTTTTTTATCAACCTTTTCACCCAGCCAGGCGATATAGTTTATGACCCATTTAACGGCCGTGGCACTACCATTATCGAGGCGGCCTTATTGGGAAGAAATGTTATTGCCAACGATGTTAATCCCCTCAGTTTAATTATTAGCGCACCCCGCCTGGCAATTCCAACTTTAAAAGAAGTAGAGGAGCGGTTAACCAAAATTCCGCCCGATAAAAAAAGTAAAGCTGACATTGACCTTTCCATGTTTTTCGAAAAGCAAACAATGGTAGAAATTATCTCGCTAAAAAACTATCTCAGCAAACACCTGAAGACGGGAAAGGAAGATGATGTTGACCGCTGGATAAGAATGGTAGCCACCAATCGTTTAACGGGCCACTCCAAGGGGTTCTTTTCGGTTTACACCCTGCCTCCTAACCAGGCCATGTCTGCGGAAAGGCAGAAAAAAATAAACAAAGCCAGAAGCCAAAAGCCTGAGTATCGCGATACCCAAAAGCTTATTCTCAAAAAATCGAGAATATTGATGCGTGATGTGGATGACTCACTGATTAAAAGCCTTCGCAAAACCAACTCCACTTTTATTAATGGTGATGCTGCCGCCACAAAGCAAATAAAGAAGAACAGCGTTTCATTAACAGTTACATCTCCCCCGTTTTTAGATATAGTTCAATATGCTGATGACAATTGGCTGCGCTGCTGGTTCAATGATATCGATATAAAAGAAGTAGCCACGCGCATTACCATGAGCAAAACCGTAGATGAGTGGGCCACAAAAATGCAGCAGGTTTTTAATGAGCTTTACCGCATAACCAAGGTGGGTGGTATTGTTGCTTTTGAGGTTGGGGAAGTGAGAAATGCAAAGATAAAGCTAGAGGAGGTTGTAATCCCATTGGGGCTACAATCGGGTTTTGATTGCGATGGCATTCTTATCAATCAACAGGAGTTTACCAAAACTGCTAATATTTGGGGCGTCAGCAACAACGCCTCCGGCACCAATTCAAATCGCATAGTGGTTTTTCGAAAACTTTAATCCTACTACCTTTAAGCATTTCAGCCGGCATTTTCATCATTTCGGTAAAAACATTAGGCACCTTAAAGTAAATGCCTTGTTGTTTACTTTGAATTGTTGGATATTTGAAACGTAAAACCCGATACCATGATTTTTGGATTAAGCTTGCATGACCTGGTTGTAAAGTATGGCCACACCTATGGCATGATTTCATTGCGCTATATACTTTTCGCTGGCCCCCTTTTCCTCGTTTTTTACGTTTGGAAAAAGAAAGACCTCTTCAAATTTAAAATCCAGCAAAAATTTCCCGAAAACAAGCACATAATTCGCGAAATAGGCTACTCACTTTTATCCCTTTCCATCTTTTCTTTAGTTGCTACCCTCGTGTTTATTGCCCGTAAGCATGGTTACACTAAAATGTATATCAATTTCGGCGACCATAGCATCGGCTATTTTTTCTTCTCAGTTATAGCCTTCATCCTGATTCACGATACCTACTTTTACTGGACCCACCGCGCCATGCATTGGAAAAGGATATACCGCTATGTGCACAAGGTGCACCATATGAGTACTGACCCAACGCCATGGGCCGCCTTTGCCTTTCATCCGCTTGAGGCAATTGTTGAGGTCGGAATTTTGCCCTTAATGGTTTTCCTTATCCCTATCCACCCATTGGCAATTTTATGCTGGGTGCTATACCAATCTGGTATGAATGTATTGGGCCACCTGGGTTTCGAGTTATTCCCTTCGGGTTTCGTGGGTGGAACTATCACCAAATGGCATAACACCTCTACGCACCACAACATGCACCACAAAAATGTAAACTGCAACTACGGCCTCTACTATAATTTCTGGGACCGCATTTTAGGCACTAACCATGCCCATTACGAGGACGAGTTTGAAAAAGTAAAAACACGCGTAAAACAAGCCAATGAGCCCGAAATGGAGCAAGAACTAACCGAATCCCTTGCTAATTAAAGTTAATGCCGGCTACCGCATTGCCATTTCATGCGGCAATAGTTTGTATATAAGCTTCATGGGTTGCCTTCTATTTTAAACTTTGCTTACCTTTGGCTTGACACCTGGTTCCTTTTATCCTATTTTATTGAGGCCGTAAAATTTTTAGGGCAGATGTCCGTCTTGTAATCTGAAACAACTTGCGTGAATACAACCTTACCGTGTTACTGTCCTGCTGCGGCAGAAAATCAAACCATAAAAGAGTTCTCTTTTACTATTGCCGATAATATAGATGCCGTTAGCGAATTGCAATGGAATAAACACATTCCAGAATTGAACGTTTTGATGCAATACGACGAGCTAAAATTGATCGAATCTACTCAAAAGGGCAAAATGCAGTTTAGGTATGTATTTGTAAAAAAACAGGATATTACTGTAGGGGTTATTTATTTCCAGGTAGTTCGGTTTACGGGTAGCGACCTCCTTAATTACTTCCCCGAAGAGCCCACCGAAACCATAAAAAAGCTAGCCTATAAAACTGCCCGTGGCCTTAGCGAACCACTTATTAAAATGGTTGATGTTAAGCTGTTGGTTAGCGGCAATGTTTTTATGACCGGCGAAAACGGTTTTTACTTTAACCATGATATTGACAAGGCTCAGCGCGCTGCCTTACTACGTAAAGCTGTTAAAGAAACCGCTAAAACCGATAGTAATATCAGGGCCGTTTTGGTTGGAGATTTATACGAACCGAAATCTGAATTCGACAGCTCTTTTAAAAAATGTGGTTACAGCGAAATAACTGTTGAAGCCGACATGAGCTTAAGGTTAAACGATAATTGGAAAACCTTTGCCGACTATATAAACGCGCTATCCTCAAAATACAGGGTTCGGGCTAAAAAAGTCTTTACGCTTTGCAAAGAAGCCGGTGTGGTGAGAAAAGATTTGACTGTTGAAGAAATAATCCAATACCAGGACCGCCTTTTTGAATTGTACGAAAAAGTAATTAGCCGGGCTGAGTTTAAGCTGGCTTCGCTTACCAAAGATTTCTTTGCGCTACAAAAACAACTAATGGGCGATAACTACCGGGTATACGCCTATTTTAAAGGTGATGAAATGGTTGGGTTTATTTCGCTTTTCCAGTTTGGCAAAAAAATGGAAGTGCATTACACCGGCATGGAAAAGGAAGTTACAAAACAAATCAACCTCTACCAACACATGCTTTATGATATGATTGAGTATGGTATTGAGCACAGGGTTGAAAAACTGCACTTCGGCCGCACCGCGCCCGAAATAAAAAGCACCGTTGGGGCGGCCCCTTCACCTATGTATGGTTACGTAAAGCATTTTAATCCGGCTTTCAATTATTTTATGGTTAGAACTTTTACTGCACGTTTAAAGCCAAGGCAGTACGTTATACGCGAGCCGTTTAAAAGCGGCCCCAATGTATAATGTATGGCACATTCGCTATAGCCAGCTTACCATCAAACACTCCCGAAACATAGATTTTATCTTTGTATAACAAACCGGTTGAGCCAGCGCTAATTTTAGCCCCATCATTATAAAAAACTACTGCTCTTAGCCCGGTTACCGGATTAATTCGATAAACAGTTGTGGGCGAGAAATGACTGGCCGTTTTCATGTGCTTTAGGAAATCGAGAAACCTAAGGTGGCAGGCCACATACAAATTGCCGTCACACATACGCACATTATCGGCTCCTGGTACCGTTGCAACTGTTTGCTTGTTAATCATCTTTCCATCTGCAAAATCGAACTGCCATAATTTGTTTTGACGGGTACTGGCTAAGTAAACTTTGCCGCCACTGTTGGTAATACCATTGGCAAAGCAGAATTTTTGAGCAGCTACCGAGCATTTGTTATGGTCCCAGTAAATAATTTTATCACGCTTCAGCAAAAACAAGGCCTCGGTAAAATCGCCCTGCTTACCGGCATCGTTCGATATCAATATCGTACCATCAGCAAAGCCGGTAACGGCATTTGGCGAAACAATCAGAGGGTCAGTAATTTTGCTAAGAAACACCAACTCATCCTTCTTTACCTGGTAACGCAAAATCGAATTTTCGTGTTTGGCCATGTTGTGGTTTACAACCAGTAAAATCAGGGTGTCTTTCACTTTTACAAGATCAATGCCGTGAGGGCCAAAATATAAATCGGCAGGTTCCCCTAACCTCTTTAATATCCTCACACTTCCATCAGCAGGGTAATAGACATTTATTTCACTGTAGTAGGGATCACCTGTTCGCCGTGCGTGGCAGGATATAAGCAATCTCGGCTGTTCGGTAATAGTATCAAGCACCATATCCTCAGGGCCTGGGCCTACAGCTACAATCTTTGTATCCTTATCGGCCATGTTTTTAGGCAACGTGGCGCAGGAAGATATAGCCATTAAAAACGCTGCGAGGTAAAGGCTGCGACTCATATTATGTGGTTAAAGTTTAAAGCTAATCGCCAACCGTTAATTCAACGATTTTCTGAAATGTTTATTCAAGGTTAATGAATAGTTTTGAATGATTGCCCGCATACAGCTAATTTGCAGCCTTAAAGCGATTAGTATTACAAATGGCAGCAGAATCCTTTGACTCAATAGTGTCAGACATAAAAAACCGAAAATTTGCACCCGTATATTTCTTTTGCGGCGAGGAGGATTTTTTTATTGATGCCCTTACCGATATGATTGAAAAGAACGCCCTAAACGAGATGGAAAAGGCGTTCAATCAAACAGTGGTTTATGGTAAAGATTTAACCTCGCGCCAAATAATGGAAACTGCCGGCCGCCTGCCCATGATGGCCGAGCGGCAAGTGGTTATTATTAAGGAAGCACAAGCCTTAAGCATGAAGGAGGCCGATGAAGAAGAATACCTGCGCTACCTTAAAAAGCCCATTAAAAGCACCCTACTGGTATTTGCCTGGAAACACGGCACACCCGATGGACGCAAGAGTTTTGGCAAGGAAATGAAAAAGAGCGCGGTTTACTTTGAATCGAAGCCGCTATACCAAAACCAGGTAGCACCCTGGGTAAAAAACTGGCTAAGCCAAAAAAAATATAAGATTGAAGAGCAGGCGGCCGAACTTTTGGTGGAATATACCGGGAATGAGCTGGCCAAGGTAGCTAATGAGTTAGAGAAGCTAATCATCAACAAACAAGCCGGCGCAACCATAACGTTAGATGATATTGAAAGCGGCGTTGGTATAAGCAAAGAGTATAACACCTTTGAACTGAACAACGCCCTTGGCACCAAAAACAAAACAAAAACTTACCAGATAGTAAATTATTTTGTCGCTAATCCCAAAAATGGACCGCTGGTTTTAATACTGGGAACTTTGCAGGGTTACTTCAGCAAAATCTTTCTTTTCCACCTAAACAAAAACCTGACCGATAAGGATATAGCTAGTGTTATTAAAGTAAGTCCGTTTTTTTTGAAAGACTATAGAACAGCGGCCGCTAACTATACCCCTCAAAAACTAGAACAGGTTTTTAAAATCCTTGAAGAGTTTGACCTTCGTTCGAAAGGAGTAAACAATCGCTCGCTAAAAGAAGGCGAACTATTGAAAGAAATGGTGGCACGTATATTGAACTAATAACTGCAAACTCAAAATGAAATATAAATCGGTTATCCTTTTTCTATTGATATCTCAACTGGTATTTGCGCAGAATAAAGCGTCGAACATAAAGCTGATATCTGCCACTACCCGCGATTGGATGACCGGTGCAGCACCAGGAAGGTCGGGAACTAATTATACTCTTAAGGTTAAAATACTTTCCACAAAAAAAGTTGAGCTCAAAAACCTATGGATTGGAAAAGAGCAAGCCTCGTTTGAAGTGCAAACCTTTTTTACCGACCCAAGCAAAATACCTGCAAAAGGCGATTCGGTTTTAATAGTGCATGTAAAAGTTGATAAAAAACCTGAGTTGGAGAAAGCACGTCTGTCATTACCATTTGAATATAAAGGCGAGGCTTTGCTGGAGTATTACGTTGCGGGCAGGCCACGGTATCTTGTAATTCCTGAATTCGAAAAGCTTAGAACGATTAAAGGTATGTAAGCTACTTCTCTCCTAGCGTGTTACTTATAATACCTCTTGTTACGCGTTCATCGTTCTTTATCTCTTCTACCAAAGCGTCTATCGATTCGAACTTCTTTTCATTTCGAATAAAATCAACAAACTCAAGCGTTAGGTTTTCGCCGTAAATGTCTTTGTTAAAGTCGAGTATGTTAACCTCAATGGTCTGCTCTTTGCCTTCAAAAGTTGGGTTAAAGCCAATGCTTAGCATGCCGCCATATTTTTTGCCTTCGCAGTAAACATACACCACATAAATACCCGTTTTCGGAATCAGCTTAAACTCATCGTTCACTTGTATATTGGCCGTTGGGAATCCCAATTTTCTGCCGTTCTGTAAACCTCGTACGACAGTGCCACTTAAGGTGTAATTATGCCCTAATAACTCATTGGCCAATTTAATATCTCCATCGGATAATGCGGTGCGAATCTTAGTCGAGCTGATTCCAATATCGTCTAGTGTTTCTTTGCTTATCTCTTCCATCTCATAACCATATTGCTGCTTCATTTTCTCTAACAGCTTATAATCACCACTGCGGTTTTTGCCGTATTTATGATCGTAGCCAATAACAATGTATTTAGGATGGAAGTTCTTCACTAAAAACTTCGCTATATAATCCTCCGCCGATTGTTCGGAAAATGCACGGCTAAAAGGAACAATTACAAGATTATCAACCCCATACTGCTCCAACAAAGCAATTTTATCATCAATCGTATTAAGCAGGCGAAGCGTTTTATCTTCAGGGTTAATAACTATACGTGGGTGTGGGTGGAAAGTAACCAAAATGCTTTCGCCATCGGTTTGCTCCGAAAGTTGTTTTATTCGTTCAATTAATTTTTGGTGTCCTACATGCACCCCGTCAAAAGTACCAATAGTAACTACTGAATTTATAAATACAGGCAACTCATCTAAATCTTTAAAAACACGCATAGCGCAAATATAGTGATAAGAGATTTCCAGTTTCGAATAAGGATTTATACCGGGGCCTGTATCTCCTTTACCCACGCATCTACATCTTTGGCATTGGTTACATCAAAGCTGCCAATTTTAGTACGGCAAAGGCTTGCAAGGTAAGCGCCGCTATTCAAAGCCTTACCATAATCGTACGCCAACGAGCGGATGTAGGTTCCCTTACTGCAAACAACCCTGAAATAAACCAATGGCATTTCGATTTTAGTAAGCTCAAACTCCTTTATGGTAACGTTGCGCATTTTCATTATCACCTCATCTCCCTTTCGGGCCGCTACATAAGCGGCCTGCCCGTCAATTTTAATGGCTGAGTATATGGGCGGCATTTGCTCAATATCGCCTACAAAAGTGGCTGCAACATCGCGCAGCATTTTTTCATCAATGTGGTTGGTAGAGAAAACAGCATCCATCTCAAGTTCGCTATCGTAGGTAGCAGTGGTGCCCCCAATAAAAAACGAGCCGGTATATTCTTTATCCATACCCGTAAACTCATCAATTTTTTTGGTCATTTTACCGGTGCAAATAATCAGCAAACCGGTTGCCAGTGGGTCGAGCGTACCGGCGTGGCCTACTTTAATTTTACCACCAACACGTTTTTTGAGCGCGTAACGAAGTTTGTTTACAACGTCAAAGGAAGTCCAGCGAAGAGGTTTATTGACAAGCAGAACCTCGCCAAGTTCAAAATCCATTAATCGGCAATTTCAAGTTTATGCCCGCTAGCTAAAAGAATAAGTATAACAGCCCCGAGTATAATGCGGTAATACCCGAAAAACTTTAACCCGAAACGGGATATGAGCTCAATAAAAAACTTAATTGCAATCATGCCAATTACAAACGATACCGCGTTTCCGATAAGCAAATTAATGACCTCTGTTCCCTTTATTGCATCAATGCCTTTAACGGTTTCCAATACAGCAGCTGCACAAACGGTAGGCATACCCAGAAAAAAAGAAAACTCAGCAGCCCTTTTGATATTAAATTTCTGAGTCAATCCGCCAATAATAGTGGCGGCTGCCCGCGAAACACCCGGAATCATAGATATTACCTGGAAACACCCAATTTTAAACGCCTGTTCCCAGCTAACCGGCACAATTACCAACCGGTCCCGGGTAACGTCAACACCAAATTCGTTCACTTCCCTTACCCTAACGGTATCTTCATCGTGCAAAGCATCTTCAATTTGCTTTTTAAATATTCTATCAGCAATTACAAGTATTATACCGCCAATTAACCACGATACTGCAACAGTAGTAATACTTGAAAGCAAAGCATCAATATGCTTTTTCAACAATAAGCCAATAATTGCGGAAGGAAGAAAAGCGACTAACAGCTTCAGGTAAAAATCAAAGGACTGAAAAAACCTTCGCCAATAAATAAAAAATACAGAGAGGATAGCCCCGAATTGAATATTAATTATAAAAACACGGGTGGCCTCGCTGTTTCTTATATGCATCAGCGCCTGCGTTAACATCAAATGGCCGGTGGAAGACACCGGTAAAAACTCAGTTAAACCCTCCACTACACCGAGGATAACTGTCTGCTCTGTTGTCATTATATTTTAGGTCTTTTTAATATTGCAACAATTTCAATTCCAAACCCAATCATAATTACTATAGGCGCTAACGTAATTCTTCTAAAGCTATATAACTCCTCCTTAGGAAATACCTTCATGTCGGTAGTTGCGCCGCCGCTCATTAATAAAAAGCCAAGCAAAATAACCACCACACCGGTAATCATAATGATGTAATTGGTTCTATCAAAAATAAAAGGTATAACTGCGCCCTGTTGTTTAGGTTGGGGAGTTGCTTTAGCCTGTGGAGCCGACACTTGTTTCTCTTTTTGGGGTTGCTTGTTAGCCATAAATTTGTGTTTAATATAGGTCTTCAACTTTTAGGCGCAGGTATCTCAAAACTGCGATCAGGGTACTAATGAAAGAGATAAAAACCCCGAACAAAATTATACCCCCTAAAAGCCCGGCAAATGTAATTAAATCCCTCTGTAAACCAAGTTCAGGTAGTTTGTTATCAAAGTAATAAAAAGCCCCCCCTAATATTGCGGTGGCAGCCAACCCGCTAATTAGCCCGTTTACAATGCTCCGGCCCAAAATTGGCCGCATTATAAACCACTGGGTTGCGCCAAACAATTGCATGGTTTTAATGGTAAATCTTTTTGAAAACATAACCAACCTGATAGTGTTGAATATCAATGAAACAGCAAAAACCAACAACGCTATAGCCACAATAAAAATAATAAGTGAAGCATTTTGTGCTACCCTATCCATAGATTCGAGTATGTTGTTTTGTGTGTTAACTTCTTTAACCACCTTTAATTTTAAAAGGTCGCTCTTAACAAGGGCAAAACTATCGTGGTTGGCAAAACCGCCGTTTAGGTTTAAAATAAACGAAGCATAAAGCGGATTATAACCAAGTATATCTAAAAAGTTATCCCCCAAATCCTTTTTCAAAATCTTAGCTGCCTCGTCTTTCGATATAAATTTGGCTTGTTTAACATAAGCCTTGGATTGAATGCTTTTTTGCGCCGCATTTATATCAGCCAGCCCTATGCTATCCTTCAACACAACTTCTACGGTCAGGTTTTCTTTAAAATTGGTCGAAATGCGCTGTGCCTCGACAATAATTACCGATGCCACGCCCAGCACTATAAGCACCAGCGTAATGCCAAAAATAGCGTATAGGTACGAAGCATGTTTTCCGTTTGCCAATGGGTGTTAATTTAACGAGCCAAACTTATTTCTATCTCTTGCGGTAAACAACACAGTTTTTGCTCTAAAATTGTGGATTGTCTATAAAGAACGACTAAAGCGATGTGCGATTGTTCGATTTACGATATAATATGGCCATTCGCGCATGAAACGGTTGCATAATTCTTCCTTCCGTTATCCACCATATCAACATCTACTTGTGAACTATTTATGATAAAAGTAAATGCGGGGTTGGTGCTTATGCGGAAAAAATTATTTTTGCGCCCTAAACGAAAACGGAGATAACCTATGTTTTGGACACTTGAATTAGCATCATACCTGGAAGACTCTCCCTGGCCGGCGACAAAAGACGAATTAATTGATTACGCAATCCGCAGCGGAGCACCGGTTGAGGTAATTGAAAATTTACAGGAATTAGATGACGATGGAGAGTTATACGAAGGCATTGAAGATATATGGCCTGACTATCCCACTAAAGAAGATTTTTTCTTTAACGAGGACGAGCACTAATTAGAATCACGAAGCAAGATACCAGAACCAAGACTTGGTCTTTTCGAACTTGCAAATTTCAGCCTTAACACAAAAACAAAAGCCGCTACCTATTAAGGAGCGGCTTTTGTTTTTAATATAGTCTTGGTTCTAGCTTCTTGATTCTAACACTCTATTTTACAGAATCAACATGGCATCGCCATAAGTTGAGAAACGGTATTTTTCTTTAAGGGCCACTTCGTAGCTTTTCATAATCAAGTCGTAACCACCAAAAGCGCAAGCCATAATTAAAAGGCTTGATTTAGGCGAGTGGAAATTAGTAATCATTGCGTTGGCAATGCTAAAATCATATGGTGGGTGGATAAACAGGTTAGTCCATCCTTTATATGGCTTTAAGAAATGCTCGGCTGAAACTGCAGATTCAACCGCACGAACGGTTGTGGTGCCTACGGCGCAAATTCTTTTATTCTTACCCTTAGCTTCATTAACAAGTTTAACGGCTTTCTCAGGAATAATAATTTCTTCAGCATCCATTTTATGCTTCGAAAGATCTTCAACATCAATGGTACGGAAAGTTCCAAGGCCTGTATGCAAAGTAATTTCGGCAAGTTCAACACCTTTAATTTCAAGACGCTTAAGTAATTCGCGGCTAAAGTGCATGCCTGCCGTTGGGGCAGCTACGGCTCCTTCTACACGGGCATAAACAGTTTGGTAGCGCTCTGCATCCAAAGGTTCAACAGGACGCTTAATGTATTTAGGTAGTGGAGTTTCGCCCAATCCGTATAATACCTTTTTAAACTTTTCGTAATCGCCATCATATAAAAACCTGATCGTTCTTCCGCGGCTGGTAGTGTTATCTACTACTTCAGCAATCAAATCGTCATTCTGCCCAAAGTAAAGTTTGTTACCAACGCGTATTTTACGGGCAGGGTCAACCAATACATCCCATAAAAACTGGCCCTGATTCAATTCGCGCAACAAAAACACTTCAATCTTGGCGCCTGTTTTTTCCTTAGTGCCATATAGACGGGCAGGGAAAACTTTAGTGTTGTTTAACAACATTACATCGCCATCTCCAAAATACTTCAAAACGTCGCTAAACTTTTTGTGTTCAATCTTCTTTGTCTTGCGGTCGATAACCATCAATTTGGCTTCGTCAC
Source organism: uncultured Bacteroidota bacterium (assembly GCA_903861145.1). Lineage (GTDB taxonomy): Bacteria > Bacteroidota > Bacteroidia > Chitinophagales > LD1 > Bog-950. The sequence goes on along the minus strand of CAIOTH010000043.1, from coordinate 30,009 downwards.
GATTTTTAGCAGGATACTGGGCAATTACTTCTTTAGGCAGGTTAAAAGCAAAACTCGATAGTTTCATATTTTATATAGGGTTTGAATTTTACGGAATTCAAAGTGAAATTTCCGTTGCAGCAATAGCGCTGAAATTTCGAGGCGCAAAAATAAGATTTGCTTTCGTTCCGCAAAGGAGTTTGAGGATTTTATTTTGTGGGGAATGCAAATACAATGGAACGCTGATTTATTATGATCGTGATGATTTAAATGCAATGATTTTTTAAGCAAAATCATAATCCATCATAACAAATCAGCGTTCTATCTCTCCTATTTTCATTACGTTTGCCAACAGTGGGCATTTACTTAAAAATATTCTGGCAAAGCCTGGTGCTTTCGTTTGCCGAGATTCGGGCAGCTAAGCTGCGCTCGTTTCTGTCGTTGTTGGGTATTACCATTGGTATTTTATGCATCATTTCGGTTCGAACCGCTGTTAATTCTCTTGAGATAAATATTCAAAGCGCTTTCGCCTCGTTGGGTAATGATGTGCTTTATGTACAAAAATGGTCGTGGATTTTAGGCGATGACCGCGATTATCCATGGTGGAAATTCATTAACCGCCCTATTACTAACCGCCGCGAGTTGGAACAGCTACAACAAAAGCTAAAAGGTGCCGAAGCCGTTTGCATACTCTACTTTGCCGGTGGCACCACCGTAATTGCCGATGACCAGATAGCGGAGGGAACCCAAATACTTGGTGCCAGTTATGATTACAACAAGATAAAGGAAATGGAGTTTACCGATGGCCGCTATTTTACCCCGGCCGAGGCAGCCAATTCCCAACCGGTAGCTATTATTGGCGCAACAGTGGCCGAATCGCTGTTTGCCAACAAAGGAACACCCGAGGGCAAGCAAATAAAAATTAACGGCGTAAAGGTTACTGTTATTGGTGTTTTGAAAAAGCAGGGTAGCGATATGTTTGGTTTTACAGCCGATAACAACGTGATAGTACCTTTTAGCTTTATGAGCATGTTTGTAAACATGAACAGCCTTGATAATGACCCGCTGCTAGCTATTACCCCTAAAAAAGGCGTACCTATTGAAGAGTTGAAATATGAAGTTAAGGGGGCTATGCGCTCTATACGAAAGCTATCGCCATATCAGGATGATAACTTTGCTATTAACCAGGTAAGCGTGTTTGCTGAAGGTATTGCTTCGGTGCTTTCGATTGTAAATATTGCAGGGCTTTTTATTGGCTCGTTTTCAATTTTGGTGGGGGCGTTTGGTATTGCCAATATCATGTTTGTATCGGTACAGGAAAGGGTTTACCAAATCGGTATTAAAAAGGCTTTGGGTGCCCGCAAAATTTATATCCTTATCGAGTTCTTATTAGAAGCCGTTATTCTTTGCATGTTAGGCGGACTTATGGGCCTTGGTGCAGTTATATTGCTGTTTAAAGGTTTAAGTTGGGCCGTTGCCCATAGTGGGTCTGACTTTAAGTTTTACATTACCGCTAAAAACATTATTGTAGGCATTTCTATTTCGGTAGTTACCGGTGTTATTGCAGGTATTATACCGGCATGGAGTGCTGCCAACATGAAACCGGTTGACGCCATACGCGGAGAGGTATCGGATTTGTTCAAAAGCTTTTTAGGCATTTTTCGTAAGGCAACGGTAACCGTTGGATCTGACGGGGATGATTAGAAATAAATTCGTGCATTAAAATGCTTACTAAGCTCCTCTCCTCCCAATCTATAGTTTTCGTTATCCTCTTCAACATTAGTTCAATAAGTATAGTTAAGGCACAGGCCCTGGCCGACGTGACAGCTGCATTCAATTCAACCAGTAACAAGCCAACGGTTTTTCATTTAAAAAAGAATTCCTTCAAAATTCCTGTAGGCGGACATTTGCAGGGCATACAGGCTGTTGGCGATAGCGAAATAGTAATTACTGCAAGCTCGGCAAGCTTCTCGTATTTTATTACGGCCGAGTTAAACATGCAAACCGGTAAGGGTAAAATAAACAACTTGCAAAAAATATCGAATAGCCCATACAGGCATGCAGGCGGGTGCCAGGTTAATAAGGATATTTTGATTGTAGGTATTGAAGATAACCAGCAGAAAGATAAGTCGCGAATAGTCATGGTTTCATTCAGCGATACTTTGGATACACGTTATGCAGAGACCGGTTACTATCATATTAGCTCTATTATTGAACGTGGCGGTACCGTTAAGCGGTCAACTGCAGGTGCGGTGGGTTTTACAAAAATAAAATCGGGCCAATACCTGGTTGCTGTTGGCGATTGGGATTCGAGAAATATTGATTTTTACCTGTCAAAATCGTGGAGCGGGCAATTGATTGATTTTTACCTGACAAAATCGTGGAGCGGGCAATTGTTTGATTCGCTTACCACGTTTACTGCGGTGAAAAATAAAAAATGGCCTTCTTATCAATCTATTAATCTTTTGTGTGATACCAATGGCAGAATTTACCTGATAGGTTTTGCGCTTGACGGGTTAAATAACCGCGCTGATTTATTTGAAGTAAGTGCGAAAAGTGAAGCTGCTTACCTGCGCCCTGTTGCCACCCGCAATTTTAAATGCAAAGGTGGTGCAGGTTTTAGGTATGGTTCTGGTATTTACGTAACACCAACGGGACAACTTAGCATATACAGTTGCGGCAGAAATGTTAGTGCACATACTCCAATCAATATTTTCAAATAGGCATTTACCTTGCGGTCTTTGCGTGAACTGCATTTTGTATTTCCATTATTAGATAAGAAACATGCAACTTTGCGCCATGCAAAACATTGTAGTAACAGGCGCAGCGGGGTTTATTGGCAGTAACCTCGTCACTAAGCTTAATCAACTGGGATTTACCGAATTGATATTGGTTGATAAATTCGACAATCCACTAAAAAACAAAAACCTTGAAGGCGCTCAATTCGCTTCTAAAATTGACCGCGACCAATTTATTGAGTGGTTGAGCGAAAACAGCAGCGATGTAGATTTCATCTTCCATTTGGGAGCGCGCACCGATACCGCTGAATTTAACTTTAGGGTGCTTGACTCGCTTAACCTCAGCTATTCAAAATCGCTTTGGGAGATTTGCGCCGTTAAACAAATACCGCTAGTGTATGCCTCCTCGGCAGCTACCTATGGCATGGGAGAAAAGGGTTTTGGCGATGATCTTAGATTAATAAGAGAGTTGAAACCACTCAATCCCTACGGCCTGTCTAAACACCTGTTTGATTTGTTTGTGCTTGAGCAAAAAAATACTCCTCCGTTTTGGGCTGGCTTAAAATTTTTTAATGTATACGGCCCTCACGAATTTCACAAAGGCAGAATGGCATCGGTAGTTTTTCATGCATACAAGCAGATAAAAGATACGGGCAAGGTAAAACTGTTTAAAAGCAACCGCGCTGAATACAAGGATGGCGAGCAGTTGCGCGATTTCATTTTTGTTGATGATGTAACCGAAATTTGTACGTTCTTTTTAGAGCAATACAATGCTTCCGCTCGTACAGCTGACATTTACAATGTAGGCACCGGAAAGGCCAGAACCTTTAATGATTTGGCAGCCCCAATTTTTACTACACTGGGCCTGCCAATACAAATTGAATATATCCCGATACCTAAGGACATAGAAGATAAGTATCAATACTTCACCGAAGCCGAAATGGGCAAATTATTAGCCACGGGATACACAAAACCCTCATTTTCGGTTGAAAAAGGTGTTGAAAAGTATATCGAATACCTAAAAACACAATAATTTTTACCATTAACCTCATTTTTTGGTATTTTTGTTTAAAATAACTCATAATTATATTTTTATAATGTAATTGAGTTACGGAAGAATCTATTTTCTAAACAAAAGCTACCACCATGAAATCGAGATTTTTGCTACCCTTTTTGGCGCTTGCGTTTGTTTGTTGCCTTGGCTTATTCTATCCCCCCGTTCAGGTTGAAGCAGCCTCCTACCCTACCCTTAATGCCGCCGACATAGCATGGATGCTTACGGCTGCCGGGCTTGTATTATTAATGACCCCAGGGTTATCATTTTTTTACGGTGGCATGGTAAGCAAGAAGAATATCATATCAACCATGCTGCAAAGCTTCGTGGCACTTGGCGTAATTACCATTCTGTATGTATTCGTTGGCTTTAGCCTTTCATTTGGCGATAGCTGGCATGGCATTATTGGCAACCCATTCACTTATTTCATGTTTCGCAATGTTGGGGCCGCGCCCAATGCAGCGTTGGCACCAACAATTCCGCTACTATTATTTGCAGTATTCCAACTTAAGTTTGCCATTATTACCCCAGCACTTATAACTGGCAGCTTTGCCGAGCGGGTTAGGTTTAACGCTTACCTCTTGTTTATCTGCCTGTTCTCCATATTCATTTATGCACCCTTAGCGCACTGGACCTGGCACCCCGATGGCTTTTTACACAAATGGGGCATACTTGATTTTGCCGGTGGCACCGTGGTGCACATGAGCGCGGGATACGCCGCTTTAGCGGGCGCTATGATATTGGGACAAAGAAGTTCGTTTGGAGATAGCACCAAACATCAGGAACCGGCCAATATTCCTTTTGTGATATTGGGTACCGGCATGTTGTGGTTTGGTTGGTTTGGTTTTAATGCGGGTTCATCATTAGGAGCAAATACAACAGCCGTTACGGCTTTCGCTACAACGGTGGTAGCTTCTTCAGCAGCTATGATTGCATGGATATTTTTTGATGGTATACGCGGTAAAAAGGTATCTGCCATGGGTGCTTGTATCGGGGCAGTCGTAGGCCTGGTTGCCATAACGCCGGCTTGCGGTTATGTAACGATTCCGCAGGCGCTGTTTATTGGATTTATCTCATCTATTGTAAGTAATCTTGCCGTTCGTGCTAAGAATAAATCCAATTTGGACGATACGCTTGATGTTTTCCCATGTCACGGTATTGGGGGCATAACCGGTATGATATTAACCGGTGTGTTTGCAAAAGATGTGGGGCTTTACTACGGGCACACACATACTTTCTTCTATCACATTCTTGGCCTTGCAATAGTAAGCGTATTCACTTTTGGAGGCTCATACATTCTTTACAAAATAACCGACAGAATTGTCCCGTTACGTGTAAGTCTAAAGGACGAAGATGAGGGGCTTGATTTTACCCAGCACGGCGAAACATACAAGTTAAAAAAGCCGGTTATTCAAGAGCCGGTTGCCAACTAATTGGTTTTGTTGCTTAGTTTGCAGGCGTAAAACGATTTACTGCAATGAAAATACTGCAATGTCTATCAACGGCTTTAATGCTAACGATTGCAACAGCAATCTGCGCACAGCCTTCCATTAACACCAACAAAAAAAACGGCGGCTATGCATTTACTATCAGTAAAATGATTGATTGCACACCGGTTAAAAACCAGTTTAAATCGGGCACTTGCTGGGTGTTTTCAACCAACTCATTTATCGAGTCGGAAATTATGAGGTTGGGCAATGGCAAAATTGATTTGAGCGAAATGTATGTGGTGCGCAACATGTACATACAAAAGGCGGAGCATTATGTGCGCTACCAGGGCAATACCAATTTTGGTTCGGGTGGCGAGCCGCATGATGTAATTAATGCGGTGAGGCAATACGGCTTAATCCCTTTTTCCGTTTATAGCGGTATGCCCGAAGGGCAGGTTAAACCGGTGCACAGCGAAATGGATGCCGTGTTGAAAGCGATGCTGGATGCCATGATAAAATTGCCGGATGGCAAGCTAAACCCTAATTGGAAATCAGCATTTATTGGTGCACTGGATGGTTACCTGGGTACACCACCGGCCAATTTTAATTTTCAGGGTAAAAACTATACACCACAAAGCTTTGCGCAGGCCATGGGTATAAACCCCGATGATTATGTTGAGATAACCTCATTTGCGCACCACCCGTTTTATAGCCAGTTTATACTTGAAATACCAGATAATTGGGCTAACCAGGCCGAGTATAATGTGCCTTTACAGGATTTAAAGCGCATAGTCGATAATGCTGTCAATAATAACTACTCGGTTGACTGGGCCTGCGATGTGAGCGAGCATGGCTTTTCGTTTAAAAACGGTGTTGCAATTGTTCCGGAGAAGAATTTTGATGACATGACGCAAGGAGAGAAAGATTCGATGTTTAGCAAGCCAAATCCCGAGAAAGCAATTAACCAGGCCAACCGCCAGGAGGCATTTGATAACCTGAGCACCACTGATGACCACGGCATGCAAATAGTAGGTTATGCCAACGACCAAACCGGAAAGCCTTATTACCTGGTTAAAAACTCGTGGGGAACAGACAGAAATGATTTGGATGGATATTTATATTGTTCAGTGCCATACTTTCTATACAAAACAACTGCTATATTGGTTAATAAGAATGCAATACCTAAGGACATAGCGAATAAGTTGGGGATAAAGATGTAAAGCCCGGCTCCTCAAAAAGTAAAGACTATTTCTATCTTCGCCCTATTATGAAAGTGATTATTTCTCCATCGGTGTTGAGCGCCGATTTTGGCAATTTACAGCGCGATATTGAAATGCTGAATAGCAGTGAGGCCGAATGGCTGCATATTGATGTAATGGATGGGGCGTTTGTTCCAAACATTTCTTTCGGCTTCCCGGTATTAAGCGCAGTAAGGAAACATACAAGCAAAGTGTGCGATGTACATTTAATGATTGTAGAGCCCCAGCGCTACATTCAGGCGTTTAGAGATGCGGGGGCCGATATCATTACAGTACACTACGAGGCGGTTACTCACTTAGACTCTGTTATTCACCAAATAAAAAACAGTGGAGCCAAAGCAGGTGTTGCGCTTAACCCGGCTACGCCGGTTTCGGTTTTAAAAGATGTGATACAGTTGATAGATGTGGTTTTGATAATGAGCGTAAACCCCGGTTTTGGCGGGCAAAAGTTTATTCCTTACGCCGTAAATAAAGTGAAGGAGTGCAAGAACATGATTTTACAATCAAACTCAAGCGCAGTAATAGAAGTGGATGGAGGTGTGGGGCTAAATAACGCCGCAGAACTAATAACCGCCGGGGCAGATGTGTTGGTAGCAGGCAATGCCGTGTTCTCAACAGCCAACCCAGTAGAAACTATTCACCAGTTAGTGCATAGTGTAAAATAAACTCAGTTAACTACCGTTTAGCCAGGCAATGCTTCAAAAATATTTTCTCATTTGTTTATTCATATTTCCGGGCATAGCATCGTTTGCGCAAAACTTTGGCACCGTTAAAGGTATTGTAACAGATAGTAGCGGCAAGGGTATTGAGTCTGTTCAAATTGTTATCAACGAAGATCAGAAATACCAAATGCTAACCGATAGCAAAGGCTCATTTTCGTTGGTGATTCCTGCCGATCAAAAATATACACTGGTCATTTCATCTATCAATACAGTAACACTTAAAGTGGTGTTTACTGTTGCCCCTAACCAGGTGGTCACCATCAATCGTGTCGCAGCATCTAAGCATACCACTTTAGGAACGGCAGTTATTGATGCAAAAAGAACCAGCACAGAGCCTAGTACATTAGAAGTAAAGGGTCAAGACCACATGGCCTCGACCAATGAAAGTATTGAGGCCAATTTGCAATTTCAAACCCTGGGGGTTTCGAAAACGAATGAACTCAGCTCTAATTACTCTGTGCGCGGAGGTAATTTTGACGAGAACCTTGTGTATGTAAACGACTTTGAAATTTACCGTCCGTACCTCGTTCGCTCGGCCGAACAGGAAGGCTTGAGCTTTGTAAACCCGGACATGGTTGAAAATATAAAATTCAGCTCCGGTGGTTTTCAGGCACGGTATGGTGATAAGATGAGCTCGGTAATGGATGTAACCTATCGCCGCCCTGATTCATTAGCTGTTTCGGCGTATGGTAGTCTACTGGGTTGGGGCGCACATGTTGAAGGCACTGACAAAAAGAGAAGGTTTGCCTATTCCATTGGCGTTCGTCAACGTACCAGCCAATACCTGTTATCGAGCTTAGATACAAAAGGACAATACAGCCCTAACTTTATTGATGTGCAGGCGTTGTTCAGCTATAGAATAAATGAAAAGTTAGGACTTGAAGCGTTGGTAAACTACTCGCGCAATCAATATACTTTTATACCGGTTGACCGGTCGACCAGTTTTGGATTGTTGACGCAAGTACTGAACCTGCAGGTATATTACAACGGACAGGAAGCCGATTTATACCAAAGCACTACCGATGGCCTTGCGCTTATTTACGACCCTAAAGAAAACCTGCGCATTAAATTTTTAGCTTCTTATGTTTTAGACCGTGAAAAAGAAGCTTTTGATATTACCGGGCAATATTACCTCAGCGATGTTCAATCAAACCTGGGCGCCGCAAATTTTGGCCAACCGCTATATAGCCTTGGCACCGGTGGCATTCAAAACTGGGGACGCGATAACCTGGCCATGAATGTGTATACCGCAGCCATGCGCGGGTCGTGGTTCAAAAATCATCACAATGTACAGTGGGGAGCCGACACTAAAATCGAAACCGTTACCGACCAAATTAGCCAATGGAATTTTCTTGACTCGGCCGGCTACTCCGTTCCATACACTCAAAATATCAACTTCACCAGTGATACCAGCGCTACTTTTACGCGCAATACGCTTAATTTAAGCAGCGTGTTAAAGGCAACCAACAATTTATTTGGCGACCGTAGCTCGGTATTTATTCAGGACACATGGAAATTTGGAAAGGACACCGCCGGTGCCGATAGGTTTACTTTAAATTACGGTGTGCGCATGCAGTATTATACTGTTAATAAGGAAATTCCAATTCCAACACCTCGTGTACAGTTTACATGGAAACCCAAGGGCAAAAAGGATATAGTAATTACCGCGGCTACCGGGCTTTATTATCAGCCTCCAACGTTTAGAGAGATGCTCAATTCGTTTACCGGTGTGGTAAATACTTCAATGAAATCGCAAAAGAGTTTTCATGCAGTGGTGGGTATTGATTATGCATTTAGCGCCTGGCATCGCAAGTTTGATTTTACAACCGAGGCCTATTACAAAAACATGTGGGACTTAGACCCCTACCAATACAGTGATGATTTGATTCAGTACCTGGGTAACAACTCGGCAGTTGGTTATGCGGCCGGTATTGATGCGCGCTTACATGGTGAATTGGCAGCGGGGCTAGAAAGTTATTTAACCGTTAGCGTTATGAAAACCGCCATGAAAATTGGTGGGGCTTCATACGAAGCATATTATGATAGTGCACACCATCAAATTTCGAATACTGCCGATAACCAACCTTTCATTAAGGATAGCTCGAAAATTCACCCCGGCTATTTCCCCAGTCCAACAGACCAACGGGTAGCGTTCAACCTTTATTTTCAGGATTACATACCTAAGTTTCCTTTCATTAAAATACACATAGGTATTATTGTAGCCACCGGTTTACCATTTGGCCCTCCGGGACAGAATTTTTATGAGAACACCTTGCGCATGCCTCCATACCGCAGAGTGGACATTGGTTTTAGCGGACAGTTGTGGACCCCAAAATGGGCCAAGAAACCGAACGCGTTTAACCAAGGCTTAAAGAGTGTTTGGATGTCGTTAGAGGTGTTCAATATATTTGGTATAGACAATACTGTTTCTTACGTATGGGTAGCCGACTATTCGGGCGACCAGTTTGCTGTGCCCAATTACCTCTCGAACCGTAGGGTAAATCTTAAGGTAGCATTCAATTTTTAGTAAGCAGTTCTTTGAAAACAAATGCGTTTCGCACGGAGGCACGGAGTTTAATAGCCGAGAACTTCTTTATTATTAAAACAACTTCAACTGGCTTTTATCGCCTTGAGTGTCTATTATAATTTGATTGCGCGCTTCTTCGTACAAATCAAAATTGCTTGCGGGCCATACCTTGCCTTGCAAAAACTTTTTGCGCGCTAACGAAAACTGCAGCCTTATCAGTTCAGCAAATTTACCCTCACCCCTCATTCGCCTTCCAAAGTTTGAATCGTTTAGATTACCGCCATGCATGGTTTTAATTTGGTTGAGTACTTTGTTGGCCCTATCAGGAAAATTTTTGGTTATCCAATCTTCAAAAATCAAACCATTGTGACCGTTCAACCTAACAACAATGTAGCTGGCACTTAAAGCACCCTGTTCAGAGACTGCTTTCACCACATCAAATATGCCCTCATCATTAATGCCCGGTATAATAGGTGCCACATTTACGTTAACCGGTATACCCGCCTTGCTTAATTTATTGATGGTGCGCAAAACACTGTTGGCGGCAGAGGTGCGTGGTTCTAACGTTCGCTTCAGTGCTTCATCCAAAGTGGTTAGGCTGAGGGTAACACTCACCAATCGTAATGATGCGAGTTCGGCAAGTATATCTATGTCGCGTTCAATCAAACTGTTTTTAGTAATAATGCCAACAGGGTGCTTAAACTTCAAAAATACTTTGAGCAGTTTGCGTGTAATTCCCAATTTTCGTTCGGCCGGTTGGTAACAATCTGTATTGCCCGAAAGCATAATTGAATCAGCTTTCCATTTTTTGCTGATGAGGGCTTCTTCCAATAACTCGGGTGCGTTCTTTTTAATCAGTATGTTTTGCTCAAATTCCGTACCGGCGCTATAACCCCAGTATTGATGCGAATTACGGGCATAGCAATAAACGCAACCATGCTCGCAGCCCTGGTATGGATTCATACTCCAGGCCAAACCAATATCGGGGCTATCTACCTTGTTCAAAATAGTTTTGGGGAATACCTCGATGTATTTTGTCTTTGGATTAGTGGTCAGCAGTTCTTCGCGTTCCTCTTGAGTGTGGAGGTCATCTACATACACTTCCCTGCTTTGCGTTTCAAAACGGTTGGTGGGATTTAACTGAGAGCCTCGTCCTTTAACATAGGGTTCTTCCATCAACCAAAATTAGTAAAACTAAATTAATTAGCTAAAGCTAATTTTAGTAGTAATGATGTACACAAGCTATATATAATGAATGCCGGTTTCAAAATCATCATTAAGCACTTCAACTACTTTATCATAATCAGCCTGATTATCAGCAAAGTTAAGCGCACTTGTGTTAAGCAAAACTACGCGCGACTGGTTTTGCATTTTGAAGTAATCTAAATAGGCGCGCTGTATATTTTCAAGGTACTCGCTGGTTATATTCTTTTCAAAATCCCTTCCACGCCTTTTTATGTTTTGTTGAAGTTTTTCAACGGGGGCATACAGGTACAAAATAATATCAGGCTTTGGCAAGCTTGAGTTGATAATGTCAAACAACATACGATAAAGCCTGGCCTCATCCTCTTTCAGGTTATTCGTGGCAAAAATCAAACTCTTTTGAAACAGGAAGTCAGAAACTGTGAATGACTTAAATATATCACCCTCACTTAAAAGGTTCTTTAAATGCTTAAATCGCTCCGCCATAAAATACAACTCAACCGGAAAGGCATGCCTCTCCGGGTCCTCATAAAATTTAGGGAGAAAAGGATTGCCTTCAAACTCTTCCAAAATGAGTTTGCCGTTAAAATCTTCCGCCAGCTTTTTAGCTAGAGTTGTTTTACCGGCGCCAATGCAGCCTTCAATGGTTATAAAGTTATACTTCACATAGCAAGTTTACGGTTTTCGGTTAACCATGCAACTGCGATATCCACAAACTACAAACTATTAGGGGAGTTTTTATCTTTAGCCGCAACAAATCAAACTAATGGCAGATCTTTTCAGAAAGAAGGACATAGGAAAAGTGCTTAAAGATGCCGCCGACGGACATAGCGAGGCGGAGCTATCGGGTGGAATGAATAAATCGTTGGGTGTGCGCGATTTAACCGCCTTTGGTATTGCAGCTATTGTGGGTGCCGGTATTTTTTCTACCATTGGTAAAGCCAGTTTCGATGGTGGCCCCGGCATCATCTTATTATTTCTATTTGTATCAGTAGCCTGTGGGTTTTCTGCCTTGTGCTATGCCGAATTCGCCAGCATGGTTCCGGTTAGCGGAAGTGCCTACACATATTCGTACGTAGCCTTCGGCGAAATAATAGCTTGGATAATTGGATGGGACCTTTTGATGGAATATGCCATTGGCAATATTGCCGTTGCAATTTCGTGGAGCAGCTATTTTATTAGCCTACTAACAGGATTTGGTATTCACCTGCCTGATTGGATAACCATGAACTATTCTGATGCCCATTCGGGTTTTTTGACTGTGGTAGAAAAGCTAAAAACAGGTATACACCTAGCTTCGATTGATCCTGATTTACAATCTAAATACCTGGCCTGGACGAACGCACCGCAATTTGCAGGGCTGCATTTTATCTGCAACATACCAGCCTTCGCCATTGTAGTGCTAATAACATACATCACTTATATAGGCATTAAAGAGTCGCGCAACTCGGCCAACGTGATGGTGGGCATTAAGCTTGTTATTATTGTGCTTGTTATTGTGTTAGGCGCATTTTATATAAAACCAGGCAACTGGTACCCGTTTATGCCTAATGGGGTGGGTGGTATATTGAAGGGAACAGCAGCCGTCTTCTTTGCATACATCGGTTTTGACGCTATTTCAACCACGGCAGAGGAATGCCATAACCCCCAACGCGATTTACCGCGTGGTATGATTTATTCGCTAATTATTTGCACCGTTATTTATGTACTTGTTGCTTTGGTGCTTACAGGTATGGTTAACTACAAGCACCTAAACGTTGGTGACCCGCTTTCGTTTGTATTTCAACAAGTTAACTTAAACTGGATAGCGGGTATAGTGGCGGTTAGTGCTGTAATTGCCACGGCAAGTGTGCTACTCGTTTTTCAAATTGGCCAGCCACGTATTTGGATGAGCATGAGCCGCGATGGTTTGTTGCCACCTATCTTCTCGCGCATGCACCCTAAATTCAAAACGCCATCTTTCTCAACTATTCTCACCGGTGTTGTTGTCGCAATACCAGCCTTGTTTTTAGATATGAATGTGGTGATTGATTTAACCAGTGTGGGCACCCTATTCGCGTTTGTATTGGTATGCGGCGGCATTTTGAGGATGAATATGTACGATAGTCCTCCTGAAAGCAAATTCAAAACACCATACATTAACGGCAAATTTGTAATGCCTATACTTTTTGTGGTAGGCGCAGCGTTATTATTAAAGTATAACGGCGATAATATTAACGACTACATGAAGGTAAGGCAGGTTAAATCGGTTGATGAAGCAGTTGATGAGTTGCCAAAGGCTGATCTGTTAACCCTTCAAGGCAACATATCTAAAACCTACAAGCTAAACTTTGCACCGGCGCAAAACAGCGATTCGGTAAGAACTAATTTCAATATGGCTCAGCCTGAGGATTTTAAACAAGCATTGAAGACCTCGGGCCTTGCTGAATCAAGCATTTATAACACCGGTTGGAGAGCATTTCGCGCTCAGTTTATGCTGTGGCTGTTTTTGGCATTAACTATTGTAACAGTGATTGTCAGTTTTTGGAAGAATATGTCATTAATACCTGTACTCGGGTTTCTATCGTGCAGTTATTTATTGTGCGAATCGGGCACCAGTAACTGGGAAAGATTTTTGATTTGGCTGATTGTGGGCTTTGTGGTGTACTTTACCTATGGCTACAAGCACAGCAAGCTAAGCGATTCATCAAAAGCGTAAAGTTTTGAGCATAACGTCTTTAAGTTTCGAAACTCAAGTGCAAATGCATTATTACAAAAGAAATTTGTTGGCCATCCTCTTTTGTCTCCTGGCTTCGCTAGTAAGGGCGCAGGATGCCAGTGACTCACTTGCGGTTGTGCAACCCTCATTTACGCAGCAAGATCTTGACTCAATGAAGATAGATTCGTTCTATCAGCGCAAATCCATTGATCTTCAACAGGCAGGCAATATCAAACTATACAACGAGGTATTTAAGTGGTACAGAACCTGTTACAGGTATGGCGGAAATAGCGACCATGGCATTGATTGCTCGCATTTTGTAAATATGCTTTACGAAAAAATATATGGCAAAACACTTGGGCCGAGTGCCGGTGCCATACTTACACAGTGTAAATTACTGAAGAAGGGATTGACCGATGCGCAAGAGGGCGATATCCTTTTCTTCAAAATCAAAAAGGGGCAGATATCGCATGTTGGCATATATCTTCAAAACAATAAGTTCGCACACGCCTCAACCCACGCAGGTGTTATTATCAGCGATATGGAGGAACCCTACTATAAAAAGCACTTCTATAAAGTAGGAAGGGTGGAGCGGTAACAAACTTTAGCAATTTTATTACCCACAGCAGAATTTACCTACTCAAAGTCGTGGACCGATGGACCATGCACATAATCAATTGATTTATATACAGATAACATCTACATTATTATCTCATTTAGCGTATGGAACAAATTAAATGTTGTAAAACTGAATCAAAAACAACACAACCCACGTATAATGATACTGTGAGTGCATAATTGCGCACTTGAAATAAGAAAACTGGGGTATATTTACTGGAAACTTTACCCGTAGCCATAACAACTCCCTGGCTTAAGCCAATATTGCTCGATACGTTGGTAAATGTGCCACTGGCGGCGGTATTACAATTCATGGTAACATTGCTAATAGTTACGCCGGAGCCAACAAGCATTTGTGTTAACGCTGTTGCATTCGAATTTTGTGTTACCGTAATTTGCGCGTAAGAGTTATCTATTAGAAGGAGTGAAATCAGGCAGGTTATAAGCTTTGTAAAAAAGGATTGTCCGAAATTGCCCATCAGCTTGCGGCTAATAGTGCAATTTTTACTGTGGGTCAAACATCCTTTGGTTACACGATACATCACACTTAGCTTTACGCTAAAAGCCGATATAACGTTCAGTGTAAATTACGAGCTATAGCTTGTATTACACATTCGCAAATTTAAAGCATTTCAAAAATCAAATCAATTTGATTTTCAATACACTACACTACTTTTTATTTTTCATATCACACCTTAGTTTCCTTTGTTATCAATGGTTTCATTAGCAAAACAAAATACCCGTTGATTTTGAGCCAAAGTATGATAGGCATTACAAACAATACCTTGTATGATAAATGGATTTATAGGTAGAAAGAACCTCTTCTGGTAGAAAGTTGCGTTATTTAAAAATTAGGATGCAACCGCCACCACAATTGGAAAACGCTTAGTGAAACCAGTTTCTGTTATAGATAAGCGATACCTGGATGGTTGTACCCGATTGCGGTTGCCCCGGCGTGGCAAGTATCGAGTTCGCATCAAAATTCATGTCGAACCCGATTTTCAAAGCACTTTGCACCCAAAGGCCCAAACCTATCCCCATCCGCCAATCCGATACCGGAGCGTAATTCCATTTTGCCGATTGCCAATTCCAACTATAATCCCGGGCAAGATTATAAAGCAAATCCAGGCTCACAGGTCTTTTAATATGAACATGGGTAGCCGAGTAGGGTCCAATTCTAAACCCTCCACTCAAGGTTTCTCGTCTGAATTGCTCATTAACACTGTATTGGTCTGTTGTATTGCCCGGAATAAAAATATTACTGGTTTGGGTTGTTATGCTTTTGGAAAAATCATTAGTCTGAATGCCGGTGTTATACTTAAACAACAATTTAAATGCTGCGCTGCCAAATGCTAACTCTCCTCCAAAATCAAGGCGGCTATATAAATAGCTTTCACTCAAAATAGCACCGGTACTATTGGTGTTACTAAAAACATCATGAATTGCGCCCGGCGAAGTACCCACTGCCCCGCCCACATTCAATCCTACGCTAAAAAAATCTTTGATGTAGGGATGTATTACAAACTCGCCCTTTAATCCTAGCCCATTAAGGTTTAACGCCTGATTATCGCTTGTACTAACCGAGCTGCTGGCGCCAGTTTGGGTATTGGTGTGTGCAGATGTAAAAGGATTTTGGCAATACTCCGCACCTAACCCAAAACCCATTTGAACAAACTGCTTAGTATTATCATAACGGTCACTCCACTTCTTCTCAGCATCCTTACCGGTTGCATTGGCATTCTTATTTTGTTTAATGCCTATTGTAACAATTGCGGAAGTAGCCTC
Organism: uncultured Bacteroidota bacterium; assembly: GCA_903861145.1. Taxonomy (GTDB): domain Bacteria; phylum Bacteroidota; class Bacteroidia; order Chitinophagales; family LD1; genus Bog-950. The sequence continues at coordinate 13,996 of CAIOTH010000043.1, read as the reverse complement.
GCACTGATTATCTTTTGATTTATAAACGCACCGGTAGTACATAGTAGAATTTACCTTAGCAGTTTTATATTTGCAATCGGTTGCCCCCGGTACATCGCTCCACCCATAATACTCATTGCTGCTCGAAAGCCAGTGGTAATGCCCATCCGCTGTTTTAATAAGTGCCTTGGCCGAAATAACCGTTCTCCTGCCTGGCTTAATTACCTTGCTTTTCGAAACACTTAAGGGCGGCGCTGCCAAAGTTGTAATATTCATGGGGTTCGATATAACCGCGAGGCACCCATCCTCATTTAAACGGTACTTGGCACGGAAATAAGAAGCCTGGTTTAATGGCGGAGAGTAAAATTTATTTGCGTTGGCACCCTCCAGGTCATTCCAGTTTCTGTTATCGTTACTCATTTGCCACTGGTATCCGCCTGTATTTTCGCCCATAACATTGGCGGTTAAAGATGCAGAAGCTCCTTCGCAAATATTTTTCTCGCCGGTAATTGCCACCTTCGGAGTAGCCAAAATTATACTCTTAATAGCATTGGAAAACGAAGGCGAGCACCCGGTTGCGGTAGGCGTAAACACACAACGGAAATATAATTCGGCCGTTACTTTAGGTGTTAAATAGCTACTTGAGGTATCACCTGACAAATCACTCCACTTTAAATTATCCGTGCTTTTCTGCCATTGGTATCTTCCGGCAATTTCATTAGTTGATAAAGCTGCAGTAAATTTTACTTTACCGCCACTGCAAATATGGCTGTTTCCCAAAATTGAAATAGCAGGACTAAATACGCTTATCACCAACGCGTTTGAAAAAATCTTAGTAGCAGCACTATCATTTGTCCTTACGCCCACGCATCGGAAATATTTTTTCCCGCTTATCGGTGGAGTATTATAAATAGGTGCGTTCGCGCTATCAATTACCTTCCATTTATTATTATCGCTACTCTCCTGCCACTGATAACTTAATGAGTCATTTGATCCAATCAATTTACTGCTAAGAGATATACTTTGGCCCGAACATAAAGATTGCGGGCCGCTGACGCGTATACCTATAGGCCCTACCGTAATATTATTTACACTTAATACCGCGCTTCCGGTAAACCGGTAATCAATACTTTCAACATTGCCCAATTGCCCGGTTTTGCCAATGTTCAGTGTTTCGGTAATACCCACCGTTCTGCCTTCGCAGTTGATGTACTCAAGTTTTATTTCTGTGGTTTTGCTTGCGGGGTTGAGGCTGCCTGTAATGTTAAATCTGAACCGGTTTGATTTTCCTCCGTTATCACAACTGGTAGGCGCTCTGAAAAAGCTAATACTAACCTGGGTTATGCCGTCATTATAAATTTCGGTTTCATCACCCCATTGCCAATCCTTCAATATTTGCGCGGTTGTTGATTGAGCCAAAAGCAAAATGATGAATAAAACGGAAAGTTTAGTTTTCGAAGCCATCATTTCATCAATCAGTTTAAACGAGCCACTAAATATAAAAATAACCCCGAAATAGTGCCTTTAAGGGAAAATTAGCCCGCGTTAGCTTCAAACTTTTGTCTAAATAGATTTTTATATTTGCCAATAAGGGTTCATGATATCGTTTGCGACTGAATATGACAGGTTAAAATTATTTTTGGGTATCATTAGTTATATTCCTTAAACCTGAGTTTCTCATGCTTCAATTTAAAATCTGCCAGATAAAAAAATATTGCACCCTGGTAATTCTCGTGGCAGGGTGCTTTGTAGCAAAGGCCGGAATAAATTACTCCTTGTTCAGTCAAATTGATACTGCGCATGTTGTTGAAAGCTTCCCTTATGGGCAATTTTTGGCAGGCATTGATCCTGATAACATCAGTGAGATAAGAAATTACAAACGTGTTATGGATTCGCTCAAACTTCCCTCTGCTCAAATACTGTTTACGGCGCTAACAACAAAATTGAAAGAGCAGGAAAAGGAAAAATCTTCGGGGTTTGATATGGCGTATTTACTTGGCAAACTTACACTGGGTTCAAAATATACGGATGTGGGCGATTTTTATGCCGAAGACCCAATTTTGTACAAAGCTATTGGGTCTAGCTGGTTAGATTATGTAGCCGATAAGGTGGCCGATACCGTAAAGTCGGCGCCACAGCTACAAAACGATCCGGTAATAGCCGGCATGCTCAATCGTTTGGTTGAATATAAAGCCAACCCCGAATCGGTACCGGCCTCCAATATGACCAAGGTGCTCTATAATTTATCAAACGGAAAATGGGTTTACCTTATTGACCGCCTACAAGTGGCAAGTACCTCTTTAAAAATTGCATTACTCCTGGGGTTCATCATTTTGCTCATTGAGCAGATAATAGTTATTCAGGCCATTTCTCGTTTCTTTAAAAATCGAAAACAATAATTCAGCCATAAATTAAATGTCCATGAGGAATGTTTTTATAATCTTTAGTTTCATAGTTCTTACATCATTTCATCCGGCTAGCCCTCCCTCTTCTCCCTACTCTGCAAAAGATGTTGATATTTCAACCATGATTTACGAAGGCAAAAAATACACCTGCGTAACCATGAATCGGGCTAACAACCGGGTAAAGGCAAAATACTTTGCGTATAAAGAAGGAAACCAATCAGTAAATGATCGATTTCAGAAATGGCGTAAAGGCCGTTCTATCATTTTAGTAACCAGCGGCGCATACGAAAATTATCTAAACAAATCTATCCCCGAAGGTTTAACTATTGACAATGGAGTTGTTGTAAACGAAAAACCAAATTCGTATGGAGGGCTGGTAATTGTATATGCTACCGGCGGCATTGCAGTGTCAAGCATTAAAGAGCAAAAGGTAGGTATAACCTGCGATAACGTTCAACAACAATATGATGTAAACAATGCGCTCGAGCGTCAGATGTTTATTAGTTGTGCCCAAAAAATGGAGGCCACTACTTTTCAAACCCACCTACTGGTGTATAAAGACCAACTAAAAGTGCTTGACCCTGATTGCACGGCCCACCCAACAGCCTGCTATAAAAGAGAAAGACGGTTTTTAGCGGTATGCAAATACAATGGCGAGTTGGTTCACATTATAGTCAATACCAGCATTAGTGATGCCAACACGTTGTATGAAGGAACAAAAGCGGTTTATAATTTTCTGAAAAAAGGGAGAGAGATGGACGAAGTTGTGTTTATGATAAACCTCGATACCGGCGACCAGGATGTGTTTGATTTATTCGATCAGGGAGGCACTAAACGTACCGATATACAAGGAAAAAAAAGCTGTGAGGATGCTGCCAATCTGTTGGTTTATTATTACGAATAGGTAGTCAACTCAGGGATCAAAACCATTTTCCATTTTAAAAAGTCAACGCTCCAAAGAATATAAAGTACTGTGAAAATCTACCTAAGTCTTATATTATTCTGTATTACCCTCTCTGTTTTTTCGCAGCTACCGAGCACAGGTTTAATTGCTTATTATCCGCTTAACGGCGAAGCCAATGATGCCAGCGGCAATAACAACAATGGCATGGTGATAGGTGGTGTTGGCGCTACTGCCGACCGTTTTGGAAACAACTGCGGTGCCATGAGTTTTAACGGCGTTGATGGTTACATAACTATTCCCAGTTCAGCAAGTCTTGAAAGTCCCGTCAATGCAATTACAGTGGCTGCATGGTTTAGAATAGAACCTAACCCTGCAAGTCCCGATTCAAAATGGCTGTCATTAATATGCAAAGGTGATTTGCCTACCGAAACCAACGATATGCCGCAATATCGGGTTCAGCTTTTTCAAAACGAAAAAATGAATTTCAGTTCGTCCTCTATAAGTACTGCATTTACTAAAGTTGATCCCAATTTTATGATGCACCCCATAAATTTTAGCGTTTGGAATTTTTGCGCTGTTACTTATGATGGCAAAGCAGTAGAGGTTTACTTAAACGGTTCCAAAATATGGGATACCATTTATACCACAAATTTTGTCCCCAACAAACTTCCATTAAACATTGCCAAAGATGTACCCGGCAAAACCGAATTCTTTTCAGGCGCATTGGATGACCTCAGAATTTACAACCGTGCGCTAAAACTAAACGAAATACAAGCGTTATACAACGATAAAACCGGCAGTAGGTTTGAAGAGGACGTGCGTATGGCGCCGGTGGCAAACATCGAAAAAATTGCAGATGCCAATACTTGTTCGTCTACTGTTGTCTTCTCTCCTCCAATTGTAACTACGGCTTGTGGTACCACAGAACTTAAACAGGTAAATGGCATCAGTAGCGGCTCTCAATTTCCAGTAGGTCGCTCATCTGTTACCTTTCTCGCAAGCAATAATTATGGACGAAAACGGACTTCAACATTCGACATTATAGTAACCGATAAAACTCCTCCCAGCATTGTTTGCCCGGCGGATATGAAAGTAAAATGCCCAGCCGGCTCTAAAACCATAAAGGTGAATTACCCCTCACCCACTTATGCAGATAACTGCCCGAACGTATTATTAACCCAGGTTTCTGGTCCGCAGTCAGGTTCCGAATTTTCAATTGGCGTAACTACTATCTCTTATAAAGCATCAGACCCTTCAGGCAACACCGCTGAATGTAGTTTCAAAGTAATAGTAGAATCCGAAACACCGGTTGCTACAGAATGGAAAATAAATTGTCCATCAGATATAGTGGTAAGTAATAACATAGGCAAATGCGGGGCAAATGTAAATTATACCGCACCTAAAATTACCGGCGCAAACGATATCGCACTTAAACAAACGGCCGGCGCTACATCGGGGTATTTCTTTCCGGTAGGTTCAACCATTAATACATTCTCGGCTTCCGATAAAGCGGGCGACAAGCAGTGCTCTTTTACCGTAAAAGTAATCGATAACGAAAACCCCACGCTCGAAATTCCACGCGATACAGTAATTGTAATTGGCATCGCGGAAGCCGGTATCAAATTTAAATACGACCAACCCACCGCCAGCGACAATTGCCATATAAAAGAGATACGGCTGGTTGATGGGTTACCAAGTGGAAGCTTTTTCAAAATGGGCACCACTAAAATTACTTACCACGCCGAAGATGAGGCAGGCAATTCAATACTTCGCTCTTTTTATGTAACTATTAAACCGTTGGGCGAGGCACCCCCTCAACCAACTATAGCACCAGTTGCGGCAATTACTATACCCACTAAACTTCCGGCAAGCACGGGTTTTAATGATACAATAGATTACCAGCACGTGGTCCCTTTACCCGAAGGCAAAGGATGCAAGTTTACCATGTTTGTTTTTGATGATGAAGATGAAGATGGCGATACCGTTTCACTCATTTTTAACGATCGTGTTATTGTTAACCAACAAATGATTCATGTTATTACGCCTTATTCATATTCTCAGGCTATAAAAGTTGTGGTAGACTTAGACCCCAATAAAAAAAACATACTTGTATCAAAAGCGTGGAACATGGGAGCCCATCCGCCAAATACTTGCGAAGTTGACATTTATGAGGGCGAGGTTACCAATAATATGATAGTTGCCAATAAGGATAAACTGGTTAAGAAACTTAAACTAAATGCCAGGCCGGGCATTGCCGCTGGTATAACATTACAATGCCGACAATAAATATTTTAAAATGATACATAAGCTAACCATTGCATCATTTATCTTACTCGTGTCCAGCTTCATCTTAACCATGAAGCAACCATTACAGGGCAATCCTCAAATAAGGCCGGTAGTGTCAACAGATTCCAGCGCCCTAAATAAAGCCAAAACACAAGCTTCTACTTCAGGCCCCAAAAAGCCTGGTTCCTCCGCAAATGATAAAGGCTCCTCAGCCCACCCGGATAACAGCCAGTCAAAAGCATTTACAAATTATCTGAAACAAATAAACGAAGCCGAAATACAAGAGGAAAATCTCTACATTACTAATGAAGATTTAAAAAAGGATATTAAAAAAAATGAGCAATCCATCAACCAGTTAGATGTACAAAAATCAAACCTTAAAGAAAAAATAGCTTCAGTGGTTCACCAGAAAAATGGGTCTGACACGCTTACTTTTAAAGGTGCACCATATTATGTGTTTATAGCCGATGTAGATACTTACGATATCAAATTGCATTGGAAAGACTCCAAAGGAAAAATATACGGCAACATCGGTACGCTACTACACTCATCAACGTTTCGCGATAATGCGCCGGTCATGATAACCAATGGCGGAATGTTCAATCCCGATATTTCGCCTGAAGGTTTACTCGTTGAAAATGGCACAGCAAAAGCGTCACTAAACACCACACGTCCTAACAGCGAAAATTTTTACCTAAAGCCCAATGGCATATTTTATATCTCTAAGGATGGTATCGCGCATATCGACACAACTTCAGAAGCATTCAATGCACAGCTACCAAACTTAGATCAGGCAACCCAATCAGGCCCTATGCTGGTAATAAATGGCAAAATACACGATAAATTTGCCCGCGCCTCGAACAACAAAAAAATCAGGAGCGGGGTGGGTCTAATAAGCCCTAAGAAAATTGTTTTTATTCTCTCGCAAACCGAAGTGAACTTTTTCGATTTTGCCTTATTGTTTAAAGATGTTTACAATTGCCAAAATGCCTTGTTTTTAGATGGAGCAATATCCATGATGTACCTGCGCGATTTAGCCCCTAATGAAATTGGAGGCCACTTTTGTACTTTAATATCAGCCACACGGAAAAAGCGTGCAAAATGAGATTTCTTAAAACCTTATTACTGTTATATCTCCTTATGCCATTTTGTTGCAATGCACAAACCAAGGGCGATAACGAGTTTAATTTTCATGGCAATACCTATAGCATCTTCACGGTAAAAATAGATACCGCATCCATCAAAAAATTTAAACTGGTACAAAACCTATCTGGCGTTGCTCATAATGATTTCATTAGCTCATACATCAATAACGATCCCAATCTTTTTATTACGAATGCCAGTGTTTGGGACTCTTCATTCAGGCCAATTGGACTGTTCGTGTCAGAAGGAAAAACACTAAATCCCTTAAACTTAACCGATGGTAACCAAATGGGCTTCTACCTTAAACCCAATGGTGTTTTCATAATAACCGATAAAGATGCTGCAATAGTTGAATCAGCCGAATCGTTCAAATATCCCAATGCTCGGTTAGCGGTTCAGGCAGGCCCTATGCTTGTTGTAAATGGCCATATACACGATAAATTTGATCCAACCTCCAAAAACAGGAATCTGCGATGCGGGGTCGGGATTTATGAAGACCATGGGGCCAAATTTCTTGTTTTCGCCCTTTCCAACTCATCCGTTACCCTGTTTGATTTCGCATCTTTGTTTAAGGATTACTACCACTGTGCAAACGCCTTATGTCTGCAAAGTGCAGGGTGTGTAATGCAGTTACCTTTTATAAAACCGGCATCAGTGTACAACAGGCCTGTGGGCAGTTACATAATGTTTGTAAATCATAACTAAGCAATTCAGTCTATCTCAGTTGGGTGCCCCCCCGATTTCTTCCCAAATCACCCGAAAAAAACTATTATTGCACTATTAATCGGGCAGTTATTATTTTAGCATAAATGGAGGTTTTAATTACCGGCGTAGCTGGTTTTATCGGTAGCAACCTGGCTGATTACTTATTATCGAAAGGGATAAAAGTTGTTGGAATTGATAACTATGACAACTTCTACAGCCGGGCGGTTAAAGAGCAAAATCTCGCCAGCGCCCTAAACAATCCCAACTTTTCATTTTACGAGGTTGATATAACCGACTCTGAAGGGCTCAACTCTGTCAGTTTTAATGGGACGACAGTAATTCATCTGGCCGCCAAAGCTGGTGTTCGTCCATCTATCGAAAACCCAAAACTATACGTTCACAATAACATAACCGGAACTCAAACATTATTAGAATGGATGAAGGTAAAGGGCATTAAGAACATGGTTTTTGCCTCATCCTCTTCAGTATATGGCAATAACGAAAAAACGCCATTTGCTGAAAGTGACAACGTTGATCATCCCATTTCTCCCTATGCACTTACTAAAAAAGCCTGCGAGCTTTTAAATTTTACCTACTTTAAATTATACGGTATTTCGTCCATCAACCTTCGGTTTTTTACCGTCTATGGCGAAAGGCAACGTCCCGATTTGGCTATCCACAAATTTGTAAAACTAATTTCGGCAGGAAATCCTATCGAAATATACGGAGCCGGCCAAACGGGCAGAGATTATACATACGTAGGCGATATTGTAAGGGGAATTGAACAAGCTATGGCACTGGTAAATGCGCCGGGCCCGCATTACGAGATAATAAATTTAGGCAACTCCAGCCCTGTGAAGTTGATGGAACTGGTTAATACCATAAGTGAGTTACTAAATACTAAACCGGTATTAAATTATTTACCCCCTCAGCCCGGTGATGTTGAGTTTACGTATGCAGACGTTAGTAAAGCCGCCGAACTATTGCATTTTCGGCCCTCAACCCCTCTTAAAACCGGCCTGCAAAACTTCATTAGCTGGTTTCAGGCAACAAATACACCGAAAATATTACCCCAAAAGTGAGTAGTATGAAAAAACTCCTTGAACCCAAAAATTGGTGGTTTTGGATTTTACTCGCGCTGACATTCAAATCAATCATACTGGTTTATTATATACACCATATTGACCCACGATTGCGCGATGCTACCTATGCTGGTTTTTGGGGAGCTTTTGGTGGTGATGCAGCCCAATATCTTAAGCCCATTGAAAACTTTCTTAGCACAGGGTCCTACACTCCCGATGAACGCATGCCCGGCTATGGAATTTTTTATTATTTCCTTCGCCTCTTTCTTGATCCCGTTAAATCGCTCAATTCCCTTCTGCTACTCCAGTTACTCACTTCCGCAATTTCGACCTATGTTTTGGCCCTGACAACACAAATGGTAACCCGAAAAAATACAGCATTTTATTACTCTTTTCTTCTTTACATTTTAAGTTCTTGTGCCTTTTCGTGGGACTATTTGATAATTACTGAAAGCTTAACCATTTCATTTCTTGTTTTCTTCATTTACTTCCTATGCCTTTACTTTGTTCGCGCACAAAAGCTGCACTATTTGCTAATAAGCGGTTCATTTCTTACCTGGATTGTTTTTCTTAAACCGGTATACATAATATTATTCGCAATAGTTCTGCCGGTTCTTTTTGTATTTCATTGTCGCGAACGGAGCCGGTCAGTGCTGCCTGGCGCATTACTCTTTATGTCTTCTTTTGTAGTGTTTGATGGTGCATGGATAGTTAGAAACTACAACCAAAGCCAGCGAATCATTCCTCTCTACCCTCACATGTATGTATCAGAGATAAGAAATACGTGCGCTGCTCCTTTAATAAGGTTTATACAAAGTTGGGGCGGCGAATTTGCCTGGGATGCAGGCACAGCTTCGCGTTGGTTTTATCCTAACCTCAAAAATATGGTGTGCGCCCCATGTGCCGAGGAATTGGAGAAAAACTACACCGTTTCCATTCCCGACTATATATACACTTCGAAATTTAATAGGGATAGTCTGGTGATAATGAGAGGAGATTTAATGAAATGGGATTCGCTACGCAAAGTAGGGCTAAACGCTAAGCAATTAGAGGAATATCGAGAAACCATTACCATCCGTCTGGATACCTATACTGCTTCTTTACAAAGCGAGAAGCCTTTTCTATTCTACATTCAATCAAGATGGATTTATCTTAAAAGGTTTCTGTTCGGAAGGGTACAGACCCCTCCCCTGATTTTTCATCCTTACAATAAGCTTAAGATTGGTATTTTTATTCTATCCGAAGCAATTTATTATTTTGCTCTTACAACAGGGTTATTAATGGCATTTTGGACGGTTTTTAAAAGCTTAAACCTGGTTAGCATTGACTATGTGCTGTTGCTAATATCGTTGATAATGCTTTTTGGAGTATTTGTGTTTCCAATAGCTTTAAAGTATTCAGAACATAGATACCTTGCACCCGAGTATCCTTTTATCGTAATTTGCTCGGCAGCTTGCTATTTTAAATTGAGAGATAAATTCTTATGAGTACCATTTCAGTTATACTACCTGTTTTTAATGAGGAAAAGAGCCTTGACCAACTCTTCAAGGCAATCGGCACCGCCATGGAGGGATGGGACTATGAAATTATCGCTGTAAACGACTGTTCGACCGATAATACCTGGGCCGAGCTTAAGAGGCAGGCTGTTAATCCCAAAATTAAGGCAATTAACTTTCGCCGAAATTTCGGGCAAACTGCAGCCATTAACGCAGGCATTCAGTTTGCCAAGGGCGATATACTCGTTTTAATTGACAGTGATCTTGAGAATGATCCAGCCGATATCCCAAAACTCATAGCCAAGCTTGATGAAGGTTATGATGTTGTTAGTGGTTGGAGGCAAAAAAGATGGGAAGGCCAGTTTCTCACCCGCAAGCTTCCTTCATTACTGGCAAACAAATTAATTAGCTCTATTTCTGGTGTACCCTTGCACGATTACGGATGCACGCTTAAAGCTTATAGAATTGACGTTATAAAGGATGTTAGGCTATACGGGCAAATGCACCGGTTTATACCGGTATTTTGTAAATGGCAGGGCGGTAAAGTTACAGAGATGCCTGTAAGTTACCACCCCCGCTTGTACGGTAAAAGTAACTACGGGTTATTCCGCATCTACAAAGTAATGCTCGACCTTGTGTTAATTAAATTTTTGGATAAATACATGCAGCGCCCAATACACTTTTTCGGCGGCTCAGGTATTCTGTCATTTCTGGTAATGTTCCTTTCAGCAGGGTTGGCATTTTATTTTAAAATTACCGGCCAAAAAGATTTCATTCAAACGCCTCTGCCCACCATCTCTGCCATGTTTTTTATCGTGGGTGTGTTAATGATTTTAATGGGAATTTTGGCAGAAATGCTAATGCGCACTTATTACGAAAGCCAGGACAAATTGCCATTTACTATAAAAGAAAAAATAAACTTTAAAGATTAATCAACCCATAGGTTTAAGGCTACTGTCTAAATAACCAAATAATTATCGCAAAAAAGTAATGTCAGTTAAAGATCAAAATACAGCAGACGCATTTGCCACCTCGTGGAATAACCTGCCTGAAGGTTCCGTATACACCTATGCGCAATTTGAAGAATGGTTGCAGCCGATTAGCAAAAACGATGTAACTAATAAAACAGTTTTAGAACTGGGCTGTGGTAATGGCAGCTTGCTATGCCATTTACCGGCATGGGAGCCAAAATTTATTACCGGGGTTGATTTGGGGGCATCAGTTTTATCGTGCGAAAAAAACCTGAGCCAAACCGGGGTTAAAAATTACAAAATTGAACAGCAGGATTTAACCACCTATAGCAGCGCTGGCCACGATGTAGTTTATTGCATAGGTGTGCTACACCATTTAAAGGAACCTATTGAAGGCCTCAAATCAGTTGTAAAGAATACAAAAAGTGGCGGACGTTTTCATTGCTGGGTTTACGCTAAAGAAGGTAATGCCGTAATTATTTATATCGTTGACCCAATTCGTAAAGTAGTTTCAAATTTACCATGGTGGTTTACCAAGTATTTGGTAGCGCTGCCGCTGGTTGTGCCGTATTTCCTTTATGCCAAATTAATTTCAACATCCTCAATATTTAAAAGCCTCCCACTCTACAATTATTCATGTTGGATTTCTCAGCGCGAATTTCACTTCTTTCATCACGTTGCATTCGACCAATTGGTAACCCCTCAAACCGACTATATATCGAAACAAACTATAGAAAATTGGCTTGCATCGTTTCCCGATGTCGATCAAAAATCCACATACATTATTTTCAGAAATGGAAATTCATGGAAATTTGGAGGAGCAAAAAAATGATTTTTGGAGAAGGCACAAGCAGGTTCAACTAAGCAAATAGATTATTAATGTGCGGCATAGCAGGCTTTAATGGTGAAGGTAGCGAGAGTGATTTAAAAAGAATGGTCATGTCCATTCGCCATCGCGGCCCCGATTATCAAGGTGTATACCACAGGTTAAATATAGGGCTGGCACATGCCCGGTTAAGCATTTTGGATTTAAGTTCGGCCGCCAACCAACCTTTTTTTACTGCCGACAAAGACTACGCAATTGTGTTTAATGGTGAGATTTACAATTATCTCGGCCTAAAAAGCGAGCTTGAAAAAACCGGCAAATACCAATTCACCACTACCTCAGATACCGAAGTATTAATTAATCTCTATGAAGAACACGGTGAGGCCATGCTGCAAAAAATTCATGGCATGTTCGCTTTTGCTATTTATGATTTTAAACAGGAAAAATTATTTATTGCCCGCGATAGAATGGGCAAAAAACCGCTCTACTATAGTATTGTCAATAATACCTTTGTTTTTGCTTCCGAGCTTAAAGCAATTCTACAACATCCGTTAACCGATAGGCAGTTAAACATAGATGTTCTAAACCAATACCTCACTTTCGACTACGTCCCTTCTCCTGGCAGCATTTTCAAAAACATTCAGAAGCTGGAACCTGCGCACTACTTAATTTTCAAAAACGGAAAGATTGAAACTAAGAAAGAATACTGGTCGGTAAATTTTGATGTAAAACCGGCAAACCTAAAATCTACTATCAACCGGTTTGACGAATTACTAAATAACGCCGTTAGCAAAAGATTAATGAGCGATGTGCCATTGGGCGTTTTTTTAAGTGGCGGATTAGATAGTAGTACCATAGCATACTACGCACAAAAAAACTCAGCACAAAAAATAAAAACATTTTCGATAGGCTTTAGTGAGAAGAGCTACGATGAAAGTGACTATGCCGAACTTGTGGCCAAACACCTCGGCACCGAGCACTATACCGAAACACTTTCCGCCAAGCAGTCACTTGATTTGCTGCCTGAAATTATTGAAAAATCCGATGAGCCATTTGCCGATCCTTCCATTATACCAACATACTTTCTGTCAAAAATTACGCGCCAAAAAGTTACTGTTGCATTAGGGGGTGATGGCAGCGATGAATTGCTTGCCGGCTATCCTACTTTTATATCCGAAAAATTTGCTTCCGTTTTCCAGGCTTTTCCAAAATCCTTTATCAAAGTAATGGAGGCCATGGCGGGCAAATTACCGGCCTCCGAAAAAAACATAAGCTTTGATTTCAAGGTAAAGCAATTTTTAAATGGCTTTGAATCTCAAAACCAATACACCCATAGCCTTTGGCTTGGCAGCTTCACTCCTGCCGATAAACAACGCCTTTTAACGCCGGGCGCTTTAGGCCAAATCACAAACGGTAGCGGCCTTTCAATCATCGACAAGCTTTTAAGCACTGCTCCGCCTGCCGTGCACTTAAATCAACTACTGTACATTTATTATAAAACCTATTTACTCGATGATATTTTGGTTAAAGTTGATAGGGCAAGCATGTACAATTCGTTGGAGGTACGGGCACCGTTTTTGGATACCGATGTAATTGAGTTTTTGAACGGCCTCCCGCTTGATTACAAAATGAAGGGATTCGATGGCAAATGGATACTTAAGCAATTAATGCTTGATAAATTACCGGCCCAAATTGTAACCCGGCCCAAAAAAGGATTTGGAATCCCTGTTTCATTATGGCTAAAGGATGAACTGAAGGATTTATGCAACAACCTGCTTTCAAAGGATAAAATTGAAAAACAGGGCCTCTTCAACTATAACTATGTAAATAAGCTGAAGGAAGAACACCAATCTGGCAGGCGTAATCACCGCAAGCTGCTATGGAACCTGATGATATTTCAGTTGTGGGCAGATGCATTTTTGCCCGGCCTCACAATTAAATAGTTCTCCCTACCGTGCGCAATCAATGTGCTTATTTTAATGATGGCTGGTGCCAGCTGAATAATAAAATCTTCATTTACCTAATGCCGGGTGTTGATTTATAATACAGTATTTTAACACAATTGTAAGCATCCGGTGAAGTGCATCTTGCGCATGGCGTAACCGGTCGCTAAATTTGCGCGCAAAACATACACCATGCTCGAAGTCTCTGAAAAATACTTTCCACTGATAGAAAAACAGCTAAGCAGCAGCCTTACCG